>CAZOWW010000166.1:0-9863 GCA_964583765.1 uncultured Kineosporiaceae bacterium
CCAACCCCGATGGCCCTCACCGCTCAATCCCACGTGCGAAGGACGGGGCTAGAGCTGGCCGAGTGGGTGGGCGATGCCGCCGAGATCGTGGCCGGCACAGGGCTGAGTCCGGCCGTGCTCGCCCTGGCCGACGCCGCCGCCCTCAACCAGGCCGTGGAACAGGCGATGTCCGGGGGCACCGACCCGTCCCGGGCACTGGCGCTGCAGGTGCTGGCCGCGCTGTACGAGACCACCCCCGAGCGGATCGCCGAGGTGGCGGCCGGCGGTGTCGGGCTGCTGGCCCTGGCGAAGGCGCACCCGATCGTCCAGGGGCTGGTCGAACGCACGGTGGCCGCCGCGCCCGTCGACGACCTGGTCGAGCTGGTCTTCACCGTCGGGGGAGTGGGGGCGGACCAGCGGGCGGTCGAGGCCGGACAGGTGTTCCTGCTGCACCTGGTCGCGATGCTCAGCCACCTGCGGGCCACCGGCGGTCAGGACGCCGCGACGGTCGATCTGCACCTGTGGGTGCGGGAGCTGACCCGGGTCGACCGGGTCGCGGCCTCGGCGACGAAGTACCTGTGGAGCGACGACGGTGCGCTCACGGTGGCCGAGTCCCACGACCCGTTCGGCTGGGAGGGACGCCCGGCCTTCCCCGCGATCTACTGCCGCCACTGCGGGCGTTCCGGCTGGGGCGTGGGCCTGGCCCCCACCGGCACCGACCTCGATCAGGACGACACCGCCATCCGCCGCAACCACGCCGCGCACGAGGGCCGGTTCCGGGCCCTGCTCTACGCGCCGCTGGAGGCCGACCACGCCGTCCTCGGCACGGGGGACCGCGACGTCGAGGGCCTGCGGTGGTTCGCCGTCCACGCGCGGTCGATCCTGGTCTCCCCGCCCCCGGACGACGACCCGGACTTCCGGGACGGCTGGGTCCTGCCGGTGCTGAGCCTGGTCGGGCCCGACGCCGACAAGGAGTCCAAGGACGACACCTGCCCGTCCTGCCTGCAGAAGGACGGCATCCGCTTCCTGGGCAGCGCCATCGCCACGATGCTCTCGGTGAGCCTGTCCACCCTGTTCGGGCATCCACACCTGGACGCGCGGGAGAAGAAGGCCCTGGTCTTCACCGACTCCGTGCAGGACGCCGCCCACCGCGCCGGATTCGTGCAGTCCCGCTCGCACACCCTGACCCTGCGCTCGGTGCTGCTGGACGCCGTGGGCGGGGCCCCGATCGCCCTGGACGAGCTGGTCGACGAGGCGATCCGCAACGCCGGGGACGACCCGTTCCGGCGGTACCGGCTGATCCCGCCCAACCTGGTCGACCGGCCCGAGTTCGCGCCGTTCTGGGCCAGCACCACCCTGCGCGCGGTCCCGGCCGCGGTGCGCAAGCGGGTACGGGCACGGCTGCTCTTCGACGCGGTGATGGAGTTCGGACTGGCCTCACGGGTCGGGCGCACCCTGGAGGCCACCGGCAGCGTCGTGGCCGAGGTCGGCGCGACCGCAGGGCTGGCCGTGATCGGCCGGGCGGTGCTCGCGGCGTCCGACCAGGACACCACCGACGGCCTCGTGGCCTCGGCGAGCGAGGCCCAGCTCACCGCCTGGGTGCGCGGGGTGCTGGAGCACCTGCGGGAGCGCGGCGCCGTCGAGCACCCGTGGTTCGACCTGTACATCAAGGAGGACGGCAACCGGTACCGGATCTGGACCGGTCGCCCCAAGAGCCAGGGCATGCCGGCGTTCCCGTCCGGCCGGTCGGCCCCGGCGTTCCCGCGCATCGGCAAGGCACTGGCCGAGGCAGACCCGCTGCTGGACCCGGTCACCTCCCCGCAGAGCTGGTACGCCCGGTGGGCGGCGCGCACCCTGCACGTCAGCGTCCAGCACGGCGCCCGCCTGGCCAAGGCCCTGCTCGAACGCCTGGCGCGCGACGGGATCCTGCGGCAGTCCGCGACGGCCACCGGAGCCACGGTCTACGCGGTGCCCTCGGGCTCGATCGTCGTCACCCCGGCCGAACTGTCCCGGCTGACCGCGGGGCAGTGCCTGCTGGAGTGCTCGATGTGCCGCAACCGGTACCCCGGCACCCCCACCGTGATCGACCAGCTCGACGGCGCGCCGTGCCTGCTGGTCCGCTGCCCCGGCACCCTGCGGCGGGCCAGGACCGGCGACAACTACTACCGCCGCCTGTACGCCT
The DNA here is from genome assembly GCA_964583765.1 of uncultured Kineosporiaceae bacterium. Taxonomy (GTDB): domain Bacteria; phylum Actinomycetota; class Actinomycetes; order Actinomycetales; family Kineosporiaceae; genus CAZOWW01. The sequence continues at coordinate 2,162 of CAZOWW010000166.1, forward strand.
CCACCGACGCCCGCCGGATCGTGGCCCGGGAGCACTCCAGCCTGCTGGACGACGAGACCCGCGTGGCCTACGAGACGGCCTTCAAGGGCGGCCAGGCCGACCCGCGGTCCCCGAACGTGCTGGTGGCGACCCCCACCCTGGAGATGGGCATCGACATCGGTGACCTGTCCGCGGTGATGCTCGCGTCCCTGCCGCGCTCGGTCGCCTCGTACCTGCAGCGGGTCGGGCGGGCGGGACGGTTGACGGGCAACGCCCTGAACCTGGCGTTCGTCACCGGCCGGGGTGAGCACCTGCCCCGCCTGGGCGAGCCGTTGTCGGTGGTGAACGGGCAGGTCCGGCCACCCGCGACCTACCTGAACGCCGAGGAGATCCTGCAGCGCCAGTACGTCGCGCACCTGGTGGACCGCCTGGCCCGCGAGGGCGGGCGCAAGGCACCCCGCCAGGGCGCGCACGTGCTCAGCCGGACAGAGCCGGGCTCGTTCCTCGGGGACCTGATCGCCTTGGCCGAGTCCGGGGCGCCGGACCATCTGAGGCATTTCCTGGGCGCGTTCGACGCGCTGACCGAGGGCACGGTCAGGGAGCTGAGCGCGTGGGCGACCCCCGCGGACGGGCCGGGTAGCAGTGCCCTGGCCGCCCACCTCTACGGGGCGGCCCAGCGCTGGGCGCAGACCCTGGAGGAGTTGAAGTACCGCAAGGCGGCGATCGAAGCGGCCCTGCCCGGACTCAAGACGATTGCCGAACTGCCCGCGGCGACCGACGAGGACAAGCGGGCCTACCGCTCGGCGTCGGCCGCCCGCAAGCTGACCATCAGGCAGGCCGGGCGGTTGCGGGACCAGCCGTGGGTGCACGCGCTCGAAGAGCACGGGGTGCTGCCCAACTACACGCTGATCGACGACGCGGTGACCCTGGAGGTCGCCGTGACCTGGATCGACCCGGACACCCAGGAGTACGAGTCCGAGCAGGTCGGCTACCGGCGTTCCTCGGCGAACGCGCTGCGGGAGTTCGCTCCCGGCGCGGTGTTCTACGCCCGGGGACTGGAGATCGAGATCGACTCCGTCGACCTCGGCTTCGACGGCACCGCGGTGCGGCCGTGGGCGTTCTGCCCGGACTGCGGGTACGCCGTCGACCGCGGGGTGCAGGGGACGCCGGCGGCGGTGGCGTACTGCCCACGTTGCGGGGGCAAGGGCATTGCCGACACCCGCCAGCACCTCGAGGCGATCGAGCTGACCCGGGTCTCGGCCGAGGTGCGCCGCGACGAGGCCGCGATCACCGACCGGCGGGACGATCGGCGCCGGGAACGGTTCTCCCTGTTCGTCGCCGCAGACGTCGACCCGGCCGCGGTGGTGCGCCAGTGGTTCGTCGACGGCTACGACTTCGGGTTGAAGTACCTGCGGCGCATGGACATCCGCTGGCTCAACGCCGGGCGCCTGGCCGGCTACGGGGCGGCCACGACGATCGGCGGGGTGCAGCGGCCGGCGAACTTCTTCCGGGTGTGCGCCGGGTGCGGCAAGCTCGACAAGTCCGCCAAGGCCAACCGGCCCGACGAGCACCGCCCCTGGTGCCGGTACCGGAAGTCCTCCCAGGAGCACACCCGCACCCTGGCGCTGATGCGCAGCCTGAGCACGCAGGGCGTCGTGCTGCGCCTGCCGAGCTCGGTGACCCTGGGGGATGTCTTCGCCGTGCCGAGCCTGACGGCCGCGCTGCTGCTCGGACTGCGCGAACAGCTCGGCGGGTCCCCGGACCACCTGGCCGTCGTCCAGATCACCGACCCAACCTTCGAACCGGGCGGCGGGCGGCTCCGCGAGGCGCTGCTCGTGCACGACGTGGTCCCCGGCGGCACCGGGTACCTGGCCGAACTGGCCGACCCTCACCGGCTCTGGGATCTGCTGCACCGGGCATGGACCGTGGTCCGCGACTGCCCCTGCGCCACCGAACCCCGCCTTGCCTGCCACCGGTGCCTGCTGCCGTTCGCCGGAGGCATGCACCCGGTGGAACTGGTCTCCCGGCAGGCCGCCGAACGGCACCTGCGGGCAATCCTGTGCTCCGGGCGTCCCGACGAGGACCCCGCGGCGGCGGAGGCCGCAGGCTGGGTGATCACCGACCTGCCTCCGGGCAAGGACACCACTGAGTCGCACCTGGAACAGCACTTCCGCAAGGTGTTCCGGGACCGGGTCACCGCCCTGGGCGCGAGCGTGCAGGAGCAGCCCGGCCCCAAGGGCAACAAGCTGCGGATCGGGTTCCCCGGGGGCGCCCGGCAGTGGACCCTGGACCCGCAGGTTCTCCTGCACGGCTGCCGCCCGGACTTCGTGCTGGCGGCCAACGACCCGAACATCCCCCAGGTCGCGATCTTCACCGACGGCCGGCACTTCCACGCCAGCCCGGTGCACAATCGGCTGGCCGACGACGCCGAGAAGCGCCAAGGGCTGCGCGACCAGGGCATCGTCGTCCTGGCGGTGACCGCGAAGGACGTCGAGCAGGCTGGCGCCGGTGGCAGTGGCACTGCCGGGGCGAGCGGTGGCGCGGGTGGCGGTGCCGGTTCGGACGCCGGTACGGGGGAAGGTGCCCCGCTCGCGCCGGTGTGGTTGCACGACGGTGTGGTCGCCTCGGTCATGGAGTCGGGGCAGTTCCCGTTCAGTCACCGCACGGTCGAGTCGCTGCGGGGTGGCCCGTTCGCGTTCCTGCTCAACTGGCTGCAGAAGCCCGAGGTGAGCGAACACACGAGCCTCGCCGACGTCGTCCCGTTGTTCTTCACCCCCGCCGGTGAGCGGACCAGCGTCCCGGCCGGGGACCTCGCTCCGGCCGCCGCCGCCCTGCTCACCGGGGAACCCGGCTCACGGCCTTCCGGGAGCGCCGGTGCACTGCCTCCTGGGGAACCGCCATCCGGGCAGGGCCCGGCGATGTGGTGGCGGTCCGGGCCGGTCGGTGTGCTCACCCGGGTGAGCTGGCAACCGGGCACCCTGCTCACCGAGATCGCCGTCGTCCTGGACGACCGGGACGAGGCCCTGACCGACCAGGGGCATGCCGAGGCCTGGCGCGAATGGCTCCGCATCGCCAACGCCCTGAACCTGCGCACCGGCCCGTTCACGATCTGCACCCTGCGCCAGGTGACCGACGGGACCACCGGCGGGGCGCCGTCGGGAGGCTCGGAGCCGCAGGCCGGGACGGGGGCGGAACCCGGCGACGTCCCGGCCGAGGTGCTCGATCCGGCGTGGCAGGCACAGGTGGACCAGACGATCGACCCCGCCGAGGCGGACCTGTTGCGCCGGCTCGCGGCGACCGGCGTGGTGCCGGTCCCGGTCGTGGGCTACGAGTCCGCCGAGGGCATCGTGATCGACGCCGCCTGGCCGGACCGCAGGATCGCCGTCTACCTGGATCCCGATCCCGACGACCGACGGGATCTCGAGGCCGCCGGGTGGCGGGTACTGGATGCCGACGTCGACACGCTGCTGGCCGCCCTGGGTGTGGCGTGGCCGGACGGCCGCGAGGAAGGACGCTGATGCCCACCATCGTGCTCACCAAGGTCGCCAGCAAGCTGGACGCCTCGGTGAAGAAGAAGGCGTTCACCTTCCTGGAGAAGCTCAGCGACGACGACACCACCGCCGGCTTGCACATCGAGCCGATCGCGCACAGCGCCGACCCCAGGGTGCGGACCGGGCGGGTCGACCAGTTCTACCGCGCGGTCCTGTTCAAGATCATGAGCGGTGGGGACACCACCTACGTCTTCCACGGCATCTGGGCCCACGACGAGGCCATCGCCGTCGCGAAGAAGACCGTCCTGGCGGTCAACCCGGTGAACGGCGTCGCCGAGATCCGGATCGTCGAACCAACACCCCAGCCGGTCCCGGAGCCGGTCCTGCGGCCGAGCGCGCAGGCCCAGCCGACCGGGCAGGCACAGCCGACCGCGCAGGTCCAGCTCGCCGCAACGTCGTCACCCGCAGCGGTGCCGGAGCGGGTGTCGGACGAGAGGCCGACGCCGGGTACGAGACCGGTATCCCCGGCCGTCCCGCTGCTGCAGCGCCACGGGCTGACGGTCGAGGCCCTGACCACGCAGTTGGGCATCGACGAGGACCTCGCCCGGCGGGCCCTGGCCGCCGAGGACGAGGACGCGCTCCTGGTGGTTGTCGCGGACGCCGTGGAGTGGCAGGGGCTGGCCCTGATCGAGCTGAGCGCCGGCCTGACGATCGCCGACGTCGAGGACAAGTACCAGCTCCGCCGCCCGGAGCAGGAGCTCGCCCTGCCCGCGGCGAGCGAGGACGAGGAACTGGTACGCGGCCTCCAACGCCCGGCCGCGCAGATGTCGTTCACCTACATCGAGGGCAGCGAGGAACTGCGCCGAGTGATCGAGGGCGGCGACTTCGGGGCCTGGCGGGTGTTCCTGCACCCCGAGCAGCGTGCCTACGTGCAGCGCTCGTACAAGGGGGCGTTCCGCCTGTCCGGTGGTGCCGGGACCGGCAAGACCGTGGTCGTCCTGCACCGGGCCCGGATGCTGGCCGCCAGGGATCCCCAGACCCGCGTGCTGGTGACCACGTTCACCACGAACCTCGCCGACGCGATGCGCACCGACCTCGCCCGGCTCGATCCCGAGCTGCCGCTCGCGGGCAGGCCCGGTGAGCCAGGGGTCCACGTCTGCGGCATCGACGCCCTGGCGGGCACCGTCCTGCGAGCCGCGGCCGCCGATCTGGACGAGGACGTCCAGGCGGTGCTCGGTGCGACCGGCACGCAGACCCTCGGCCGGATGGTGACCAACCCGTGGCGGGAGGCGCTCGAGGCAGCCGGCGGCGAGCTGGCACCCGCGCTGCGCAGCGAGGCGTTCCTCGCGAGCGAGTACGCCACCGTGATCCTCCCGAACCGGATCACCACGCGGGAGGCGTACCTGCGGGTGCGCCGCCCCGGACGAGGTGTCGCCCTGGACCGGGGCAAGCGCAGCGCCGTGTGGGACGTCGTCGCCGCCTGCCGGGCCCAGGCCCGGGTGCGGGGGGGAGTCGACTTCGTCGAGGCGCCGGCCATCGCTGCCGCGCACCTGTCCCGACGGGCCGAGACCGACGGCCACCTGTTCGACCACGTGCTGATCGACGAGGGGCAGGACCTCTCACCCACGCACTGGCAACTGCTGCGTGCGCTCGTCGGGGACCACCCGGACGACCTGTTCATCGCCGAGGACTCCCACCAGCGGATCTACGGCCGGCGGGTGGCGTTGGCGCCGTTCGGGATCCGGATCGTGGGGCGGTCCCGCCGGCTCACCCTGAACTACCGGACCACCGCCCAGGCCCTGGACTACGCGATGCGGATCCTCCAGGGCGGCACGTACCTCGACCTCGAGGAGGGGCTGGACGTCTCGGGCGACTACCGTTCCGCCCGCAGCGGTCCGCCCGTCCGGCGGATCTCCTGCACCAGCCTGGCCCAGGAACTGGACGCGGCGGCCGCGGTGGTGGGGGAGTGGACCGCCGCCCCGGGCGTCGCCCCCGAGACCATCGCGGTGCTGGTGCGGGACCGCTGGCAGCGCGACCGGGTGGCCGCCGGGTTCGCCGAGCGCGGCGTGCAGATCCGGGCGGTCGACCGCGAGCACATCAAGCCCGGCCAGCCCGTGGTGATGACCATGCACCGCGCCAAGGGCACCGAGTTCAGCCGGGTGCTGCTCTTCGGGATCTCCGAGGGCTCCGTGCCCGCCGCGCTCAAGGACCAGCGCTACTCCGAGGACGCCTGGGAGGACGCCATGCTGCGCGAGCGGTCCCTGGTCTACGTCGCCGCCACCCGCGCGCGTGACGAACTCGCCGTCACCTCCAGCGGCCGGCCCAGCAGCCTCGTCCCCCCGACCGAACCCTTGCCATGAGATCTCCCGCCTTCGTCGACCAGCGGTGCGTGCGTCCCGTGTTGGCTGCGCCGCCGAGGCACCGATTGGAGAGAACAGTCCGTGGGCTTCCAGACCCCGCTCTATGAACTCAGCGAGTACCTGAAATGGATCAGGAACGGCAAGATCCAGCTCCCGGACTTCCAGCGCGGTTACAAGTGGGAGGACGAGCGCATCCGGCAGCTGCTCGTCACCATCCTGCGTCGGCACCCGCTCGGTGTGGTCATGCTCCTGAAGACGGGCAACGACCAGATCCGCTTCAAGCCCAGGCCGGTCGAGGGCGTGAGCATCGGCCCGGACGTCAGCGCGGACCTGCTGCTGCTCGACGGCCAGCAGCGCCTCACCTCGCTGACGCAGGCGCTGACCGGACAGGGCACCGTGGCGACCGCGGACAGCCGCGGCAAGAAGTTGACCCGCCGGTACTACATCCACATCGACACCGCCCTGCTGGGCGAGGACCGGATCGACGAGGCGGTGATCTCGGTACCCGGCGACGGGATGGTCCGGTCCAACTTCGGCAAGACCATCGAGCTCGACCTGTCCGACGCCGACAAGGAACGCGCCGCGGGCTACTTCCCGGTCCGGCTCCTGTTCGCCGGGGCCGAGACCGTGACCTGGCTGTTCGCGATGGACGACAAGGACACGGCGAGTCGGTTCCACGCCCAGGTCGTCCAGCCGACGTGCACCTACAACATCCCGGCGATCGAGCTGGACACCTCCACGAGCAAGGCCGCGGTGGCCACGGTGTTCGAGAAGGTCAACACCGGAGGGCTCTCCCTCAACGTCTTCGAACTCCTCACCGCCACGTTCGCCGGGGACCCCTTCTACTACGACACCCACGGCCACGACTTCCGCCTGAACGACGACTGGGAAGAGGCCCAGCTCAAGTTCAGTGGTCACCCGGTGCTCGCGGCGGTCGAGAACACGGACTTCCTCCAGGCCGTGACCATGCTCACGACCCTGCAACGCAATCGCACGGACACCTCGGATCGCCCGCCCGCGGTCTCGGCCAAGCGCGAGGACGTCCTCAAACTCGATCTCCGGGACTACCTGCAGTGGCGGGACGCGCTCCAGGAGGCGTTCATCTGGGCGTCGACGTTCCTCGCGGACGTCCGCATCTTCGACACGCGCTTCCTTCCCTACCCCAAGCAGCTCGTCCCCCTGGCCGCGATCAGGGTGGAACTGGGCAAGGACGCCGACCTCATCGGCGTCCGCGACAAGCTCACCCAGTGGTTCTGGTGCGGGATCCTCGGCGAGCTCTACGGCGGGGCGATCGAGACCCGTTTCGTCCGGGACCTGGAACAGGTTCCGGCCTGGGCCCTGGGCAAGCCCGATGCGGTGTTGCCCAAGACGGTCCAGGACGCGAGCTTCGTCGAGTCGCGCCTGCACTCCCTGCGCACGCGAGGCGCGGCCGCCTACAAGGGGATCTACGCCCTGCTCCTGGGCCACGGCGCTCGCGACTGGATGACCGAGCACGCCTTCGACAAGATCCAGTACGTCAACCTGGCGGTGGACATCCACCACGTCTTCCCGCAGAAGTGGTGCATGGATCACCAGATCGACGACGAGCGTCGGGAGAGCATCGTCAACAAGACCCCCTTGGCCGCCGTGACCAACCGGACCATCGGCGGGGTCGCCCCCGCGGAGTACCTGACGGTGATCGAACGCAGGGCGGGCATCGACGGAGACCGTCTCGACCAGCTCCTCGACACGCACCTCGTGGACGCCCAGGCCCTACGGAGCAGCGACTTCGACCTGCACTTCAACCGGCGCCGAGAGGCGCTCGTGCGGCTGGTGGAACGGGCGATCGGCAAGACGGTTCAGCGCGATGTGGACCAGGGTTCGCCCGAGGAG
>CAZOWW010000167.1:0-9769 GCA_964583765.1 uncultured Kineosporiaceae bacterium
ACAAGGACAGCCGCGAGCACTTCGAGATGCGCACGCACAAGCGGCTGATCGACATTCTCAGCCCGACGCCGAAGACGGTGGACGCACTCATGCGCCTGGACCTTCCGGCCGGCGTCGACATCGAGATCAAGCTCTGAGGGACGCTTCGCGATGAGTCATCAGATCACTGCCGTCCGCGGCGTGCTGGGCCGCAAGCTCGGCATGACCCAGGTGTGGGACGCCGAGAACCGGCTGGTCCCGGTCACCGTCGTCGAGGCCGGTACGAACGTCGTCACCCAGGTGCGGACCGTCCCGGTGGACGGTTACGCCGCCGTGCAGATCGCCTACGGGCAGATCGATCCGCGCAAGGTGAACCAGCCGCTGAGTGGTCACTTCGCCAAGGCCGGGGTCACACCCCGTCGCCACCTGGCGGAGCTGCGGACCGCCGACGCGGATGAGTTCAGCCTCGGCCAGGAGATCACGGTCGAGACCTTCGCCGCCGGTCAGCTCGTGGACGTCATGGGCACCACCAAGGGCAAGGGCACTGCGGGTGTCATGAAGCGCCACGGGTTCAAGGGCCTGGGCAGCTCGCACGGCACGCAGCGCAAGCACCGCTCGCCCGGTTCGATCGGCGCCTGCGCCACGCCTGGCCGTGTGTTCAAGGGCGTGCGGATGGCCGGCCGGATGGGCGGCGTCCGTCAGACCACCCAGAACCTCACCGTGCACGCGGTGGACAGCAACCGTGGGGTCATCCTGATCAAGGGTGCCGTGCCCGGCCCGCGGGGCGGGGTCGTCCTGGTCAAGACCGCCGCGAAGGGGGCCTGACCCGATGAGCGAGATCACGACCCAGGCGGTCGAGGTGACCGACGCCAGCGGAGAGCCCACCGGCACGGTGGAGCTTCCCGCCGACGTGTTCGACGTGCAGACCAACGTGCCGCTGATCCACCAGGTCGTGGTGGCGCAGTTGGCCGCGGTCCGCCAGGGCACCCACTCGACCAAGACCCGCGGGCAGGTGAGCGGCGGTGGCCGCAAGCCCTACCGCCAGAAGGGCACCGGCCGGGCGCGTCAGGGTTCGACGCGCGCCCCGCAGTTCACCGGTGGTGGCGTGGTGCACGGCCCGGTCCCGCGGGACTACGTGCAGCGGACGCCCAAGAAGATGAAGCAGGCCGCGCTGCGCGGTGCACTCTCGGACCGCGCCCGCCACGGCCGGGTGCACGTGGTGTCGGGTCTGGTGGAGGGCGAGGTGCCCTCCACCCGGACGGCCGCCGCGACGGTGGCGCGGGTCTCCCAGCGCCGTCACGTGCTGGTGGTCCTGGAGCGCGAGGACGCGCTCAACTGGAAGAGCCTGCGCAATGTGCCGGCCGTGCACCTGCTGGTGCCGGACCAGTTGAACACCTACGACGTGCTGATCAGTGACGACGTCGTGTTCACCGAGGGCGCCCTGCGCACGTTCCTGGCCGGTCCGGTCCGGGGCAAGGGCGCCAAGGCGGTCGGGAGCTGGCGCGAGCCGGCCGTGGCCACCGCCGGCGGCGACACGGAGGAGGCGGCGCTGTGAGCGTCATCGGAAGGATCAACAAGGACCCGCGTGACGTCCTGCTCGCCCCCGTCGTCTCGGAGAAGAGCTACGGGCTGCTGGACCAGAACAAGTACACGTTCATCGTGGACCCCGACGCCAACAAGGTCGAGATCAAGTTGGCCGTGGAGCAGGTGTTCGGTGTCAAGGTGAAGGCGGTCAACACGCTGAACCGTGCGGGCAAGACCAAGCGGTCGCGGTTCGGCATGGGACGCCGCAAGGACACCAAGCGGGCCATCGTGACGCTGGCCGACGGCACTATCGACATCTTCGGCGGCCCCGTCTCGTGAGGCTCCGGCCTCGCACGACGACCCGCAGACCTGACTCGAGGACTGACTGAGCATGGGAATCCGCAAGTACAAGCCGACGACGCCGGGCCGCCGTGGCTCCTCCGTCGCCGACTTCGTTGAGGTCACCCGGTCGGAGCCGGAGAAGTCGCTGGTGCGCCCGCTGCCCAAGCACGGCGGTCGCAACAACTCCGGCCGGATCACGACGCGGCACCAGGGCGGCGGGCACAAGCGGGCCTACCGCGTGGTGGACTTCCGCCGGGCCGACAAGGACGGCGTGCCGGCCAAGGTCGCGCACATCGAGTACGACCCGAACCGGACCGCGCGGATCGCGCTGCTGCACTACGTGGACGGCGAGAAGCGCTACATCCTCGCGCCGAACCGCCTGCAGCAGGGCGACCGGATCGAGAACGGTCCGACGGCGGACATCAAGCCGGGCAACAACCTGCCGCTGCGCAACATCCCCGTCGGCACCGTGGTCCACGCCATCGAGCTGCGGCCCGGCGGCGGGGCGAAGATCGCACGGTCGGCAGGCGCCTCGGTGCAGCTGGTCGCCAAGGACGGTCCGTACGCCCAGTTGCGGATGCCCTCGGGCGAGATCCGCAACGTGGACGCGCGGTGCCGGGCCACGGTCGGCGAGGTCGGCAACTCCGAGCAGTCGAACATCAACTGGGGCAAGGCCGGCCGCATGCGCTGGAAGGGCAAGCGGCCGACCGTCCGTGGCGTGGCGATGAACCCGATCGACCACCCGCACGGCGGTGGCGAGGGCAAGACCTCCGGCGGTCGGCACCCGGTCAGTCCGTGGGGCCAGCCCGAGGGCCGTACCCGTCACCCCAACAAGGCCAGCGACAAGTTGATCGTTCGCCGGCGCCGCACCGGCAAGAAGCGCTGATTAGGAGCCCGCGAACATGCCGCGCAGCCTGAAGAAGGGGCCCTTCGTCGACGACCACCTGCAGAAGAAGGTGGACGTCCAGAACGAGCGGGGCACCAAGAATGTCATCAAGACGTGGTCCCGGCGTTCCATGATCGTGCCGGAGATGTTGGGGCACACCATCGCGGTCCACGACGGCCGCAAGCACGTCCCGGTGTTCGTCACCGAATCGATGATCGGCCACAAGCTGGGGGAGTTCGCGCCCACGCGGACCTTCCGCGGCCATGAGAAGGACGACCGCAAGGGACGTCGGCGCTGAGCCGGCCCTGACGGACGACAGACTACAGAGAGCAAGGGACAGCGATGGAAGCCAAGGCGCAGGCGCGGTACATCCGCGTCACGCCCCAGAAGGCCCGGCGCGTCGTGGACCTCATCCGTGGCAAGCGGGCGGTCGAGGCCGTCGCGGTGCTCCAGTTCGCGCCGCAGGCGGCCAGTGAGCCCGTGTGCAAGGTCGTGCAGAGCGCGATCGCCAATGCGCGGGTGAAGGCCGAGAAGGCGTCCGAGGCGTTCGACGAGCGGGAACTGGTCGTGCAGACCGCGTACGTGGACGAGGGTCCGACCCTCAAGCGGTTCCGCCCGCGCGCCCAGGGCCGTGCCTACCGGATCAACAAGCGGACCAGCCACATCACCGTGGTGGTCGGGCCGCGTCCGAAGACCCGTCCGGCAGTCGTCGAGGAGGCCAAGCCCTCCCGGCGAGCCCGTCGGAACGTGGTCGCCGAGGCGCCCGCGGCACCGGTCGAGGCCAAGAAGGCCAGCGCGAAGGGGAGGACCCGCTAGTGGGCCAGAAGGTTAACCCGCACGGGTTCCGGCTGGGTATCACCACCGAGCACAAGAGCCGGTGGTTCGCCGACAGCACCCGCAGTGGTCAGCGGTACCGCGACTACGTGAAGGAAGACGTCGCGATCCGCAAGCTCATGTCCAAGGGCATGGAGCGGGCCGGGATCAGCCGGGTCGAGATCGAGCGGACCCGCGACCGGGTGCGGGTGGACATCCACACCGCCCGGCCGGGCATCGTGATCGGACGACGTGGTGCCGAGGCCGACCGGATCCGTGGCGAACTCGAGAAGCTGACCGGCAAGCAGGTGCAGCTGAACATCCTCGAGGTCAAGAACCCCGAGATCGACGCCCAGCTCGTCGCCCAGGGGATCGCGGAGCAGCTGTCCAGCCGCGTCTCCTTCCGCCGGGCCATGCGCAAGGGCATGCAGTCGACGCTGCGCGCCGGGGCCAAGGGCATCCGGGTGCAGTGCGCCGGCCGCCTGGGCGGCGCCGAGATGAGCCGGTCGGAGTTCTACCGCGAGGGGCGCGTGCCGCTGCACACCCTGCGCGCGAACATCGACTACGGCTTCTACGAGGCCCGCACCACCTTCGGCCGGATCGGCGTGAAGGTGTGGATCTACAAGGGTGAGGTCACGAGCCGGGAGTTGGCTCGGGAGCAGGCCGCGGCGCCCCCGCGCCAGAACCGCCGCGACAGCCGTGACGGTCGGGGCGACGGTGGCCGCGGGCCGCGTCAGTCCCGGGGTCGGCGTCCCAGCGAGTCCCGGGGTGCCGTCGAGGCCGGCGAGACCAAGCCGGCTGTCTCCGAGGCCGCCGTCGTCGGCGCGGAGTCGAACACCGGATCGGAGGCCTGAGCCGTGCTCATCCCTCGGCGGGTCAAGCACCGCAAGCAGCACCACCCCGGACGTTCCGGCGCCGCCAGCGGCGGTACCGCGGTCTCGTTCGGTGAGTGGGGCATCCAGGCGGTGGAACCGGCCTATGTGACCAACCGGCAGATCGAGGCCGCCCGTATCGCGATCACCCGGCACATCCGCCGTGGTGGTCGGGTGTGGATCAACATCTACCCGGACCGTCCGCTCACCAAGAAGCCGGCCGAGACCCGCATGGGTTCCGGCAAGGGTTCCCCGGAGTGGTGGATCTCCAACGTGAAGCCGGGGCGGGTGCTCTTCGAGCTGTCCTTCCCCAACGAGAAGGTGGCCAAGGACGCGCTGACCCGCGCGATCCACAAGCTGCCGATGAAGTGCCGGATCGTCCGGCGCGAAGGCGGTGAGGCGTGATGGCGGTCGGGTCCAAGGACCTGGCTCCGAGCGGGCTTCGTGGCTTCGATGACGAGCGTCTGCTCGAGGAGCTGCGCAAGGCCAAGGAGGAGCTCTTCAACCTCCGCTTCCAGTCGGCGACCGGGCAGCTCGAGAGCCATGGTCGACTTCGGGCTGTCCGTCGCGACATCGCGCGGATCTACACCATCATGCGCGAGCGCGAGCTCGGCATCACCGAGACTCCGCAGGGTTGAGCGAGATGGGCGAGAAGACTGTGGCGAGCACTCTGGCGAGCGCCGACACCGCCGGTGAGAAGGCCGCGCCGGCGCGGGGCTACCGCAAGACCCGGCGGGGCTACGTGGTCAGCGCCAAGATGGACAAGACCGTGGTGGTCGAGGTCGAGGACCGCGTGAAGCACGCCCTGTACGGCAAGGTCATCCGTCGGACGACCAAGGTCAAGGTGCACGACGAGGCGAACTCGGCGGGCGCGGGCGACCTGGTTCTGATCATGGAGACCCGGCCCCTGTCCGCCACCAAGCGGTGGCGGGTCGTGGAGATCCTCGAGAGGGCCAAGTAATCGACGTTGTCGGTTCCGCCCGGACCCCGGGCGGAACCGGTGCTGACTGTTCCGCAAGGCTCCATAGGAGAACCAGCGTGACGAACGGAGTTAGAGAGTGATCCAGCAGGAGTCGCGGCTACGGGTCGCCGACAACACGGGTGCCAAGGAGATCCTGTGCATCCGCGTGCTCGGCGGTTCCGGCCGTCGGTATGCCGGTATCGGCGATGTCATCGTGGCGGCTGTCAAGGATGCCATTCCCGGCGGCAACGTGAAGAAGGGCGACGTGGTCAAGGCCGTCGTCGTCCGCACGGTGAAGGAGCGCCGTCGCCCGGACGGTTCCTACATCAGGTTCGACGAGAACGCCGCAGTGATCCTGCGCAACGACGGTGACCCGCGGGGTACCCGCATCTTCGGCCCCGTGGGCCGCGAACTGCGGGACAAGAAGTTCATGAAGATCATCTCGCTGGCGCCGGAGGTGCTCTGACATGGCGAAGCTCCGGATCAAGAAGGGCGACACCGTTCAGGTGATCGCCGGTCCGCGTGAGCGCACCCGCGCCGACGGCACGAGGCTCGAGGGCGACCGGGGCAAGACCGGTCGGGTGATCGCGGTCTACCCGGAGACCCAGCGCGTGCTGGTCGAGGGTGTGAACCGGATCAAGAAGCACACCAAGGTGACCTCGAACGGCCGTGGCGGCCGCGCCGGTGGGATCGTGACCCAGGAGGCCCCGATCCACATCAGCAACGTGGCCCTGGTGGACCCCGAGACCAAGAAGCCGACCCGGGTCGGCGTCCGGATCGAGACGACCGAGCGGGACGGCCGGGAGAAGACGGTGCGAATCCGCGTGGCCAAGCGTTCGGGTAAGGACATCTGAGATGGCGACGAAGACTGTCGAGACGACGTCCGAGACCACCGAGCGCGTCCGGCCCCGGTTGAAGCAGCGGTACGCCGACGAGATCGGCCCGGCCATGCTCAAGCAGTTCGCCTACGCCAATGTCATGCAGACGCCGCGCCTGGTCAAGGTCGTCGTCAACATGGGTGTGGGCGAGGCCGCGCGCGACTCGAAGCTGATCGAGGGTGCCCTCAAGGACCTCACCGCGATCACCGGGCAGAAGCCGCAGATCACCAAGGCCCGCAAGTCGATCGCCCAGTTCAAGCTCCGCGAGGGCATGCCGATCGGCGCCCACGTGACGCTGCGGGGCGACCGCATGTGGGAGTTCCTGGACCGGCTGCTGAGCTTGGCGCTGCCGCGTATCCGTGACTTCCGTGGTCTGTCCGCCAAGCAGTTCGACGGTCGTGGCAACTACACCTTCGGTCTCACGGAGCAGTCGATGTTCCACGAGATCGACCAGGACCGGATCGACCGCGTGCGTGGTATGGACATCACGGTGGTCACCACCGCGACGACCGATGACGAGGGACGGGCGCTGCTTCGCCACCTCGGCTTCCCGTTCAAGGAGAACTGACGTGGCCAAGACCGCACTGATCAACAAGGCCAACGCGAAGCCGAAGTTCGCGGTGCGCGGCTACACCCGCTGCCAGCGGTGCGGCCGCCCGCACTCGGTCTACAAGAAGTTCGGGCTGTGCCGGGTGTGCCTTCGCGAGATGGCGCACCGGGGTGAGCTGCCGGGTATCACGAAGAGCAGCTGGTGAGCCCGATGACGACCCTCGAGATGGTGCAACTGCGGTCCATGATGCCGCCCTCGGGTCTGTTGACCCTGCGGCACGCGATTCCGCCGTACAAGCAGTTCCCTCTGGAAGACACGACGCCGCAGGTCCCGCAGGCGCTGGACGAGAAGTCCACCGCCGCGCAGGAAACCACGGTGGGGAAGGGCGGAGAAGCCCGATGACGATGACCGACCCGATTGCAGACTTCCTCACGCGTCTGCGCAACGCGAACTCCGCGTACCACGACTCGGTGAGCGCGCCGTACAGCAAGCTCAAGGCGAACATTGCCGAGATCCTCAAGCAGGAGGGCTACATCGCCGGCTATGCCGTCGAGGACGCCGAGGTGGGCAAGACCCTCACGGTGAGCCTGAAGTTCGGGCCGAACCGGGAGCGCTCGATCGCGGGTCTGCGCCGCGTGAGCAAGCCCGGCCTGCGCGTGTACGCGAAGGCGACCAACCTGCCGCGCGTCCTGGGTGGACTGGGGGTCGCGATCCTGTCGACGTCCTCCGGGCTGCTCACCGACCGGCAGGCCACCAAGAAGGGCGTGGGTGGGGAAGTCCTCGCCTACGTCTGGTGAGGCGAGGGAGGAGAGCATGTCTCGCATCGGCAAGCTGCCCATCGCCGTCCCGTCCGGGGTGGACGTCGCGATCGACGGTCGCGACGTCACCGTCAAGGGCCCTAAGGGCTCGCTGACCCTGGCGGTCGCGGCCCCCATCGAGGTGAACCGGGCCGAGGACGGCACCCTGAAAGTCATCCGGCCGGACGACGAGCGCTCCTCGCGCGCGTTGCACGGGCTCACCCGCACGCTGATCGCCAACATGGTGACCGGCGTGACCCAGGGGTACGAGAAGAAGCTGGAGATCGTCGGCACCGGGTACCGCGTGGTGGCCAAGGGGGCGAACCTGGAGTTCGCTCTGGGCTTCAGCCACCCGGTCCTCGTGGAGCCCCCCGAGGGCGTGACCTTCACGGTCGAGGCCCCGACCCGGTTCTCGGTGTCGGGCATCGACAAGCAGAAGGTCGGCGAGGTGGCCGCGAATCTGCGCAAGCTGCGGAAGCCCGACCCGTACAAGGGCAAGGGTGTCCGGTACGCCGGCGAGCAGATCAAGCGCAAGGTCGGGAAGGCTGGGAAGAGGTAATGACGATCGGTGTCAAGCGCAGCGGTGGCGGCGCGGGCAAGGGCACGTCCCCTGCCCGGACGCGGCGGCACCTGCGGGTGCGCAAGAAGGTCGTCGGCACGACGGAACGCCCCCGACTGGTCGTGACGCGGTCGGCTCGGCACGTCGTCGCCCAGATCGTGGACGACACGGTCGGCAAGACGTTGGCCTCCGCCTCGAGCCTGGAGAGCGACCTGCGGGCGCTGACCGGCGACAAGACCGCCAAGGCGCGTCGGGTCGGCGAACTCGTGGCCGAGCGGGCCAAGGCCGCCGGCGTGGTGTCCGTGGTCTTCGACCGTGGTGGCAACAAGTACCACGGCCGGGTCGCGGCGATCGCCGACGGTGCTCGCGAGGGCGGGCTGGCGCTGTGACCGGTGTGCTGAGCGTGATGGCCGGGCTGCCCGAGCAGGCCGGCGACGAGCGAGAGAGAAGGAACGCCTGATGGCTGGACCCCAGCGCCGCGGAGGGACCGGCGCCGGCACCGGTGAGAACAGCGGGCGCCGGGACCGCCGTGACCGCGACAACCGGCGCGACCGGGACGGCGGCGCCGAGAAGACCGCGTTCGTCGAGCGTGTCGTCGCCATCAACCGCGTGGCCAAGGTCGTCAAGGGTGGTCGTCGCTTCAGCTTCACCGCGCTCGTCGTGGTGGGTGACGGCGATGGGACCGTGGGTGTCGGCTACGGCAAGGCCAAGGAGGTGCCCGCGGCCATCGCCAAGGGCGTCGAGGAGGCCAAGAAGCACTTCTTCAAGGTCCCGCGGCTGCAGGGCACCATCCCTCACCCCATCCAGGGCGAGGACTCGGCCGGCGTGGTGCTGCTGCGTCCGGCGTCGCCCGGTACCGGTGTGATCGCCGGTGGGCCGGTGCGTGCGGTGCTGGAGTGCGCGGGCGTGAAGGACGTGCTCAGCAAGTCGCTCGGCTCGGACAACGCGATCAACGTCGTGCACGCCACGGTGGCTGCGCTGCGCGGGCTGGAGTGGCCGGAGGCGGTCGCAGCGCGTCGTGGCCTGCCGATCGAGGACGTCGCGCCGGCAGCGCTGCTGCGGGCCCGAGCAGGAACGGCGAGCTGATGGCACGCTTGAAGATCACTCAGACCAAGTCGGAGATCGGCGGCAAGCAGAACCAGCGGGAGACGCTGCGCACGCTCGGTCTCAAGGGCATCCGGGACACCGTGGTGCGCGAGGACCGTCCCGAGGTCCGGGGCATGGTCCGCACCGTGCGCCACCTGGTGATCGTGGAGGAGGTGGACTGACATGGCCGACGAGAAGCTGCTGAAGGTGCACCACCTGCGCCCGGCGCCCGGAGCCCACAAGCCGAAGGCCCGCGTGGGTCGCGGTGAGGGCAGCAAGGGCAAGACCGCGGGTCGCGGCACCAAGGGCACCAAGGCCCGGTACCAGGTGTCGGCCGCCTTCGAGGGCGGTCAGATGCCGTTGCACATGCGGCTCCCCAAGCTGCGTGGTTTCAAGAACCCCTTCCGGGTGGAGTACCAGGTCGTGAACCTCGACCGGGTCTCCGAGCTCTTCCCCGAGGGCGGGGCAGTGACGGTCGAGGACCTGGTCGCCCGGGGCGCGGTGCGCGCCGGGTCGCCGGTG
>CAZOWW010000168.1:0-9624 GCA_964583765.1 uncultured Kineosporiaceae bacterium
CGGGACCGACGGACCGGCGGGCGCGGGTTCCGGCAGCGCGAGCACGTTCGACGGCGGTGATGGCGGCACTGCGGGCACCGTGGGCAACTCCGCCCGCTACGCGACCTTCAGCGTCGAGTCCTGGGTGCGCACGACGTCCGATACCGGCGGTCTCGTGCTCGGCTACGGCCTCTACCAGAACGCGGACAGCGTGAACGAGGACCGGTTCCTCTGCCTGGACTCGACCGGCCGGGCGCGCTTCGGGGTCTTCGGCGGCACCAACACGACGCTTCCTCGTCAGGACGCTCTGGCCGATGATCCTCGGATCAACGACGGGCAGTGGCACCATCTGGTCGGCACCCTGTCGGACACTGATGGCGCCCGCCTGTACGTGGACGGCCATCAGGTGGCGGCCGACCCGACCATGCGCAGCACCTCCGTGATCTCCGGGTACTGGCGGGTCGGCGGTGACCAGCTCTTCGGCTGGCCGGACCTTCCCATCAACAGGTTCACCGGCAGCATCGCCGACGCGGCGGTCTACCCCGTGGCCCTCAGCCCCGTCCAGGTTCTGGCCCACGCCAGCTCCCCGGCCCCGGCCCCGGCCGCTCCGTGACGTGGCGCCGGTCCCGCGACCTCGGCGTGGATCTCCTGACCACGGGATCGATTTCCGTACCAGCCAGCCGATCACTGTGCCGTCCGGTCGATTTGCCGGCGCCCGTCCCCGGCGGGTCCGATCGCCGGGGACGGGCTTCGCCGCACCTCAGGTACGGCTTGCGCTCTGCCTCAGGCGCGGGTTTCGCCGCACCTCAGGCACGGGTGTCGCCGTGCTCGCTCCGTGGTGGGCAGGTTGCCGCGCGCCGGCTCAGGACGCGCGCCGGTAGGCCCTCAGGGCGAGCGTCGCGAGCCAGGCCATCAGTGCCGCGAAGACGGCGAGCAGGGCTTCCTCCTGCAGCACCGCCGTCCAGTCGGGGTGGCTGCTCGCTGCGGAACGGCCGGCCTTCGCCGCCCAGTCCAGCGGGTTGCCCCGGGCGACGTCCGAGACCCAGTGCGGCATGAGCCCGGGCGCCATCATGACCGAGGAGAGAAAGGTCAGCGGCAGGATCAGGAACTGCGAGATGCCGATCAGCGCCTCCTGCTGCCGGACCAGCACGGCGACCGCGTCCGACAGTGCGGCGAAAGCCACCGCCAGCAGCACGGAACTGGCCAGGATCACGAGCAGGCCCGTCACCCCGCCACCGAGCCGGGCGCCTGCCGCGTACCCCACCGCGAGCACGATCACCGACTGGACCACGGTGACGAGCCCCTGATAGGCCAGAGAACCTGCGATCAGGGCGCCTCTGCTCACGGGGGAGGCCAAGGAGCGGTCCATGACCCCACGGGCGGTGTCCTGGACGATGGCGGTTCCGGCCCAGGCCGCGTTCGACATCGCCGTCATCACCACCACGCCCGGGGTGAGGTAGTCGAGGTAGCCGCCGTGGCCGAATCCGGGCAACTGCGCGACCCGGGTGAAGAGCTGTCCGAACAGCAGCAGCCAGATAGCCGGCTGGACCAGCGTGAAGGCCAGGACGGCGGGCTGGCGGCGCAGGGTGCGCAGGGACCGTGCGGTGAGCAGCGCGGTGTGTACGAGACCGGTCCTCATCGCGCGACCTCCTGCCCGTCCTGCTGGTCCTGCCGGCCATGCTCCCTGCGGCCGTCCTGCTGGTCCTGCCCGTTCTGCTCGCTACGGCTGTCCCGGTTCGCCTCCCCGGGTCGTGGAGACGGTCCGGGTGGAGCCCCGGCCTGGCCCTGGGGGGTGCCGTCGGCGTCGGCGGAATAGACGCGGCCGGCGTGACGCAGGTAGACCTCGTCGAGCGAGGGCCGGGCGAGGGCGACGGAGACCGGCACCTCGCCGACCTGCGCGAGCGCAGAGAGCACGTGGGGCAGGGTGGCGGCACCCGCCGCGGTGTGTGCCCGTACCACGGCGTCGTCCCACCGGACGTCACCCAGCCCCGGGACGGCCCGCAGCACGGCGGCGACGCGGGCGGCCGAGGTCTCGGAGTCCAGGACCACCTGGACCGTGTCCCCGCCGAGGGAATCCTTCAGCCGCTCGGGCGTGCCCTGGGCGACGACCCGCCCGCGGTCCACGATCGCCACCTGCCCGGCGACCCGATCGGCCTCGTCGAGATAGTGCGTGGTGAGCAGCACCGTGAGTCCCTCGTCGCGGGTGAGGCCGGCCACCTCGGACCACAGCTCGGTGCGGGCCTGCGGGTCGAGGCCGGTCGTGGGTTCGTCGAGGAACAGCACCCGGGGCCGGTGCACGAGACCCAGGGCGACGTCGAGCTTGCGTTGCATGCCCCCCGACCACCGGCCGGTCAGGCGTTCGCCGGCCTCGCCGAGCCCGAAACGCTCGAGCAGCTCGTCGGCCCGCCGCCGGGACTCCCGGGCCGACAGCCCCTGCAGTCGAGCGGCGAGCACGAGGTTCTCCCGGCCGGTGCCCATGGGGTCGAATCCGGGGCGCTGGGACACGTAACCGATCACCCGCCGGACTCGGTCGCCGCGCCGGACGACGTCCTGCCCGCAGACGAGGGCGGTCCCGGCGTCCGGGGTGGACAGGGTGGCGAGGATCCGCACCGTGGTGGACTTGCCCGCGCCGTTGGGGCCGAGCAGGGCGTAGACCGATCCCGCGGGAACGGCGAGGTCCACCCCCGCGAGCGCGTGCACGGCGCGGGCGCCTCGGCCGTAGGTCTTGGCGAGGTCGTGCACCTCGACGGCGAGCGGACCGGTGGACGGCGTGATTGCCGGCGGTGCGGACGCCCGGCTCGGTGACGTGGGTGCTGCGGGCGGGCGGTCCGGTGACGTGGAGGGGCCGGATGCTCGGGGGCGATCCGGCGGCGTGCCGGGATGAGGTCGCGTGGGCATGGCAGGACTCCTTCTGGAGAGCGGCAAGGAGTCGGCTCGTGCGGACCTGCTCGGTATCCTGGCATTGCGGGCCTTGGGCACCGAGCCCGTCCTGACGGGCACGACTCAGGGAACTCCTGCGGCCTCTGGCCCCGGCGCTGCAACGCCGAGGTCAGGGGCCGTCTGCGGTCGAGGGCGGATCAGGCGGGAGGCGCCACCTCCTGTGCCGTGTCAAAAGTGTCCGGCGGTGTCCGGACGGGCTCGGCCGGGCCGTCGGGCGGTGTCGGACCTGCTGTTCGGGGGGTGCGGGTGCTCTCCTGGAAGTCCGCGAGCCATTCCAGGTGCTCGGGGAACTCGTGAGCGAGCGCCTCGTCCAGCTGCGCAGGGGTGAGATCGGTGTCGCGCAGTTCGTGGTAGCGGCGCCACGCCGCGAGCCCCTCCAGCTCGCCGGAACGGATGTCGGCGACGAGTCCCCGAACGAAGGCGAGCTCAGTGGTCAGCAGTGCGCTGGTGTACTCGAACTCCAGACGGAAGATCCGTGGCAGGCCCGGCACCGAGGCGGCGATCGCCTCCTGCGAGCGTTGCTGCAGGGTCAGGTCGCCCAGTCGCAGTTCGAGCTGGCGCAGGGCGTCGTCGGGGGGGAGCGCGCCGAGCAGGGAGAGCGCGGCTTCGAACGCGGTGAACTCCTTCACCGGGATGGCCAGCAGCTCGCTGAGCCAGTCCACGAGTTCCTGGTGGCCCGTCTCGGTGAGTTGGTAGACCGTGCGTTCGGGGCGTCGTCCCTCACGGACGACCTCCTGCACCGCGATCAGAGCGTGCCGCTGGAGAGCCTCGACCACGGAGTAGAGCGAGCCGTAGTTGAGCTTGATGCTCTCGTGCTTGTGTCGTTCGCGCAGCGTGCTGGACATCTCGTACGGATGCATCGGCCGCTCGGACAGCAGCGTCAGCACCGCGAGCGCGAGGGGGTTCGACACCTTGCGACGGGTCATGCCGCCTCCGCTTCGCCGGACGGGTCCGTAGCGCCGGGCAGCACGACCGGCGCGGTCCGTCCTCGCGGGCGGTCGATCGGCGATCACTCGACGAATACTCTGCTTAGAGTATTCCGTTCACGAATGTTCGGCAACCAGCGGCTGCTCGTGGACCGAGAGGGTGCGCGCATGCGGAGCGGTCGGGTCCTGGGAACGGATGCGCGGTGGCCGGGGTCCTCCGCACGCAACTGCTGGTGTTCGCGGTGCGCGGCTGGGCGGAGGCCCGGGCTTCTCGGACGCGACTGCTGGCGTTCGTGGGCGCTGCTGCTGGCCGGCGACGGGAGGGCTCCCGGACACGCGACGGCCGCGCGTCCTCTCCGGGCTCTCACCCGATGGACGCGCGGCCGGTCCCTCCCGCGCGATCCGCCCTGCCCCCCAGCCGGGGCGGAATCGCACGGAGGACTCCTGCGAGGATCAGCTCACGCCGCAGGTGGAGACGAACTTCGACGAGGCGATGTCGTCGTTGATCGACTGCCAGTAGCCGCCGAGGCCGCTACCCCACGAGAAGATCTTCCCGGCGGCGAGGTTGCGCCACACGTCCCCGGCGCTCAGGCAGGCCCAGGCGCCGCCGTAGCTCGGGCTGTAGTAGAAGTTGACCGAGTTGCCCGCGGAGCTGTTGTTCTGCAGGGTCGAGGCGATGTTGCGGAAGCCGCCGCAGTTGTCCCCCCAGTTCGCGTCGTTGTAGTACCACCGACAGGCCGCCCAGCCCTGACTCGCGGCCGACCACACATCGGCGGCGTCCGCCCAGGCATACACGTAGCCGTCCCGGCAGGAGATGCTCGAGATGGAGACCGTCTCCGTGGACGCGATCTTGTCCCAGCCTGCCGGGCCGTAGTAGGTGAACGAACCGTCCGTGGGCACGGTGCCGATGGCCACGCAGCCGGTGGGCACCAGGAAGAAGTCGACGTCGATGCCGTCGTTCGTCCAGCCGCCCTTCGTCTGGCCCGGTGCGACGGTGGCATAGGTCCAGCCGTCGTTGTCGTTGCTCCACCGCACGGTGATGGACTGCGACGTGTGGTTCGCGAAGGCGCCGCACGGCGGAAGGGTGCATCCGGACGCATGCGCCGCGGTCGGGACCACCACCACGGCCAGGATCGACAGGAGGACGGTGGCCAGGGTCGCCGCCCCCGCTCGGATAGCTCTTCTCATGGCCGACTCCAGAGGTGAGTGTCGTGGTGCCTGCCCCTCGCAGGCGGGACGATCCTGGCAGCGCGGGAACGGGGCGGACCAGGCATCGTGGCCATTCCCCGCACCTGGGATGTCTCAGGCCCCGTGACCTGGGCGAAGGCGGGTCGGTGGGACGGATCTCCCGGCCCGGTGGCGACTCAACTCGTCCAGGAGACGAACACCGGGTCCTCGGTCACCTGCCAGTCCCGGCCGCGCCGGAGGCTTCCCTCGGTGCCGTCGAGCCCGCGCACCAGCGCGTCCTGGGTCGCGGTCATGCGGACCGTGCCACGTTCCGTCCAGACGATCTCGGCGTCCGCCTGGTCCCCGTCGGACTCCCCGCCGACCCGGAACCGGCACCGCCACACGGTCGCCGGGAGCCCGTCGTCCGTTCCGTGCCCGCAGGCGTAGAGACGCGCGGTGGCCAGCCAACGTTCGAGTTCGGTGACGTGGCGGGCCGCGGTCGTGGGCGGCCCGCCCTCGGCCTGCAGGACGATCGGGATCCGGCGACCACCCCAGTTGTAGAAGTACATCCGCTCGTACCGTGCGTACAACGAGACCAGATACAGGCGCACCGCGTAGTTGCTGGCCTGCGGCTCGTCCAGCGGCGTGGCCGTGGCGATCCGGTAGGTGGTGCCGGTGCTCCACAGTCGCAGGTGGACCCCGGCGTCATGCATCGTCCGTTCGATGAGTGCGGTGAGCTCCAGGATCGTCTCGGGCGGGTCGCCGAAGTCCCGGGGGTGGAGCTTGACCCCGGCCACGTCGCAGTCCTCGTACCCGCCGAGCGAGGCGAACTCGGTGAGGAACCGGCGGGAGTCCTCCTTCCACAGCTCTCCCATGGACGGGCAGACGATCGTGGCGCGGGGGTCCGTGTGCGTGATGATCCGGGCCGCGCGATGCGTCATGGCGACCAACGTCGCCGCGCTCCCGGAGTAGTAGAGCGGTGACGGCGCCAGGGTCCACAACTCGTACGCCTGGATCCGGTGCCGGTACCGCGTGGTCAGTGCCTGCACGAAGGCGTCCCAGTCCCGCAGATCGTCCGGAGGAGAGGTCCGGGAGCCGTCCGGGTAGGCCGTGCGTGGTCCCTGCGGGCTGGCCCAGGAGGGGGTCGCGCCGATCGTGAAGAGAACCGGTAGCCCGGCCCGGCCTGCACCCGTGACCAGGCGGTCGAGGGTGGACCAGTCGTAGCGGTTGCGGGTGGGTTCGAGCTCCGACCAGCGGGTCCCGCTGTCCCACAGGCGCACCGTGCCCACGGGGAACGTGGGCATCATCCCGGTGTCGCTGTTCAACGTCACGCCGAAGAAATCCGAGGGCACGAGGCGCGGGATGTCCTGCCAGGCGGGCCCCCGCACGACCTGGGACTGCGTGCCCGGGGACAGTGTGCCCCCGGACTGCGTGCCTTGGGACCGCGCGGAACTTCTGCTCGACGTGGTGCCCGGGTCTCTGGACGCGACGGTGACCCAGGTCCCGACCGCCGCCAGGGTCAGCATCGTGACGACGACGACCGCGAGCGCCTGTCCGCGGAGCCGGCCGAGTCCGCGGAGCCTGCCGAGCCCGCCGAGCCGGCTGAGCCCGCGGAGTCTGCCGAGTCCGCCGAGTCGGGGGACGGAGCCCTGCGTGGGACGGAACGAGGACGGCGCGACCGGACGCGGCGGCTCGGCCCGGTCGACGCTCTCCGCGGGTTCGGCCGGCCGGGCAGGGTCCCCGGCGCGGTTCCAGAGGGCGAAGAGTTCGGCCACCTCGGTCCGGTCGGCGCCGCAGGCGATCGCGAGGGACTCCAGCGGGGCGAAGGAGTCGGGCAGCACGATCCCCTGGCAGTAACGGTGCACCGTCGAACGACCGAGTCCTGTTCTGCGCGCCAGCCCCTCGAAGGTGCGGCCCGAGCGCGCCTTGAGCTCCTGGAGCCGGGCGGCGATCTCCGCGTGGGGCTTGGCCGGAGCCTGATCGGACATGGGTGACCCTCCGTGGTCGTTCGGCCCGGCGAGGGCTGCCGCGGAGGCAGCGGCCCGTCGTCGGTCATGATCCGGCATGGGCGGCCCGCCGGAGGTGCTGCGGGAGGTGCCGTTGGTCGCTCGACCGGCTCCGTTGGACGTGCGCATTACGCCGTGTGGGCATCGATTCGGTGAAGTAGCAGTAACGGCGAGCTCGCGCAGGCGATGATACGCAGCGTGATGAATTCTCTGATCTCGGCGAATCGCAGGTCACTCCGGGTGACCTGTGCGCTCGCTTCGGTCACCGTGCTGTTGCTGGCACTCGCGGGGTGCTCCTCCTCGTCCCGCACGGCCTCGCTTCAGCCCGTGTCACCTCGGGCGACATCCCCGCAGACCCCGGTCGCGGCCTCGGTCACCGGGCCCACCGCTTCCTCCGGCGGCACGGTCGCCCCTGTGACCACGGTCGCCCGGACCGTCGGTTCCACGGTGACTGCTGGGGGGTCCGGTTCGGGGGCGGACGGGTCGGGGTTGCCTGCGGTGTCCGCGGCTCCGGTCGCCATTCATCAGACGGTCCGGTATCAGGACGGGGTCACTGCGCGGATCGTCGGGGTGCGTCAGTCCCGGGTGACGGCGGTGGGTCCGGGGGAACGTACCGGTCAGCCGATGACGACGTTCACGGTGTCGTTCCGCAATGGTTCCGCGACTCCGCTCCCGCTGGAGCGGGTTGTCGTGGAGGTCACGTACGGTCCGTCCGGTGATCCCGCCGCTCCGGTGTACGACGGGTCCCAGACTGATTTCTCCAGCACCGTCGCGCCGGGCGGGGGGACTGCGACTGCGCGGTACTCCTTCTCGATCCCGGTGGAGCAGTTGGCTGCGGTCACGGTGAGGGTTCGGTTCGACGACCGGCATACCTCCGCCGTCTTCTCGGGCAAGGCCACCCAAGCCGCCTGAACCCGGCGCGAGATCGCGCCTCCCACGATCCTCCGCTCCCTGTCGGTCCCCTGCTCCTCGCTCCTCAGTCCGCGTGTTCAGCACGAGCCCGCATCCCGCACACCATTCGCAGGTCGCGCACCAGCCCGCATTCCTCCGCACCGCCTGCTCCGCTCGGCCGGTTCTCCGGTCAGACACCCGGCGCCGCCCCCTCCGGTGGTGCCACCGCAGTAACGGCCTCGTCCCGCGGGACACGTCCGTCCCGGACGGCGTCCCCCAAGTGCTCCACGTCGCGCCAGGGTCGTGGAGCAGGTCTGGAGCCAGACACACATGATCAATATCAGCGACGACACCTCTCGTGCCGCCGTTCAGGCGCCGCCCAGGTCCGGTCCCACAGCGACCGGGCGTCCCGGCGCCCAGGGCAGGTGTCTGCGGCGTTCCCGTGTGCTCGCGGGCATCGCGACCGGTGCCCTGACCTTCTCCGGCCTGGTGTCCCTGGTGGGGGCTTCGGGGGCGAATGCGGACACCGCACCGCCGACCGGGACGCCGGCCACCGTCAGTGCGGATGCGCTGCCGACGGTGCAGATCAACGGGGTGGTCTGGGCCCAGGCCACGGTCGGGAACACCGTCTACGTGACCGGGCAGTTCACCCGGGCGCGGCCGGCCGGGGCGGCGGCAGGGACGAGCGAGGTCGTGCGCAGCAACCTGCTCGCCTACAACATCACCACCGGCGTGCTGATCACCACCTTCGCCCACAGTCTCAACGCCCAGGGGCGATCGATCACGGCCTCGCCGGATGGCAAGCGGGTCTACGTGGGTGGGGACTTCACCACCGTGGACGGTGTGGCGCACAACCACCTGGCCGCCTTCGACGTGGCCACGGGCACTCTTGTCGCCGCGTTCAAGCCCACGGTGAACGCGACCGTGCGGGCACTGAGCGCCACGAACACGGTGGTGTACGCGGGTGGTGACTTCACCAGTGCCGGGGGAGTCGCGCGCTCGTACGCGGCCGAGTTCCTGGCCAGCACCGGCGCGGTGCAGGCCTGGCACCCGGTGCTGGACAACGGCATCACCGCGATGACCCTGACCGCGGACGGTACCCGGGTGTTCCTGGGGGGCCGGTTCGTCACGGTCAACGGGGTCGCCGCACCGGGCCTGTACGCGGTGAACGCGTCCACCGGTGCGAACGGTGCCTGGCCGGCGAACTTCCCGATCGTGCTCGGTGGGGCATCGAGTGCGGTGACCAGCCTCGTCGCCGACAAGACCCAGGTCTACGGCACCTCGTACTACTTCACCCGCGGCGGCAACTACGAGGGGCGCTTCGCCCTCGACCCCGTCACCGGCGCCGTGAACTGGCTGAACAGCTGCCACGGCGACAGCTACGGGACGTTCCCGATCGGCCAGGTCCTCTACACCGCGGGACACGCCCACGACTGCAGCGACCTGGGTGACTACAACCAGGACAACTTGAGTCCGCTCACGGCCACGCACCACCCGGTGATGGCGGAGACGACCTTCCCCACGGGCGTGCTGCGCACCCCGGTCTTCGCTGGCGGTAACGGCGTGCCCGGGCCGCGTTACTCCAGTTTCGCGGGCTTCCAGCACACCAGTGAGCTGGACTGGTACCCGACGATGTCGCTGGGTACGTACACCGGTCAGTCCCAGGCGGCGTGGTCGGTCACGGGCAATGCGAACTACGTCTCCTTCGGTGGGGA
>CAZOWW010000169.1:0-5459 GCA_964583765.1 uncultured Kineosporiaceae bacterium
TGGCGGGGGTCGGCACCTTCAGTCCCAGGCCGTGGCGAGGGCGCGGAGCTGGTCGGCGTACTCGATGCGGTGCTGCCACGACGGTGGCCAGGCCGCCATGCCGTGATGGGCGCCGAGGAAGGCACCGGCCAGGGCCTCCTCGGCGACCCACCCTGCCCCGGTGATCGAACACGCGTCGTCGCCGTCGTCCGGAAGAGTCAGCGCGAGGTCGAGTCGATCCAGGGCCTGCGCGCACTCGTCCCATCCCCGGGAGATGTACTCCCTGGGGTCGAAGATCCCGGGTTGCTGCCACAGGGCACCGAGCCACTCGTGACGGTAGACGGACCGCTGGCTCCGGCAGCGTGCGTGCAGGAGTCCGGGTAGGTCGTGCAACGCAGCACCCTCACGCAGGACGCGCACAGCATGGGCGGTGAGTTCGCCGGCGGCCAACGCGGTGGGGTGCCCGTGGGTCAGACCGGCCTGGAGTTGGGCCACCCCGGCGAGGATGTCCTCGCCGTAGCCGGCGATCAGGCCGACCGGAGCCACCCGCATGTTGGCACCGCACCCCTTGGACCCGGTGACCGTCGCCTGTTGCCACGGCACGCCTCGGCCCAGTTCGGCGCAGGCGTGCAAGCAGGTCATGCCGGGGGCACGATTGTTGTCCGGGCTGGCGGCCCAGGCCAGGAACCGTGCCCGCAGCAGGGGTTCGAGCACCTCCGGGGTGGGGACGGCGGCGTCCAGCAGTGCCCAGGCGACCGCGAGCGTCATCTGGGTGTCATCCGTGACCAGCGCCGGGTCGCCGTCCAGGTCACGGGGGCCTTCGAGGCCGTACCTGTCCTGGATCTCGGCGACGGTCAGGAACTCCGTGGGCCTGCCCAGCGCATCGCCGTAGGCCAGGCCGAACAGACATCCCGACGCCTTGGTCACTGTTCGCTCCCCACCCCTGGTTTCCCCGAATCGTAGGGTCACAGCGCGTCGCGCGACACGACGGTGAGGTCGCGGATGCACCTCCGGCGTGACGGCCCCTACAGATCAGCGGACGGCAGGTCGATCTCTGGCCGGGGGCGATACGACGAGCGACGGAGGCGAACGGCCTTGGGCAAGGTGCTCAGCACAAGTTTCTTCATCTGCGCGGCGATCTTGTTCCTCTTCGCGTTCGCATCGCTGTCGGACAACCCGGGCATCGCCTGGACGCAGATCGCGCTCGGTGCACTCATGACGGTGGCGGGTGTCTCCCTGCGCACCGGGACGGCTGCCGCGCGGTGGTTCGGACTCGCGGCCGCTGGGACGACAACGGCGGTGGGAGCGGTGGCACTCCTGTCCCGGCACGGTTACGTGCCCGGCACCATCGTGGCCATCTTCGCGTTGTTCCGGCTCGCTGATGCGGGAGCGTACTTCGGGGCTGGGACGCCGAGTCAGCCGGCGGCGGGTCATCCTGTGCCCGGTGCACGACTGATCGGTGGGTACCCGCAGGGGCAGGTGCCGGGGTATCCGCAGGGGCAGGTGCAGGGATACCCGCAGGTCCCGGGTGGGGTGCCTCCGATGGGGTATCCGCCGGGGCAAGTGCCTGGCTATCCGCCGGGGCCCGCGCAGGGATACCCGCAGGTCCCGGGTGGGGTGCCTCCGATGGGCTATCCGCAGGCGCCCGCGCAACCGGCTGCTGAACCACCGGTGCCCGGCACGCCCGAGCAGCCCCCCGCACCCAGGGGCGGCGGAGCCGGGTGACGGCGCTGGCTCGACCCGCGACCGGGGCAGCCAGGGGACTTCGCCATCGATGATCGGTGGTCTGCGTGACGAGCGATCGGTGGTCCGCGCCGCAGGTGATCGGGGCGACCGTGCGTCGGGGGAGCCGCTGGTTAGGGTGACCGGATGAACCAGGTGGAGATCTCGCCCGTCCGGGACGCCGAGGTCGAGGCCGTCGTGGCGCTGTGGCGGCGCACCGGGCTCGTCCGACCGTGGAACGACCCGCATCGTGACCTGGAACTGGCCCGACGGCATTCCTCCTCCGAGGTGCTGGTCGCCCGGAGGGAGGACGAGGTGCTGGGTGTCGTCCTGGTGGGCCTGGACGGACACCGGGGCTGGATCTACTACCTCGCGGTCGACCCCGACCAGCAGCGGCGCGGGCTCGGAAGGACCCTGGTCACGGAGGCCGAGACGTGGCTGGTCGACCGGGGAGCACCGAAGGTTCAGCTCATGGTGCGGAGCGAGAACACGCTCGTCGTCGACTTCTACCGTGCCCTGGGCTACCAGGCGCAGGACTGCCTGGTGCTCGGCCGGCGGCTGGACGGCCGGGAAGCCCCTGGCGCGACCCCCGACCCTGCAGTCAGTGGACCGCACTGACGGCCGAACCGGCTGAAGTCCTCCGCACCAGGCCAGGTGGGGTCCTCGCCGCCGAACCGGCTGAGGTCGTGGGTGCTGAGCCCGGCGGGGTCGTCGCCCCCGGTCCGGCCAGGACGGTGCCCGAAGAGTGCACCGGGGCGAAACCGGGGATGTCGGTGCCGAGCCAGTGGATCACCTGGGGGAGCTCACCCTGCCACAGGCTCACGCGGTGACCGGCGTGCTTGAGGATGAGCGCGTCGATGGCGATCGGCACCTGGGCGGCCGCGAGGATCCGCGAGGTCGAAGGGTACGAGAGCCGGTCGGAGTGCGAGGTCTCCACCCACAGGGCCACCGGGGGCGGTGAACTGCGGACCAGCGAGATCAGGTCGTAGCGCCGGGCGAGAGCGCTGTTCGCCGCGAAGGGGTGGTAGCTCCAGCTGAACTGCGGGGTGAAGTACCCACCCATGACGACGGCGGCGGAGTAGCGGTCGGGGTGCAGCATGGTGATCATCGCAGAGCACCAGCCACCGGCCGAGAAGCCGATCGTCGCCCAGGAGGCACGGTCGGGGGCGGCGCGGAAGGTGCGCAGCACCCAGGCCGGGACGTCCCTGCTCAGCCACGTCTCCACCTGCGGGCGCCCCACGGGGCCGTTGACGCACTCGGTGTCCACCCCGGCGGGGAACTCGACCTCGGGGGAGACCACGATTGTCTCTCCGATGATTCCCCGGGCGGCTGCGGCGTCGAGCGTGCCCCTGATGTTCATCGAGTCCACCCACTGGTACGGCCCTCCCGGGTAGCCGGGGAAGGTCTCCAGCACGGGAAAGCGCCGGGTGCGGGCCGCCGGGGAGAAGTAGTCCCGGGGAAGGTCCACGAGCACCGTGCCGGTGAGTCCGCTGTAGCGGCCGGTGAGCGTGAAGCGGAGCAGGCGCGAATCCCTGCCCTGGAACGT
Source organism: uncultured Kineosporiaceae bacterium (assembly GCA_964583765.1). Taxonomy (GTDB): domain Bacteria; phylum Actinomycetota; class Actinomycetes; order Actinomycetales; family Kineosporiaceae; genus CAZOWW01. The sequence continues at coordinate 3,248 of CAZOWW010000169.1, forward strand.
GTCCGCGGGCAGGGCGAGCCCGGGGACGCCCGCGGGTTCGCTTCCGACGTGGGTGAGCGCCGCCGCGGCCGCCGTCCCTCCGCCGTGACGACTCGTGCTGGGCTGGGCACCGCCGAACGCACCGGAGAGGTCGGTCCAGTCGGCGTAGAAGCCGTACTGGTCGTTGAGCGAGACGGCCGCGGTGAGGAGCACCAGGACATTGACGCCGAGCACCATGCCGGCCCGGGCGAGGGCCGGTCGGGCTCCGGACCCGGCGAACTTCGGGACGAACACCACGGTCGCGGCGAATGCGCCGAGCGCCGTCAGGACGAGCAACATGAGGAAGGCTGTGCCGGTCAGGGACATCGTCCCTCCTTCCCGCGAGCGGCCCAGGAGGTCTGTGGCCGACGGAGGGGGCATCCGGTACGGGTCAGAGACCGTGCCGGGACGTTCCAGCGCTCTCTCGCGGGAACGAGCATCCCCTCCTGAGGGATGATGGAGAGGGACCCTGTCAGGCGGCTGTGGAACGCCTGCATGCTGCCTCGAGATCCGAGCGCAGTGTGCTCAGCCGGTGGGTACTCTGGCTCTGGGCGTCCCGGCGGCTCACTGCGAGTGACCGGAGACCGGCAATTGGCTGCGTTTCCGCCGGGGACGCCACCGCGAGCGACGAACGGCCGCGCTGTGGCGGTCGCTGGCGACGTCGCAGGAGGACGTCACGGAGGGGGCACGGTGGACATGCGGGACGCGCTGGAGCGGGGACTGCGTCGACCGCTCGTGTCCCGGCGAACCCTGCTGGTCGGTGGCGGTTCCGGTGCGGTGCTTGCCGCGCTGGCGGCCGTGGGCGGCCCGATGCTCCTGAACGGCTCCTCGAAACGGCCAGGGAAACTCGTCCCGGAACTGCTGACCGCCCGGCCGTTCTACGTGGCCCACGGCGGCGGTTCGGCGGACTGGCCGGAGTTCTCGCTCTACGCCTACCGTCAGGCGGTCGCCGAGGGCGCAGACGCCCTGGAGGTCTCTCTGGCTCGTTCCTCGGACGGCGTCTGGTTCGGTCTGCATGATCCGACCCTCGATCGGACCTCGGGCACGTCGGGATTCGTCGCCTCGGAACACGACTGGTACGAGATCGAGAGCCTTCGGATCAGCACTCCGCGCATGCGCAGGCTCGGCCAGGAACCGCGCCCGTACCTGCGGTTCGAGCAGCTCGTGGCGGCGTACGGTCGCACACACGCGATCTTCGTGGACCCCAAGACGGTCGATTCCGTCCACCACGCGGAACTCCTGGACATGATGGCGGCCCTGGTGCGTCACCCGGTGGAGAGCTTCGTGGCGAAGTCCTTCTGCACGGGCCGGTCCTGGGCGCAGGCCGCCCGGGCCCGGGGCCTTCGGACGTGGGGCTACTACTACGGCGCACAGGTGCAGTCCGGCGAGACCCCGCCGCAGGAGACCCAGGACCGGTGGGATCTGCTCGGCCTGGACGTGCAGGCGCCGGACGCGGTCTGGCAGCTGTTCCGTGGTCTGGGCAAGCCGCTGGTGGGCCATGTCGTGGCGGATCGTCCGCAGGCGGAGAGCGCCCTGGGTCACGGCGCGCAGGGTCTCATGGTCTCCGGCCTGCGTGAGGTCCTCGGCGGCGCCTGACCAGGGGTTCGGCAGGTCCTGACCGGTCGCGTCAGTCGCCCGTGCGCGGCTGATCCGGTCGCGGTCGGGGTGCGCCCGCGCGAGGTCAGAGCGCGCCCGCGCGCCGCAGGTGCCGGGCCGCGAGCAGGCCGAACGCCGCCGGCAACCAGAACGTGAGCAGGCGGTAGACGAGGACGACCTCGACCGCATGCGCCGTGGGCACGCCGCTGCTCGCGAGGACGGCGACGAGCGCCGTCTCGACCGATCCCACTCCCGCCGGCATGGGGATGGCGCTGCCCGCCGCGGAGCCGACGAGGAACCCCACGACGAGCGCGCCGAACGGCAGGTGCGGCCGCGGGCCGGGAAGCATCTGGATCGTCGACACGAACGCCAGTGCGAGCAACACGGAGGTGGATCCGGCCGCCACGGACGCGGTGAGGACGGATCGCGGCCGCTGGGCGAGCGCCCGGATCGGGGCGGTGAAATGGCGCCGTGCCCTGGTCATCCGCTGGCCGAGTCGCGCACGCAGGACGAACGCGACGACAGCGAGGCACGCCAGCACGAGCCAGGTCCACCAGGAGGAGAACGGGGAGAACGCCCGGGACAGCTCCGAGGTGAG
>CAZOWW010000169.1:5469-9599 GCA_964583765.1 uncultured Kineosporiaceae bacterium
TCTCGCCCTGGGTGCCGTCGAGGCCGAGGCGTTCCCCGCCCAGGGTGAGTGCCACGAGCACGACCAGGCTCGAGAGGGTCCCGAGCACGGCGGCCGCGACGATGACGCCGACGGCGGCGGCACTGGACAGGCCCCGGCGCACGAGGTACCGCACGTTGAGGGCCGATCCGCCGAGCCCGGCCGCAGTGAGTCGGTTCGCCGCGGCGGCAGCCAGCTGCACGAGGAACACCTCGCGCAGGGGAAGACGGCAACCGGAGGTCACGCGCATCACCAGGGCCACCGCGAGGTAGGACATGGTCGTGAGCACCAGCACCAGGAGGGACAGGTACCAGCGCAACCGCAGGGCGTCGAATTCGACGGCGTGCGCGAGGCTGTCGAAGTCGTATCCGGTGTCGGCGTCGACGGTGTAGACGCTCAACGCAACGGCGAGGACGAGCAAGACACCGAGCGCGCACAGCACCGCCCAGAGCGGCAGGCGTCGGACGGGAACCCGGAACACGCGCCGAGCTAGGGCCGAACGCGGCGGGGCCGCGCCGGGGGGGACCTCCGGCGAGATGGCGGTGTCGGGGGAGCGCGGAATCCAGGTCTCCGGAGCGCCTGCATCCACCGCCCTGCCTGCTGGAACTCCGGTGTCGAGAGCTCCCGATTCGGCCTGCCCGGCATCAGAAGGTGCTTCCGGGCGGCGCCGGGCGAGACCTCCGATCGGGCCGGGACGCCCGAGCGAAGGACTCTGTGCTCGGGGCACGGTGTCCTCATCTCTGCCGCAGGTGTCTCACCGCGGGCAGGTGGGAGCTCGGCGGCCGCGTGGTCCTGTTCCGAGAGTCTCACAGAGGCGACCGGACGGCGCGATCCCGGGCAGCCGTTCGGGGGAGCGGGCTAGGGAGCCGACTCAACCTCGGGGTGCGCGACCTCAACCTCGGGGGTGCGCGACGGTCGTCGTGATGATGCCCACGGCGATCGCCGCCAGGCCGAGAATCACCGCGGTATGGGCGTCCGACCCTCCCTGGAGGTGCTCCCGGAGCATCCATCGACCGGCCCCGAACGCGGCCACCGGGTCTCCCGCGGTCACCGTGGGCAGCACGAGCCTCAGCGGTGCACGCTGGAACGCCCGCTGGATGATCAGGTTGCCGAGCAGGGAAGCGATGACGAAGCCCGCCAGGCCGGTGGCCACGGGAAGCGCGTCGAGGTCGTCCACCCAGTTCGCCACGCCCTTGAGGAACACCGCGTCCAGGGCGAAGCAGGCTCCCGCCGCCGCCCCCATGATCACCGCGGAACGGTTGGGGCGCCGCCGGACCCTGGACGCGCTGAGGCCGATCGCCGCGACCACGGCCAGGGCGATCGCCGCAGTGAGCTGGACGCCGGTGTCGACGGGTTTCCCGCCGCCGGGTTGGCCGTAGCCGAGCAGCACGATCACCCCGACCACGAGGACGACCGAGCCGAGAAGCTCCCCGTGGCGCATCCACCGCCGTTCCCGAGCGGCCTCGATGGCGAGGGAGAGCACCAGGCCGGCGGCGAGGACCGCCTGCACCAGGATCACGCCGCCCCGGGCCAGGGCCACCGCGTGCAGGCCCAGTGCGGCCAGGGCCAGCGTCGAGCCGGCGACCCAGCGGGGTGCGCGGAGCAACTTGAGGAAGAGCCGCACCGGGCCGCCGGCCTCGACGGGGACGACCGCAGCGGCCCCGCGCTGAAGGTTGTTCGCCACCGCGAAGATCAAAGCTGCCCCGGCGGCGTACCCGACGGCCGGCAGGTCGACCCCGGCCATCACGACGCCGCGCCGAGTGGGAAGGCGCGGGGCGCCGTGCTCTCAGGCACCCGCGTACTCGGGCGGGACGCCGCCCGTACTCACGGGGCCCCAACCGGAGACGGTCACCGCGAGGCAGACCTTGTTGCGATCTCGCATGGCCTGGCGGTACTCCTCCCAATCCGGATGCTCGCCCGCGGCCGCCCGGTAGTAGTCCACGAGCGCTTCGACACCGGCCTCGCCGTCCAGCACCTCGGCCGTGCCGTGAATCTGCACCCACGCCTCGCCGAAGTCGTCGCCGAGGACGAGCACCGAACAGGCGGGGTCCCGCCGCAGGTTGAGGGTCTTCGCCCGGGTGGGGTAGCTGGCGACGAGCAACCGTCCGTCCGGGCCGAGGGCTCCGGTGACCGGGGAGAGCTGTGGCCGTCCGTCCGCGCGGACGGTGGCCAGCACCCAGTTCCGCCGTCCGGCGATGAAGTCGTCGAGCACCCGTCTGTCCACACGGGTGTTTCTGGCCACCTGCACTGTTCCCTCCCCGGGGTCGGGCACCCGGCGGTCGCGTCGTGGAGCGGGCCGGGCACGGGTGCCAGGCGACCATTGTGCCCAGTGGCGATGGCCGGACCTGGTAGGTGTTGCGGTGACGACCGCCACGTGCCGCATTCGTCCCGTCATGGGGGCGGGGCGGCCCTCGCCCCCGGGGGCGGACAACCCGCACAGGGCGGGAGTCCCGGATACGGACTCCCGCCCTGTGCCTGCGCGTGACATCACCCGTTGGTCGGGGTGACTCCGGTTCCCGCCGGGACGGTGGCCACCTGCGCCATCGCGTAGTGATCGGCCACCTGGGCGGCGGTGAGGGTCACGGGGTACACGCTCACCTCGTCGACGGCCCCGGTGAGGAAGCCTCCGCTGGTGGGCGGAAGGGGCCAGCCGCCGGTGCTGTCCCCGCCGATGCGCCAGTATCCCTCGGCGTACTCGGCCTGCGTCGTCGTCGGATCGGACGTGGTGAGCACGCCGTCCAGGTACAGGGCCATCCCGGTCGGTCCGAGCGTGCTGACCACCTGGTGCCACCGGCCGTCCGCGTAACCGGCGCCCGTGGTCAGGGTGTGCTCCCCGGCATGGTTGTAGACGCCGAAGACGATGCGCCCGGTGTCGGTGAGGTAGATCTGCCGGTCGTAGTTGGTGCTGGGGGAGTCGACGTGGTTGCCCAGACCGACGATCTTGGCGCCCGTCGTGGAGGTGGTGCGGAACCAGGCCTCCACGCTGTACGTGTTCGGGCCGAACATCGGCTGCTTGAGGGCGGCGAAGCTGGTCGACGTGCCCGCGAAGGTGGCCGCGGTCCCCGAGCCGAGGAAGGCCCCGGGGGTGCCGAGCGTGACGCCGGTGAGCAGAGCCGGGTTCGTGCCGAGCACGTCGGCCGCGGTGGCGGCTCCCACCGGGTCGTCGAAGGTGATCAGGTTGCTGGCACCGTCCGCGATCACGTGGTCGACGTAGCTGCCGAGGACGCTGGCCGCGGCCACGGTGACCGGTGCACTGACCGGGGACCCGATGTAGTTGCCGTCGGGGTCGATGGCGCGCACCCGGTAGGTGTGGACCGAGCCCGGGACGAGCCCGGTGTCGGTGAACGAGAGCTGGGGCTGGTTGTAGAAGGACGACGAGCGGGACACCGTGGCGACCGGCGTGTTACCGGAGTCCCGGAACACCTGGTAGGTCAGGGACGAGTCGTCCCGGTCCCAGGTGGCCTGCCAGGAAACGCGCGCGCTGCCGGCGGCGAGCGAGCGGACGGCCGGGGCCGGGAACGGCGTGAGCGGCCCGGCGTGGTGCGGGGACTTCGAGCGGAGCACGAACCGGGCCAGGCCCTGCTGCGCCAGGTTGTTCACGGTGAGGAACTCGCCGCCGAGCACCACGTACCCGCTGCTGGAGGACTCGATTGCCCAGGGGCCGTTGCGCCAGTAGCTCGTCGCGGGACCGCCGTCGGTGCTGTCGAAGAGCGGGATGAGCGCCGGGATCGGCGTCCCGTCGTCGTTGGCGCCGTTGACGGTCGCGGTCTCGGCGACGACGCGGTTGTAGTAGCGCGGCGTCCGCTCGGGCCAGGCGTAGGTCTTCGAGCAGTCGTGGGCGTGGTTGGCGCTGTACACGACGCCGTTGAGCTCGGTGATCGCCTGGGTCGCGCCGAGGCAGTAGTCGATCCAGTTGGTCTTGCCGGTGCTCACGTTCGCCGAGAAGCGGCCGTCGAAGATCTCCGGACCCTCGCCGTCCACGGAGACGTAGACGGTCTGCCCGCGGACCGCGAAGTCGGTCACCCAGGAACGATTCGTGGTGGCACCAGGGGCGCCGGGGATGATCGTGGTGCTCGCCCACGGGGCGAGGGTGCCCTTGGCGGTGTAGACGT
>CAZOWW010000170.1:0-9476 GCA_964583765.1 uncultured Kineosporiaceae bacterium
TCGGGACGAACCGGACTTCACCCGCCCAAATTCCAGTTCCGAAACAGGCCCTAGCGCCCCGTTCGCGGACCGGGCTCGGAAGGATCTCTGCGGATCCCAGCTCCTCGGGCGTGCCACTGTGGTGAGCGAGACTGTCACTGCGGTGAGGACACCGGAGTTTGTCGCGGCACTGGTCACTTCACGAGTCAGCCGAGAGCAGCTGCGCGCGGATCAAGGTCACGGCTTGCGCAAGTCGGCCTCGCAGGTAGGTGTGCTGCCTCCTGGTCCATCGAGGCCGGTACTCCTCCAGGCCCGCGAGCCAGGGCACGTTCGCGATCGTCAGCTTCTCGAAGCAGACGTCGGCCAGCCGGCCTCCGTCCGACCAGCGTGCGCCCACGGCGACGGACAGATCCCCGGCGAGGTTCCAGGCACCCAGGCCCGCCACCACATCCAGCGCCAGCCGCCGTCCCTGCAGCCACGCCACCAGCGGCCGCACGTCCAGTGTGGACGGCTCCCCGTCGCCGGCCGCCCAGCCCCGGGCACTCACGTCTTCCCGGCACAGGTCCGTACTGGGCCACACCAACGCCTGCCCGCCTGCGGCCGCGACCACGTCGACACCACGCTCGTCGGGTCCCCACCACAGGACACCCCGAACCTCCGGCAGCACCACGGTGATCTCGAACCCCTCCACCGGATGCACCACCGCAGGAAACCCGTCCATGTCCACCATGGTGACGAGGGCGGCGCCGCTGACCGGTGTCAACACGCGTCTGGGCTGTCAGCTTGAGCGGCCTCGGCGCCGGTTCGGCCGACAGCATGACCGCGGATGGAAAGGGACCAAGCCAGGAGACAATCCCTTTGATCCGCACGGGCCGGCGCCATGGGGCGGATCGCGCCGACCGCCCTCGTCCACGCCCAGGCACGACATGTCGACGGTGGCCCGCGGCGGAGAATCGCTTCGCCGTCACCGCCCCGCACCGGAGAGGATGCAGCCACGGCATGTCGGCAGAGGAGAGGCCGTGAGCACGACCACCCTGTGGCGGCCGACGGGCCCGAAGGAACTGGAGCTCGTGAAGGTCTCCGGCTGGCGCCGCTGGCCGCCGCGGCTACCGGACCAGCCGATCTTCTACCCCGTCCTGAACGAGGACTACGCGACGCGCATCGCCCGGGACTGGAACGTGCAGGCGAGTGGTAGCGGCTTCGTCACCCGGTTCGAGGTCCTGACGGCCTTCCTCGACAACTACCAGGTCCAACAGGCCGGTGGCCAGACCGTCCTGGAGTACTGGATCCCTGCCGAGGACCTGGAGGCGTTCAACGACGCCATCGTCGGGCCGATCGAAGTGGTCGCTGAGTTCCACCGCGAGCCAGGGCGCTGATCAGCGGCCTCGCCCCACGTGGCCGTCACCGTCACCGCCGTCGAGGTGGGGACTCGGAGGGCCCGACCTGCCCGCCGACCAGATCCACGTCCTGTTCGAGGCCCACCGCCGACGGCGCCCGTTCCGGAATCGACCGCGAGTTGGTCGCCCTGCGCCGGCAGTTTGCCCTATTGGCCCGGCCTTGCTACCTGCGCCGCGGATGGACTACCTCAATGTCCTCCTGTGCAGCGTCCAGCAGCCTTCCGCGGAGGATCACCCATGGTGAGCCGGGCGGGTCGAGTGTCTCGCCCCGACGGAGTCGAACGACGAGAGTCCTTGCGGGCAAGGGCGCCAGCGCAACCCGAGCGGGCCGTCCGGCCTGGATGAGCCCACAGGTGCCCGCTGGAATTCTCGGCACATGCCGACTATTCTCGTCACATGACGAGAATAGTCGTGATGGGGTACTGAGGCATGGATCTGTCGAACCCGTTGGCGACGGTCACCCCGACCCTGGACGCCGCGGTGCTGCAGGCGTTGTCGGCGACGACAGGGATGTCCACTGGGGCCCACGTACACCGGATGGCCGGCGCGGGCAGCGCGGACGGCGTGCGCCGGGTGCTGGCTCGGCTGGTGCGGCAGGGGATCGTGCTGGCCGAGGAACACGCCCACGCCACGCTGTACCGGTTGAACCGGGACCATCTGGCGGCCGGTCCCATCCTGGAGCTCACCCGCATGCGTGCCCGGATCATGAATGAGATCACTGAAGTGATCGACGGCTGGTCGATCCCGCCTGTCCACGCGAGCTTGTTCGGATCGTTCGCCATAGGAGAGGCCGGGGAGGACAGCGACATCGACATCCTGCTTCTGACGCAGACCGAGACCGAGGCCTATGCGGCCGGTGATCCCGAGAGAGGCGACCCAGACACCGTGTGGCGAGGACAAGTCGCGCAGCTGACTTCTGACGTCCACCTGTGGACCGGGAACCATGCCCACATCGTCGAGGTCACCCCGCCGCAACTGGCAGCCATGCTCGAGGCGGATGACCCGCTGATCGCGTCCTGGCGGGCCGATCAGATCCATCTCACGGGGGAGCGGTTGCTCGAGGTGATGCGAACCGTGCGAGGGCGTACTGGCCTACCTGTCCGGGGGTTGCGGTGAACCCTCGACCTGAACCACGAACCGTGGCATGCACTCCGGCTCAGGCCCGCGCCCGGCTCGAGCAGGCACGTGCATTCATCGACGTCGCCGATCTCGTCCTGGAAGAACCTGCCGCCTAGTCGGAAACCCACGTCGCGGTTGCTCTGGCGGTGCTGGCCGCGATCGCCGCCAGCGACGCGATCTGCGGGCGGCGCCTGGGCCGCTACGCACGCGGACAGGATCACGCCCAGGCCGTGGCTCTGCTGGAGACGGTGGACCTGCCGGATTCCACCCTGCCCGCGAAGCTCCGTCGAGTACTTCAAGAGAAGGACAATGCGCACTACTCCCCGATGTTGATGTCCAAGACCGCGGCTCAGTCGCTCGTGAGGGCGGCGCGCTCTCTGGTCGACGCGGCAGCTGCGCTCTGACACCGGACCAGGTGGAGACCGCGTCGTGGGACGGTTCGTGGGACGAACAGCAGCCCACCAGGGCAACCTGTGGAGCCTGAAGAAACGTCGCGCCGGCGCAAAGTGCGAGGCCAGGGCACTGGGGAAGGCCGGGATGAGGTAGGGGACCGCACTCCGGAGGAGGGAGCGCAGGTTCGAATCCTGCCGGGGGCGCCCCTCTGACCTGCGAGTATCACAGCGTGTTCTCTGTCTGCGAGTCCCGAATGGCGATCGTGGAACGGTTCGTGGGACGACACGCCGACTGGTTTCGCTCCACGCCAGCGAGTTTCTGACCCTCGGCTTCGCGGTGATCAATGACTGGATCTTGGTGTGACCTGCATCGTTACCGGCGTTCCAGGCTTGGGGGAGGGGATTCGAGGTCGCTGTGCCGGGGCGGCCCTCGCTGGCTTCTCTGGTTGCGGGGGCTGGTCACAGTGAGCGATCCATGCAGGCCAGCGTCCCGATCGTCGGGGTGGGTGCCGTATCTGCCCCACCCACGTCAAGGCGAGTGCGCCGCCCTGGGGCCGGAGCCGGCGGTCCTTCATGTCTGCGGAACTTGACCCTCTCCGGGAGTGATCCGGATCGGCTACGGTCGGGGCGTGGTGACGTTCGCCGTGGATACGGTCGAGGCCGTGACGGACCGGTTGCCGGCCGTCTCGGTGGGGAGCTTGTCTCCGGATGCGCTGGTGGTGGGCGGGGATCCGGCCCGGCAGGTCCTCGTCCCGAACGGGGTGCATCCGCTGCTGAGCGCGGTGGGACGAGCCTTCGCGGACCACCGCCCGCTGGTGCTGTCCCCGGATGCCGTGTGGCTGACCATCGCGCAGGGCCTAGCTCAGCATGTCCGCCTGAACGCCGAGCAGTTGCGGTCGAGGTTGGTCGGTCATGCCGGTCGCGAATGCCTGGAGGTGGCCCTGCTGGGGCCGATGCCGGACGACGCGGCGTCGTGGGAGCAGGTTGTCGCGCTGTCGGCACGGCAGCTCGCGGCTGAGGTCGAGGAGGCGGCCCTCTTCGTCTGCGACTTCTCCACCAGTACGCAGGTGGAACGGACTGCGTCCCAGGTGCTGTTGCTGGATGCGTATTCCCCGTACTTCACCTATTGGATGAAGCACGTCTGCGGGATCCCCACGATCACGCTCACCGGGACTGTGGCGGATTGGCAGAGGATTCGCGAACGTCTTGACCAACTGCCCCGGTTCGGGCTGGACACTTGGCGAGCCTCACTCGTGCCCATCATCGACCAGTTCGTACGGGCGGCCTGCGGCGAGGCCGACGTGGCCTTCTGGCAACGCATCTACAACCCGGACGATGCCTACGGCGGGGCGATCATCACCGGCTGGGTCGTGCGCCTGTACCCCTACCTCCTCGATGTGGGGATGATCGACCGGCCGAATCCGATGCTCGACCTGCCCATTGACGAGCCGCGGAACCTCACGGATCCTGCAAGTCGTCGTCGGACGACCTATCGGGGCCCCGGGGTCCGTAGCGACGACATTCCCGCGACGCTCTCCCGTGTCGTCCTCAAGGTCAACGACCAGGTCAGTGGTGACAACCGGGCGGTTGCCCTGCACGCTGGCCTTCTGGCCGTCGCCCAGCGGACGGACGGGGCGCTGGAACCGGTCGCAGGCTGGCACCTGGCTCCGGCGATCCCGGACATCGACGACGTCGCCGACCGGCTGATCGACCGCGGACAGGTCAGCCCGCCTCCGCAGGAACCACCCCTGATCGACATGCTGCCCGCCGAAGCGATGGCCCTCTACCAGAGGATCGGCTCCGCCGCCGAGCTGTTCGATGGTGCCTGGCATCTCCTGCCGATCCCCGAACATCGGTATGTGTATGTCAGCGAGGACAACCGCACGGCTCTCGTTGGCATCGCGGCACTGGCCGACGGGCGCACCCTGGCCGCGGTCACTCGCGAAGGCAGCGTGGAGACGTCGCCCTGGGTTGTCTGCAAGATGATGCTTGGTGAGGATCCTGATGACGACTGGTTGTTGGCGGAGGATCCCGCTGCCGTTCCCGTCTACGGCCGCAGTCTGGCGATGATCCTCGACGTGGCACTGGAATCCGGGGGCGACATCGCTCCCCTGCAGACCGGCCACCTCGGTGAGCTCCCGTTGCGGTCAGGACCACGGTGAACCAGCTCGAAGGATCGAGGTGCCGTCGAGTTCCCAGACCACCCGAGAATCGTCTCGCCGCCGCGGGCTCGTCTCGGGCAGCATGAGCCGACGGGTTGACGGCAAGGACGGAGGCGGGGTCGTGCACACGACCACTCTGTGGCGGCCGACGGGACCGAAGGAACTGGAACTCGTGAAGGCCTCCAGTTGGCGCCGGTGGCCGCCGCGGCTGCCGGACCAGCCGATCTTCTACCCGGTCCTGAACGAGGACTATGCCACGCGCATCGCCCGGGACTGGAACGTGACGGTGAGCGGCAGCGGCTTCGTCACCCGGTTCGAGGTGCTGACGGCCTTCCTCGACAACTACCAGGTCCAGCAGGCGGGTGGCCGGACCATCCTGGAGTACTGGATTCCGGCCGAGGACCTGGAGGCGTTCAACGACGCCATCGTCGGGCCGATCGAAGTGGTGGCCGAGTTCCACCGCGAGCCAGGGCGCTGATCAGTGGCCTCGCCCCACGTGGTTGTCGCTGTCGCCGCCGTCGAGGTGAGGCCTCGGAGGGCCCCGACCTGCCCACGGATCAGATCCACGTCATGTTCGAGGCCCACCGCCGACGGCGCCCGTTCCGGGACCGACCCTGAGCTGGCCGCCCCGTGCCGGGCAGCTGGCCCTATTGGCCGGCCTTGCTACCGGCGCCGCGGATGGACTAGCTCAATGCCCTCCTGCGCAGCATCCAGCAGCCTTCCGCAGAGGATCGCCCATGGTGGGCGGGGCAGGGTCGAATGCGCCGTCCCGGCAGAGTCGAGCGGTGGCTGTCCTTGGGGACAAGGTCGCCAGCGCAACCCGGGCGGCCCGTCCAGCAGGCGCGCGCCCATCTGAGTGCCCGCTGGAATTCTCGTCATGTGCCGACTATTCTCGTCACATGACGTGGATAGTCGTGAGGCGGCGCTGAGGCATGGATCTGTCGAACCCGTTGGCGACGGTCACCCCGACCCTGGACGCCGCGGTGCTGCAGGCGTTGTCGGCGACGACGGGGATGTCCACGGGCGCCCACGTGCACCGGATGGCTGGTACGGGCAGCGCGGACGGCGTGCGCCGGGTGTTGGCCCGGCTGGTGCGCCAGGGGATCGTGCTGGCCGAGGAGCACGCCCACGCCACCCTGTACCGGTTGAACCGGGACCATCTGGCGGCCGGCCCGATTCTGGAGCTGACTCGCATACGCGCCCGGATCATAAATGAGATCACTGATGCGATCGACGGCTGGTCGATCCCTCCCGTCCACGCGAGCGTGTTCGGATCGTTCGCCAGAGGATCGGCCGGTGAGGACAACGACATCGACATCCTGCTCGTGACGCCGGCCGAGACCGAGGCCTGTGCGGCCGGGGAGTCCGAGGGAGGTGACCTGGACACCGTGTGGCGAGGACAAGTCGCCCAGCTGGCTTCTGACGTTCACCTGTGGACCGGGAACCACGCCCACATCGTCGAGGTCACCCCGCAGTCACTGGCAGCCATGCTGGAGGCGGATGATCCGCTGATCGCGTCCTGGCGAGCCGAGCAGGTCCATCTCACGGGGGAGCGGCTGCTCGACGTGCTGCGAACCATGCGTGTGTGTACCGGCCTCCCTGTCCGGGGGTTGCGGTGAACCCTCGACCCGAACCACGAACCGTGGCTTGCACTCCGGCGCAGGCCCGCGCCCGGCTCGAGTAGGCACGTGCGTTCATCGACGTCGCCGACCTCGTCCTGGAAGAACCCGCCGCCCAGTTGGAGACCCACGTCGCGGCTGCCTTGGCGGTGCTGGCCGTGATCGCTGCCAGCGATGCGATCTGCGGGCGGCGCCTGGGCCGCTACGCGCGTGGACAGGACCACACCCAGGCGATGGCGCTACTCAAGACCGTCGATCTGCCGGACTCCACCCTGCCCACGAAGCTCGGCCGGATACTCGCGGCCAAGGACAACGCGCGCTACTCCCCGATGTTGATGTCCAGGACCGATGCCCAAGGGCTTGTGAGGGCGGCGCGCTCGCTTGTCGACGCGGCAGCCGCGCTCTGACGGCGTTGACAGGCAGGGATCGCCACGTGGGACGGTTCGTGGGACGAACGCCAGCTCACCAGGGCAACCTCAGAGCCTGCAGAAGCGTCACGCCACCGCAAAGTGCGAGGTCGGGCCCCGAGAGATGGCAGGGCCACTGCCCGATCGAGCGGCCACGACCCTCACGGGGAACACCACCGCGCGGCATCGGCTCGCCCTCCTCGCCACCGGGCATGGGTGCGCCGTCCGCCGGCCGGGCGAACCGATCGGCGGGTGGACCGAACCCGCAGAGAGCGCTCTCGGGACCGCCCGTCCGCAGGCTCCGCAGCGGTCGAGAGCCAGGGAGAGAGCTGACCTGCGTTTGAAACCAAGTAGAAGCCGGCAGACCAAGATCAAATCGGCTTGAGTTGGCATCTCATCTGGACAAGCCGTTCCACATCGGGGCTCCTTCCGTGCCAGGCCGCAGCCATCACCGGCGAAGATGCCCGTTGTTGGCGAGGTGGGAGGATCCGTTTCGCGGCCCACAAGGCCTGCTCCGACGAGTTCCGTCGCCAGGCCGTCGACCTGCACAAACCACCGCGGGGTCCACGTTCAAGGGCATCGCTGCCGATCCGGGGATCTCCCACGGCAACCATCCGTCCGATGTCCAAGATCCGAGGCCCGGGCTCATCATCGCGTCTCCCTCGAGCTCGGCACCGCCCCTGGGATGCTCCACAGAGCCGCCCGGCTGGCGGCGCCGCAACTGCCGGCTCCCTCCAGGAGCCGTTCACGATCATTTCCAAAACCACTCGACCGACAAAGCGAAGCGCTTCAACAGAAGGTCTTGAGTACCCCGAGAGCCACTGCTACCATCCACGCGGTCGAGTGGCCGTGCGGAGAAATGCGACCTATCGGTGCCGGGCTCAGCGCTCCGTGCGCGCTGAGTGGTGGCGACATATCGGGATCGCACCCGAGCGGTCCCGGGGGCGGGATGCGCCGAAATCAATCGCCGCAGGCCGGCTGATGGAAGACGCCCGCAATTCCCCCAACCATGGAGGTCCCAGATGCGCAAACGACCCCTTGTTCTGGCATTGGCGGCACTGGTGGCGGTCCCCGGCGGGCTTGCCGCACTGACCACACCGGCCTCCGCCACGGTGAGCTGCCAGGTGGCCTACACGGTGCCGTCCCAGTGGTCCGGCGGCTTTGTCGCCAACGTGGTGATCAACAACACCGGCGACGCGCTGTCCAGCTGGACACTGACCTGGTCTTTCGGTGCGGGCCAGCAGGTCGCCAGCGGCTGGAACGCGACCGTGACCCAGTCCGGCTCCACGGTGACCGCGAAGAACGTCGGCTACAACGGCAGCGTCGCCAGCGGAGGCAGCGCCTCGTTCGGCTTCCAGGGCACCAACAGCGGCACCAACAACCCGGTGCCGACCACCTTCGCACTGAACGGCGTGACCTGCGGCGGTGGCTCCACCGGCACCACGACCACCACCCGGCCCAGCACCACAACCACCACCCGATCCAGCACCACGACCACCACGCGGTCCAGCACGACCACCATCACCACGACCACCACGACCACCCGGGCCAGCGGGACCTGGGCTCAGTGCTCGTCGGATCAGTGGGCGCAGTTCACCGACGGCAGCTACACGCTGTACAACGACGTCTGGGGCAGCGGCGCCGGGACCCAGCAGCTGTGCATGAACTCGCACAGTAACTGGCAGGTGGTGGCCAACCACCCGAACACGAGCGGGGTCAAGTCCTACGCCAACGCCTCGCTGACCCTGAACAAGACGCTGAGCTCGATGAAGAGCCTGACCAGCAGCTTCAACGTCTCCGTTCCGACCACTGGCTCGTTCGAGACCACCTACGACCTGTGGGCGAACAACAACGCCTACGAGATCATGGTGTGGATGAACAAGTACGGCGCGGTCGGCCCGATCGCGGCCAGCTACGACGCCAACGGGGCGGTGCCGAGCGTGTCGAACATTTCGCTCGGCGGCCACACCTGGAACATCTACAAGGGCTCGAACGGCTCCAACGCCGTCTACTCGTTCGTCCGGACCTCGAACACGAGCTCCGGGACGGTCGACATCCTGGCCCTGTTCAACTGGCTGAAGTCCAACGGTTGGTGGGGTGACGTGACGCTCGGCGCCCAGCAATTCGGTTACGAGATCACCAGCTCCAGCGGCGGGACCTTCACCACCAACAGCTACAGCCTCAGCGCCAGCTGACCTGATTCCCAGCTGACGTCGCACGTCGACTGGCCGGGGTGGGCATCCGGACCGAAGCGACCGCTGACACCAGCGGCCCGAGCGGTCCCGAAGCTCGCCCCGGTCCCGTCGTTGCGGCAAGCACGCTGGATCTCGCCATCCGGACGATCGACCTAGGGCCTGTTTCGGAACTGGAATTTGGGCGGGTGAAGTCCGGTTCGTCCCGA
>CAZOWW010000171.1:0-9441 GCA_964583765.1 uncultured Kineosporiaceae bacterium
TCGAGGTGGGCAAGGACGAGGACGGCTTCTCCACGATCCAGGTGCGAGCCACCTCGGGTGACAACCACCTCGGCGGCGACGACTGGGACCAGCGCGTGGTCGACCACCTGACCACCACGGTGCGCAACACCACCGGGGTGGACCTGACCAAGGACAAGATCGCTGTGCAGCGGCTGCGCGAGGCCGCGGAGCAGGCGAAGAAGGAACTGTCCAGCGCGACGTCCACGAACATCTCGCTGCAGTACCTCTCGATGACCGAGAACGGTCCGGTGCACCTGGACGAGAAGCTCACCCGGGCGCAGTTCCAGCAGCTGACCGCCGACCTGCTCGAGCGCACCAAGGCGCCGTTCCGGGCCGTGATCAAGGATGCGGGGGTGCAGCTGTCCGAGATCGACCACATCGTGCTCGTGGGTGGCTCGACCCGGATGCCCGCCGTGGCCGACGTGGTGCGCGAGCTGACCGGCGGCAAGGAGCCCAACAAGGGCGTCAACCCGGACGAGGTCGTCGCCGTGGGTGCGGCCCTGCAGGCCGGTGTCCTCAAGGGCGAGCGCAAGGACGTGCTGCTGATCGACGTCACGCCGCTCTCCCTGGGCATCGAGACCAAGGGCGGCATCATGACCAAGCTGATCACCCGGAACACCGCGATCCCGACCAAGGCGTCCGAGGTCTTCACCACCGCCGACGACAACCAGCCCAGCGTGCTGATCCAGGTCTTCCAGGGTGAGCGCGAGCTGGCGCGGGACAACAAGCCGCTCGGCACCTTCGAGCTCACCGGGATCGCCCCGGCCCCGCGCGGGATCCCGCAGATCGAGGTCACCTTCGACATCGACGCCAACGGCATCGTGCAGGTGTCCGCCAAGGACCGCGGCACCGGCAAGGAGCAGTCGATCACCATCTCGGGCGGCAGCGCGCTGCCGAAGGACGAGATCGATCGCATGATCCGTGAGGCCGAGGCCCACGCGGAGGACGACCGCACCCGCAAGGAGCAGGCCGAGACCCGCAACTCCGCCGAGCAGCTGGTCTACTCGACCGAGAAGTTCCTGGCCGACAACGACGATAAGCTGCCGAAGGACGGCAAGGACACGGTGAACACCGCGCTCGCGGACCTGAAGAAGGCCCTCGCGGGCGAGGACGTCGCCGAGGTCAAGGCCAGGCAGGAGGCGCTCGCCAAGGCCAGTCAGGAGCTGGGTGCCGCGCTGTACGCCCAGGCCGCCCAGGAGAGCGGCGCCGGGGCCTCGGCTCCGGGCGGGGCCGGCACGTCGACTCCCGACGAGGACGTGGTGGACGCCGAGATCGTCGACGAGGACAAGTGATGACCCCACCCTCCACCGAGGGCACCGCCGCACCGAGCGGACCGGAGGCCGAGGCCTCCGGGTCCGGCCAGCCGTCGGCCACTCCGGACGCCACGGCGTCCGGAGCGGTCCGGGATCCCCGGGAGGACGAGGAGGCGCCGGCGAAGCCGGTCGTGCACGACCGCCGCCGCCTCGACCCCCAGACCGGCAAGGTGCGGGAGGCCTACGCGAGCAGCCAGCCCGAGCACCGGGCCGAACCGGCGGCAGGCAGCACGAACGGTACGTCCGTCGGCTTCCCCGCCCCCGGTGGCGAGGAGCTCGCGGCCGCCGCCCGACTGGCCGACGAACGGCTCGGTGACCTGCAACGGCTCCAGGCGGAGTACGTGAACTACCGCCGCCGGGTCGAGCGGGACCGGGACGTGGCGCGGGACCTGGCGGTCGCCGGGGTCCTCGAGGCCCTGCTGCCGGTGCTGGACGAGGTGCACCTGGCCCGCCAGCACGGTGATCTCGAGGGCCCGTTCGCCGCGATCGCCGAGAAGCTCGAGACGACGCTCGGGCGGTTCGGTCTCGTGCGGTACGGGGAGCCCGGCGAGGTGTTCGACCCGACCGTGCACGAGGCTCTGATCCACACCCAGGCCGAGCTGGCCGAGGGCACCACCGAGACCACGGTGGTCCAGGTGTTGCAGCCCGGGTACCGCGCGGGTGACCGCGTGATCCGTGCGGCGAGAGTGGCGGTGGCCGGGCCGCAGTGAGCCGGCGGCAGGCACGAGCAGGGCACCACGCACGAAGGCACGAGCGCGACAGCAGCCAGGAGGGACGTCGTGGCCAGCCAGGACTGGTTCGAGAAGGACTTCTACGCCGTCCTCGGCGTCCCCTCCGGCGCGAGCGCGGACGAGGTGAAGAAGGCCTACCGCAGACTCGCCCGGCAGCTCCACCCGGACGCCAATCCCGGGGACGTGGCGTCCGAGCGACGGTTCAAGGAGATCGGCGAGGCGTACGCGGTGCTCTCCGACCCCGAGCAGCGCCAGCAGTACGACGCGGTGCGGGCGATGGCCCGGGGCGGCGCCCGGTTCAGCGCGGGAGGCCGCAACGGCGGCAACGGCGGGTTCGATGATCTCTTCGGCAACCTCTTCGGTGCCTCGGGCGGCGCCCCCGGGGGTCCCCGAATGCGGTTCACCCCCCATCCGGGGACCGCGGGGGCCACGGGTTTCGAGGACCTGTTCAACATGTTCGGCGGGGCGAGCGGCCCGGCGGGTGGGGGCATGGGTTTCCGTGCGCCGGGGGGAGTGCCCCGGCGGGGCGAGGACCTCGCCGCGGAGACCACGCTGACCCTGCGCCAGGCGCTCGAGGGTGCCCTGCTGAACCTGCGCGTCCAGGACCCGCGGTCCGGGGTGCGCACCCTGTCCACCCGGATCCCCGCCGGGGTGCGGGACGGGCAGAAGGTGCGGTTGCGGGGCAAGGGCCAGCAGGGGGAGGTCGGCGCGGAGCCGGGTGACCTGGTGGTCACCGTGCACATCGAGAAGCACCCGATCTTCAGCCTGGACGGCGAGGACCTGCGGGTCACGGTGCCGATCACCTTCGCCGAGGCCGCCCTCGGCGCCCAGATCGAGGCCCCGACCCTGGACGGGACCGTGGTGCGCCTGCGGGTGCCGGGGGGTACCCCCAGCGGCCGGGTCCTGCGGGTCAAGGGGCGTGGCGTGCACACCGGCCGACGCACCGGGGACCTGCTGGTGACCGTGCAGGTGGTGGTACCGCAACGGCTGGACGGCCCGGCCAAGGAGGCGGTCGAGGCGTTGCGTCTGGCGACCGAGGGCGAGGAGCCCCGGCGCGAGCTGCTCGAGCGGGCACGGCGGGAGGCACGAGCCAGCTCAGGAGCCGGCGATGGCCGGTGACCAGAGCCCGGGACGTGGCCGGCGGGTGCGGGTCGAGGTAGGCCTGCAGATCGACGAGAACACTCCGGTGTTCGTGATCTCGGTCGCGGCCCAGCTGGCCGGAATGCATCCGCAGACCCTGCGGCAGTACGACCGGCTGGGGCTGGTGAGCCCGGGACGGAGCGCGGGTCGCGGGCGCCGCTACTCCGCCCGGGACGTCGCGGTGCTCCGCGAGGTGCAGCGGTTGTCCCAGGACGAGGGCGTGAACCTCGCAGGGATCAAGCGGATCCTCGAGCTGGAGCGCGAGAACCAGGCCCTGCGGGCGGAGGCGCGCCGCCTCGGCGCCGAGGTCGAGGAGCTGCGGGGAGCCGTCGTGGGGCGGCGCCGCGTGTTCGCGGCGGATCCCGGGGGCGGCATCGTGGCGGTCCCCCCCGGACGCCGTCCCCAGCGTTTCCAGGGGTCCGGTGCCGTCGTCGTCTGGCGCCCGCCCGGTCGCTGAGCGTGTACCCCCCGAGGGTTTTTATCCGGGTGGCGGCTTTTGTCGTACTGAACCGGTTCAAGCACTCACTGTGCGTGGCGAGTGGCAACCCTATGGGACTGAAGCGCTTCGACAAGGGGTGAATTCCTGTGATCACGTCACTCTGGGTGGCGATCGTTCGCAGAATCTGCCGGGAAATTGCAACAGTTGGTGGTTAGGGGCTGACAGGCTGCCCTTGGGGGGAGCACTATCCCGTGGTAAGCCCTCCCGCCCCACCTCTCGTGGGGCACGACCGCGCCCGTCAGGGAGAGTCACAGATGTCAGAGCGACGAAGCAGAGGCCTCTCCCCGGCCGTGCGGGTGGGGCTACTGACGGCTGCCCTGGTGGGTGTCTGGCCGTTCGCGTGGTCCGTCTCCGGCCCCCGTATCCCCACCGGCATGGTGGTGCCCCCGTGGTGGCTCTTCCTCATCGGAGTCGGCGTCACCGACCTCTGGCTGCTGCGTATCCGCACCCGTCACCAGGAACAGGGCGAGTCGCTGAGCGAGGTGCCGCTCGTCGTCGGACTGTTTACGCTCGGCCCCGTGGGGCTGCTGGTGGCCCGGCTCATCGCGGGTGGGCTGGTGGTGGCCCTGTACCGCCGGGCGGCCCCGCTCAAGGTGGTGTTCAACCTGGGGCTCATGGGGGCCTCGACCACCGCAGCCCTCGTGGTTTTCTCGGCCGTCGACGGTGGAGCTTCCGCAATGACCACCCGCGGGTGGGTGGCCGCGATCCTCGCCTGCGGTGCGGCGGGGATGGTCGACGGTGGGGCCCTGACCCTGGTCTTCGCCTGGTACGAGGACTGGCCGTCCGCGCGTGCCGCTCTCGTGAATCTCGTCGAGGCGGTGGTCAAGCCGATGGCGGTCGCGGTCGCCGCGCTCGTCGCCGCGCTGTCCCTGTGTGTGGGCTACCGCGCCGTGCCGCCCCTGGTACTGGCGGTCGCCCTGCTGATCCTCGGCTACCGCTCCTACGTCCTGCTCGCCGAGCGCCACTCGAGCCTGCAGTGGTTGTTCCGGCTCAGCGAGGACCTGCACGATGCCCGGCAGGTGGAGGACGTCGCCCGGGCCACGCTCGTCCGGGCCATGGAGCTCCTGCGCGGGGCCACCGGCGAACTGGTGCTGCTCCAGCGGGAGCAGTCCGGGCAGCCGTGGTCCGCCACCCGCTGGTTCGCCGACGGCGGCCCCCCCGAGGTGGAGCGGGTCTGGCTGGACAAGGACCTCGACCCGGCGCTGATCGACCTGGTGGGGCCGGTCGCGGCCGCGGTGATCCCCCAGCGTCTGGGGGTCGACCCGACGAAGTCGCTCAGCACGCGCCTCTCGGTCGCCGCCGGGATGCATGCGGTGATCAGCATCAACCAGAACGACACTCAGACCGTCTTCAGCCGGAGCGCCGACGAGCGCCTCCTGGAGACCGTGGCCAAGCAGGCCACCGTGGCAATGCGGCATGCCCACGCCCTGCGGCAGCTCACCTACGAGGCCCAGCACGACCAGCTCACCGGCCTGCCCAACCGGGCGTCGTACCACCGGCAGGCCCGCGCCGCCCTGCGCAAGCTCGCCGAAGGTTGCTGCCCGGTCGTCGGGGTGCTCGACCTCGACGGCTTCAAGACCCTCAACGACTCGCTCGGGCACCATGCCGGGGACGCGGTGATCGCCGAGGTCGGGCGGCGCATGGGAGCGATGGCCGACGGGAGGATCTTCGTCGCGCGGATGGGCGGGGACGAGTTCGCCCTCCTGCTCCGTGACCACGAGAGCGAGGAGGAGGTCACCGCGGTGGGCCGGCGCCTCCTGCGCTGCCTCGAGGAGGACGTGCTCGTCGACGGGCACCCGGTCTCCCTGGCCGGTTCCCTCGGCCTGGCCGTCGCCCCGCGGGACGGTACCTCGCCCGACGCCCTGCTGCGCTGCGCCGACCTGGCCATGTACGCGGCCAAGCGCGGCAGCGCGGGAATGGCCGTGTTCGGTCGTGACCTGGGGATCCCCGCCGGGGACCCGGTGGCGCTGGCCTCCGATCTCCGCCTCGCGCTGGCCCGCGGTGAGATCACCGTGGCCGTGCAGCCGCTGGTGGACCTGCGGACGCGCTCCCTCCACTCGGTGGAGGTGCTCGCCCGGTGGCGGCACCCCACGCTCGGGTCCGTGGAGCCGGAGACCTTCGTGGTTGCGGCCGAGCGGGGCGGCCTCACCGTGGAGCTGAGCCGCGTCATCCTGCGTCAGGCCCTGACCGCCTGCCGGTCCTGGCTGGACGTCGGGCTGGAGGTGCGGGTCGCGGTCAACCTCTCCGCGCGGGCGATCGACGACCCGGGGCTGCCAGACCGGGTCGAGGCCGCGCTGGCCGAGTTCAACGTGCCCGGACGGTTGCTCACCCTGGAACTGACCGAGGCCGGGTTGCTCGACAATCCCGAGCGGGTGCTGGCCATCCTGAGCCGGCTCCGCGAGTTGGGTATCCGGCTGGCCATCGACGACTTCGGTACGGGCTACTCGTCGATGACCTACGTGAGTGCCCTCGCCCCGGACCAAGTCAAGATCGACAAGTCGTTCATCTATCGGCTGCCTGCGCAGGGGCGCGATGCGGCTATCGTTCGTTCGATCATCGACCTGGGGAAGAACCTGGACGTGGAGGTGGTCGCTGAGGGTGTCAGCGACCTGGTGACGGCGCGGGCGGTCGAGAAACTCGGCTGTGCCCTCGCCCAGGGATTCTTGTACGGCGAGCCCATGCCGTGGCAGGCACTCGCGGGATGGCTCCAGAGGTGGATCACCACATCGGCGACTCCGGTCGCCTTGTCAGGCCAAGGCCAGGCCGGTTCCCCGGAGGACGGGGGACCCGACAGATTGAGGTTGGTTCGATGACCAGGACGAGAGTGTGCGGGGTGCTCAGCACGGCACTCTGTTTATCTGTCGCCGTCGGCGGGCAGGTCGCGCAGGCAAGTGGTCCGGTGTCCCCGGACCGCTCGGCGTCCCCCACGGCGGCGGCCCCGGCCGGAGCCACCCGTGTGATCGTGGTGGCTGCCGGTGGCGACGTGGCGGCGGCTGCGGCGACGGTGCGGGCGGCCGGAGGCCAGGTGCTCTCCGTGCAGCCCGCGGTCGGCACAGTGGTGGCGAGTCTGCCCCGGGGGGTTGTGGTCTCGGGACCCGCGGTGGTGGGGGTGAGCCCGGACCGTTCCGTACGGCCGCAGTCGCTCGGGTCCGACGCGTCGGGCCAAGCGGGGAACATGTCCCTGGTCGCGGACGCGATCGGCGCCCGGGACCTGTGGAAGAAGGGCGTCACCGGCAAGGGGATCGACGTCGCCCTGATCGACACGGGGGTCGCGCCCGTGCCGGCGCTGTCCTCCTCCGACAAGATCGTCCAGGGTCCTGACCTGTCCCTGGAGTCCCAGGTGCCCGCACTGCTGCACTCGGACACCTACGGGCACGGCACGCACATGGCCGGCATCATCGGCGGCCGCGAGGGTGTCGAGGCGACGGGTCCGGACTACGCGGCGGACACGACCAACTTCTACGGCATCGCGCCGGACTCGCGGATCGTCTCGCTCAAGGTGGCGGACGCCGACGGATCGGTGGACGTCTCCCAGGTGATCGCCGCGATCGACTGGGTGGTGCAGAACCGGAACGTGAACGGGCTCAACATCCGGGTGATCAACCTGTCCTACGGCACCCCGAGCACGCAGGATCCTCTGCTGGACCCGCTCTCCTACGCGGTCGAGGCGGCGGTGCGTGACGGCATCGTCGTGGTGACCTCGGGCGGGAACAACGGCGACACCTCCGGCGCCGGCTTGATCGACCCGGCCTACCACCCGAACGCCCTCGCCGTGGGCGCCGCGGACACCAAGGGCACGGCGAGCGTCACGGACGACACGGTCCCCTCGTTCTCGGCCAAGGCCGGGGGCAGTGCCGCTCCGTCCCGTGCGGTCGACGTGGTCGCACCCGGGGTGAGCCTGGTCAGCCTGCGGGTGCCCGGGTCCACCGTGGCAACGGCGAATCCGGCTGCCGCGGTCGGTACCTGGGGCCTCAAGGGATCGGGAACCTCCCAGGCAGCGGCCGTGGTCAGCGGCGCGGTCGCCCTGCTTCTGCAACAACGTCCCTCCATGCAACCCCCGCAGGTGAAGTACCTGCTCACGGCGACGGCCCGCAAGCTGACCGGGGTCGACGCCACCGTCCAGGGCTCCGGGGAGATCAACCTGACCGCGGCGTCCACCGCGACCTACCCGCTGTGGATGACCCAGGCCCGCGGCACCGGCCTGGGCACCCTCGAGGGGGCGCGGGGCGGCGTGCACATGCTCGACGGCACGACGCCGCTGACCGGGGAGACCGATCTACGTGGCGGCACCTGGAACCCGGTCAACATGGCCGGTGTCACCGACGGTGGCTCGGCCTGGAACGGTGGACAGTGGAACGGCAAGGACTGGACCGGCGGCGCCTGGGCGGATCCCTCCGCCGCAGGGGCGGTCTGGAACGGCACGGCGTGGACCGGTCGCATCTGGATCGGCATGGCGTGGGCCGGGAACAGTTGGTCCGGGGCGCCGTGGAGCGGACGGATCTGGATCTACGACTCCTGGACGGCGAACGGCTGGCAGGGTTCGGGTTGGGCCTCCGCCTTCGACATGAACGTGCTCGCGAGCAAGGTGTGGGCGACGAGGAACTGGCGGTGATCTGATCCCCGAGTGAGCGTGGCCGTGTCCGGACCTGGCCCCGGCGCGGTCGCGGTGCACTCGGACCCTGAGGGGACCGCTCACCGTGGGTGGCGGGTAGGTGGCGTGAAGCCACCTACCCGCCACCCTGCTGTCTCGGGGGCTGGGCTGCCCCGCGGGGCGGTGAGGCTGTCCCGGGGGCTTCCTTCGGGCCGTTCCGAGGGCGCCGGCTGTTTCGGGGGCTCAGGGGCTCGGGTCCGGTCAGGGCGTGCCGACGGTCGGAACGGGCGGGCCTGCTCGTCCGTTGACGTGCCTGAGCGAACAGTAAGCCGCTAACTTGAGCGTTGCAGACTCAACTATGCGAGAATGCATCGTCGCGGTCCCTCACCGCGACAGCGACATCCCGGTGTGCCGGTCCGACGAGTGCTGGTGCGGGACACCGGTGGTAGGCAGCACGGATGCGGCGCCGAGGGAGAGCGCGCCGCCGAGGAGAGGCCCGTAAGGGCAGGGGAGACCGAACCCATGGATCTCAAGCTCACCACGCGCAGCCAGGACGCGATGACCACCGCGATGCGGCGGGCCTCGACCGACGGCCACCCTCAGGTGGAACCGGCCCACCTGCTCGCCGCGCTCCTGGCGCAGGCCGACGGCGTGGCTCCGGCGCTGTTGAGCGCGGTCGGAGCGCAGGTGCCGGCGCTGGCCGCGACCGCCGAGGAGGTGCTGCGTGGTCTCCCCCGGGCGAGCGGCTCCTCGGTGAGCAGTCCCTCGCTCGGCCGAGGCGCCTTCCAGGTGATGTCGGCCGCCGGTGAGGTCGCCCGGCAGCTCTCCGACGAGTTCGTCTCCACCGAGCACCTGATCATCGGTCTGGCCTCGACCGGATCGAGTGACCGGATCACCACGGCGCTGGCCAGGGCGGGAGCCACCCGCGAGGCGTTGCTCGAGGCGTTGCCCCGGGTGCGCGGCAACGCCCGGGTGACCACCCCGGACCCCGAGAGCACGTTCCAGGCGTTGGAGAAGTACGGGATCGACCTGACCGTCGCCGCCCGCGAGGGGCGGCTGGATCCCGTGATCGGCCGGGACGCCGAGATCCGCCGCCGGTCGGTCCGAGGTGTGCGAACTCCCGCCGGAAGGCACGCTGGGCATCCT
>CAZOWW010000172.1:0-9436 GCA_964583765.1 uncultured Kineosporiaceae bacterium
ACCACGCCCAGCTCGGCGTCGGTGGCCGCGACCAACCCGGCCACGGCCGGCGTCGGCAGCACGCCGACGTCCCAGACGTCGACCCCGGCGCTGGCCAGGCCTGCGATCACGGCGGCGGAGAGGAACTCACCCGAAGCACGCGGATCCCGGCCCACGACGGCGTGAGGTCGGCCACCGGAACGGTCGCCGACCTCACCCAACACCTGAGCCGCAGCCACCGCGAGACCGAGCGCGAGCTCGGCGGTCAGATCGCGGTTGGCGAGTCCACGCACTCCGTCGGTGCCGAAAAGGCGTCCCACGGCAGCGCGCCGGTGATCAGCGCTTGCTGTACTGCGGAGCCTTGCGGGCCTTCTTGAGACCGGCCTTCTTGCGCTCCTTCGCCCGGGCGTCACGGGTGAGGAAGCCGGCCTTCTTCAGCGGCGGGCGGTTCGTCTCGGCGTCGATCTCGTTCAGCGCGCGGGCCACACCCAGACGCAGGGCACCGGCCTGGCCGGTGACGCCGCCGCCGTGGATCCGGGCCAGGACGTCGAAACGACCCTCCAGCTCGGTGACCCGGAAGGGCTCGTTGACCAGCTGCTGGTGGACCTTGTTCGGGAAGTAGTCCTCCAGGGTCCGGCCGTTGATCTTCCAGGTGCCGGAGCCGGGGACCAGTCGCACCCGGGCGATGGCCTCCTTGCGGCGGCCGGTGGCCGCGCCGGGGGCGGTGATGCTCGACCCCCCGCCCCGCGGGGCCGGGGTCGCGCTGGTGTAACTGGTCGGGGCTTCCTCGTCCGCGAGGGCGACGCCCTCGGGCTCGGCGATGGTCTCAGCCACGGTTCTCCTCGTGTCCTTGTCGCTCGGGTAGGCCGTGGCTTACTGCGCGACCTGCGAGATCTGGAACTGCTGGGGCTTCTGGGCGGCGTGCGGGTGCTCGGCGCCGCGGTAGACCTTGAGCTTGCTCAGCTGGGCCCGCCCGAGGGTGTTCTTCGGGAGCATCCCGCGGATCGCCTTCTCGACGGCCCGCTCGGGGTTCTTGTCGAGCAGCTCCACGTAGCCCACCGAGCTCAGACCGCCCGGGTACCCGGAGTGCCGGTACGCCCGCTTCTGCTCCCGCTTGGACCCGGTAAGGGCCACCTTGTCCGCGTTGATGACGACCACGAAGTCGCCGGTGTCGATGTGCGGGGCGAACGTGGGCTTGTGCTTGCCTCGCAACAGGATCGCGGCCTGGCTGGCGAGGCGGCCCAACACGACGTCAGTGGCGTCGATGACGTGCCATTGGCGATCGATGTCGCCGGGCTTGGGAGTAAACGTACGCACAGTCGTGGCCTTCGTCCTCATCCGGAGTATGTCGCGGTGCGACCCGGCATCTCTGCCCGTCGCGGAGGCTCCCGCACGGCCGCCCCGAGGGGCCTGCAAAGCGTGGAGCACAACGACCTGCAAGGTTACCGGGGCCCTGCCGAGGGGTCAAAATCGTCCCCAGTCGCGCTGGACGACCCGCCCGGGCACCACGGCAGACCCTCCGCCGCTGGTGGAACCGGGGGGTTGCTGATATGGCCAGCGTACGGCTGCCCCCGCGGGGCCCCGCACCCGGGTGCACCCCGCGTCCCTCTCCCGTTCCGGGTGTACCCCGCGACGCAGCCGGCTGCTCCCCACGAACGGGAATTCCGCGGGACGGGCGATCCTCACCGGGCGAGGCGGGTTCGCCCCGGGCAGATTCCCAGCCGAGGGCATTACCCTGCCGACGGCTCCCGTTCCCTGAGGCGAGCCACGGGTTCCCTGAGGCGAACCACGGGGACATCGGTAAGGAATGAGCGATGAGGGACACGCCTGCACCGCCGGACTCCGGCAACCCGGGCCTTCGGGGCCGTCTTCGGTTCCTCCCCGCGGTCGCGTTCTGGGCGGTCTTCGCCGCGGAGGCGGCGTGGCTGGCCCACGACTGCTGGTACCACCGCGTCGCCGGTCTGGACCTGCGCCCCATGTACCGGGCAGGGCTGGCCGCGACGCACGGCACGAGCATCTACGACGTCCCGTACTTCGTGTACCCGCCGCCCGCGGCGGTCGCCGCGGTCCCGCTGACCGCCGTCGGTTTCCGGACCGACTACGCCGGGATGATCGCCCTGGAACTGCTGGTGGTCGCCGTCCTGGGCACGTGGTTGGCCCGGTGGTTCGTCCGCGCGCCCCGGCACCGGTTCCTGGCGGCGGCCGGCGCGTTCAGCGTCCTGATCCTGTTCAGCCAGGTGAGTCGAGGATCGATCTGGCTGGGCAACCTGTCGGTCCTGCTCGCCCCCGCCGTCCCGGGGCTCGCGGTGCTGTTCGGTCGCGGCCGCTGGCGCGCGGGAAGCGGCCTGCTCGTGGGGACCCTGCTGCTCAAACCGCTCCTGCTGCCGGTGGTCCTGATCCCGGTGCTCGCCCGGCGCACCCGGACCCTGCTGGTCGCCGGCGCCGCCGGGGTGGTGGTCCTGCTGGCCTGCTCCGCCGCCCTGTCCGGCCTGGGCGAACTGCCGCACGTGGTCCGGCTCCTCGCCCGCGGGTCGGTGCTGGTCGGGCGGCTCGCGCCGAACAACCTCTCGCTCTCCGGGTTCGGCGAGGTGCACCACCTTCCCGCCTGGCTGACCCTGCTCGCCCGGGGGACGGTGGTACTGGTCGCCGTCGCGGTGTGCCTGGCGCTGGGCCGGCGGGGCGGTGCCCTGTTGTGCTCCGGCCCGGACCACGAGGCGGTTCCGGTGCTCGCCTGCCTGACGGCGGTGCTCCTGCTCGCCCTGTTCCTCGCCGGCTCCCTGAGCGAGGTGCACTACCTGTTCCTCGTCCTGCCGGGATCGTGCGCGGCCCTGCTCGTGCACCGCTCGCGCCTGGTACTCGGCACGGTCGGGCTCGGGCTCCTGGCGCTGATGTATCCCCGTGACGGCGGTGGCCGGGTCCTGCACCAGGGGCTCTTCGTGTTCGCCGAGGTCGCCTTCTTCGTGGCGGGCGCGATCGCCCTGCTGGCGGTCTCCCGCACCGGAGCCACGACCAGCGGGGACAGGGCGGACGGGGACACCGGCGGTGCCCGACGGTCCCCCACCAGGCACACCGCCCTGGTCTGACGCCGGACGGTCAGCCGCCCGCCCCGGCCCGCAGGCCGGCGATCATCGCGAGCAGGGTGTGGCTGGTGTGGTCCAACCTCTGCTCACCGGAGGTCAGCCCCGCGCGGACCCCGCCCACCGCGGCGGCCCCCGCGGCCAGCAGCGGCACATCGGCCTCGTGCACGGTCAGACCCTGCAGCCGCGCCATCGTGGCCCGCCAGGCCTGCCGGTACCTGCGGGCACGCGCGCCGTCCCCGGTCCGTTCGGCCGTGGCCAGGGCGCAGGCGATCCCGTGGGCGGTCAGCGCGGGGTGCACCCGGCGGCGTCCCGGGGGGTCATCCCGTCCCAGGAACTCCCCGGTGGCCGCGACCTGGTTGCCCACGATCCAGTCGGCGATCTCCAGCGCCAGGTCCGCCGCGGGCTGCTCCCCGCTCACCGCGTGGACCTGCGACCAGGCCTGCACCTGCCAGGACGCGAGCAGCCAGGACCGGCGCACCTCGAACCGCCGCCGGTACCAGGCCAGGGTCGCCGTCAGGTCCCAGCTCTCCCACAGCCCCGTCCAGGCGGCGTGGCGCCCCAGGGCGAGCAGGACGAGGGCCGGAACCACGTCCTGGTCCCCGTCGACCACCCGCCCGGCCCGGGGCGCGACGGCCCCGTCGGGACGGATCGCCGCCCGCAGGGTCACCGCCCAACGGTCCGCCTGGGACCGCAGCTCGTCCACCCCGGCCAGGCTGACGGCGTCCAGGAGACCGGCGACGGTATGCAGGCTCGGGCGCGTCCCCGGGACCACCACCCCGCCGGTCGGGTCCGTCCGGGAGAGCGGGTCCCTCTGACCGGATCGATCCGTACAGGCGGACCGGTCCGTGCCGCCGAACGGGCTCGTGACATCGGACCCGCCCAGGCCGGCGGACGGGCACGTGCCACCGGACTGCTCCAACCGGCGGGCGAGGACCCGCAGACCGGCCGAGGCCAATGAGGCCCAGGCCGCCCGGGAGCGGAAGTCCGCGGCCACTGCCAACGCCCCCAGGGCATGCCCGAGCCGCGCCGGATCGCCGCCCCGCTCCTCCCGCCCCGGAGCCGGCAGGAGCCGGTGCCGGGGGACGGCATCAGGACCGATTCCGTCCGCCACGAACCAGGCGAGCCGATCCACGTCCGCCAGATCCACCGGACGTGCGACCTCGGTCTCGACGAAGCCGTGCCGCAGCGGCGCCACCCGTCCCGGTGAGCACAACCAGGAGCGCGTGCGCAGGGCCCACCAGGCCGGCGCCGGGCGCTCCTCGGCCGGACCGCCGAACGCGTGGCGCAGCTCGTCCACCACCCGCCGGCCGGACCAACCCTGCCGCGCCGACAGGCAGTCGAGCGCCACCGCGGACACCGGCTCCCCGCCCGGCGCGACCGGCCCTCCGGGTACGCGGGAGGCCGTCCGCCCGAGTACCACGACGCTGTCGCTGCCCGGACGGATCCGGCCCACCATCCCGTACCGGGTGGTGGAGGGCAGCGGGCCGGCCCCGTAGAGGAGGGAGAGCACCACCTCGGTCGTCGCCGTCGCGCGGTCCCGGTCCGCCCGGAACGCCGCGGTGGTCGCGGCGACGACGGCCGCGTCCAGATCGGTGGCGGCCAGCCCGTCGAGCACCGGGGTGAACGCGACCGCGTCCAGGGCGCGGCCCGGCCGGGTCGCCCGACCGGTCCGGTCCGCATCCGGCCCGTCGTCGGACACCAGCCCGTCGACGACCGCCGGCCCGTCGTCGGACACCGGCGCCTCAGCCGCCTCGGGCCCGTCGGCGGACACCGACCAGGCGACGGGATCCCCGGAGACGAAGCTCACCACGACCCCGTCCACGGGGTGATCCCCGAGGAGGGTGGGTTCCAACCCCGGCCGGGGCACGTCCTCGCCCGCCCGGAGGGCATCGCGAACGCCCAGCACCCGGCCCGTGATCCGGGCGAGCACCGCCGGGTCCGGTGCTCGAGGCTCCCGCCAGGTGCTGTCCAGCTCGCCGGGAGGCCCCTCGTGGCCCTCGTCGGCCCGGACCACCACTTCGTGGCGGAAGAGCTCGTACGGCTCGCGTGCGGTCAACCAGGCCCGGTCGAACCGGGCGCGCCGCAACTGCTCGGCCTCCGAGACGACCCCCGCCTCCCTGGCCGGTACCGCACCGATCCGGCTCGGCCACGGTCTGCTGCGCACCACCACGCCGAACCGCTCCACGTCGAGATCGCGTGGCTCGCACGGTTCCAGGCGCGGGACGAGGCTCACCGCGACGCTCACCCCGGGCAGGTCGGCGGTGGTGAGTCGCGCCCCCCGGCAGGCCTTCACGGTGGCCAGGACGAGTTCCCGGCGCAGGTCCGACTCCTCGCCCTCGACGTGCCAGAAACCCTCCCGTGCCAGCAGTTCCCCGCCCGCCCGCCGGCGCAGGGTGACCCAGCAGCCGCCGTCGGCGGAGGCCTGTTCGTCCAGCACACGCGGCGGGCGCAGGGTGGCGCCCGTGTCCAGGAAGTGCGCGGCGACGGCCCGGGCGGCCGCGGACGGGGTGAGGCCCTCCGGCACCGATTCCCCCGCCCACTGCCCCGGCTGCATCCGGCGGTGGTCCGGACCGGTGACCGGCGGGGACACCCGCAGATCGGACCAGGCGTCGAAGACCCACTGGACGCGGTACCCGAGCCCTTCGACATGTTCGCGAGCCCCGAGGAACGGCAGGTGCACGAGAGCGACCACGCCCTCGACGTCCAGCCCCGCCCGCTCGACCACGGCGCAGGTCTCGTCGAAGGGACGCGCGGACTCCAGCACGTCCTCGATCACCACCACCCGGCGTCGCGGGTCGATCCG
Source organism: uncultured Kineosporiaceae bacterium (assembly GCA_964583765.1). Taxonomy (GTDB): domain Bacteria; phylum Actinomycetota; class Actinomycetes; order Actinomycetales; family Kineosporiaceae; genus CAZOWW01. The sequence continues at coordinate 5,863 of CAZOWW010000172.1, forward strand.
CCCCTCGACGTCGGCCGCACCGTCGGCGCCCTCGCGAATGCGCAGTGCGGTGAACCGGGCCCCGCCCGCCGCGACGCACGCCGAGGCGAGGGTGTCGGCCACCCCGCCGGATCCGACGAGCTGGCTGCCCTCCCACTGCACCAGGACGGCGGCCAGGGCGCGTCCGGCCAGGGTGGTGCCCGGATCGGAGCACGTCACGTGGCCGGTGTGCAGGAGCCGAGGTACGTCCTCGGCACGGCGGCGTCCGGCACGCCCGCGCGGACCCGGCAGGCGCAACCCGTGCTCGAGGAGCAGCAGACGCAGAGCCTCCCGCGGGTCCGGCTGGCCGCCCAGCCCACCCCAGGTGCGCTCCGAGCCGCTCGTGATCACACGGCGCATGCCACTGAATACCCGGCGCACGCCATGGAATACCCGAAGAAAACCGTCATTGCCCCGCTACCCCTCGAGGTGAATCCTGAAACCCGCGAGCGCTGTTTCCTCCCGTGATGTCCGCCACGACGGAACAGCATGAAGCCTCGCCACGACGGGACACAACCCTCTGCCGGGAAGTACTGCATCACCCGACCCGCCGGGGCGCAGAACCCGGGTCCTGGCGGGCGAACGACGACAATGTGTACATGAGCAGAGACGCCCTGGACGTTCGCCCGGCTTACCTGACCCTGGGAATGCAGGTCGTGACTCTCATCACACAACCCTCGGTCACGCGACTCTGGACACGGCCGAGCGTGCTCCCGGACATGTCGGTGGGCGCCCTGGCCGGCCACACCGCTCGGGCCCTGCTGATCGTGGAGGAATTCCTCGAGGGGCCCGACCCGGTCGCGCCCGATCCCGTGGACGCCTCGGCCTACTACGCCCGGGTACGCGGACTGGCCGACCGGACCTCCGAGGCCAATCGCGGCATCCTCGAGCGGGCCGTGACCCGGGCGTCCGAGGGCCCCGCCTCGCTGGTCCTGCGGGTCACCGACTGCCTGGAGCGCCTCGCCGGACGGCTCGCCACGGAGTCACCCCAGCGGCAGATCGTGGCCCGGGGCGACGCCATGTTCCTGGACGAGTACCTACGCACCCGGCTCGTCGAGATGTCCGTCCACCTGGAGGATCTCGCGCTCTCGGCCGAACTGACACCACCGGAGATCGTCGAGACCGTGCTCGTGGACGCGGTGGCGGTCCTGCTCGGCACCGCCCGGGCACGCCACGGCCAGGCCGCGGTCCTGCGGGCGCTCACCCGCCGCGAACGGGACACGGTGGACGCCCTGCGCGTGATCTGACCCGGGCGCGCAGATTCCTGCTCGGGTCAACCCTCGGGGGCTCCTGCTCGGGTCAACCCTCGGTGCAGCCCGCTCCCGGCAGCCGGCGCGTGGCGCGGGCCTCCTGCGCCCGCGCGGCCAGACCGTCGGCCCCGGGGTAGTAGACCTCCTCCAGGGTCAGCCCGAGCGCCGGGACGACGCCCACCGCGGAGTCACGCCGACGTCCGGCCAGCACCTGCTCGGGCCACTCCTGGGGACGCCGTCCCTCGCCGACCGCCAGCGCGGCCCCGACCAGGGCACGCACCATGGAGTGGCAGAAGGCATCGGCGATCACCCGGGCCACCGCGAAACCCGCGTCGTCCCTGCTCCACGAGTACTCCAGCAGGTGCCGGATGGTCGTGGCACCCTCCCGCGGTCGGCAGTAGGCGGCGAAGTCGTTCAGGCCCTGCAGGCGCACCGAGGCCCGGTGCATCGCGGGCACGTCCAGGACGCCCCGGTGCCCCAGGACGTCGAACCGGCGCAGCGGCGGAACACCGGCGATCCCGTCGCCCACACGGTAGGCGTACCGGCGGCGCAGGGCGGAGAACCGGGCATCGAACCCCGGCGCGGCAGGTTCCGCCCGGCGCACGCGCACGTCCGGGGGCAGCACCCCGCGCAGTCGGCGGACCAGGCTCACCGCGGGGGTGTCCGCGCTGCGCCCCGGCACCCGTTCCCAGGCCTCGATCGGCAGGTCCACGTGCGCCACCTGGCCGGTGGCGTGCACCCCGGAGTCCGTGCGGCCGGCCACGGTCAGGGCCAACGCGGCGAAGGGTTGCCGCGTCACCCGGGCCAGGGCCTCCTGCAGGGTCTCCTCCACGGACCGCAGCCCCGGCTGGGTCGCCCAGCCGACGAAGTCGGTGCCGTCGTACTCCAGGTCCAGGCGCACGCGCACCATGCCCGAGGGCAGTCCCGGCGTGTCCGGGAGCCCTCCCGGGGAGTGCTGGCGCACACGCACGAGCCCGCCTGCGCCCTCGTCCGTGAGGACGGACGGGGAGCCGGCGGGCTCGTGGTGGTCGTGCTCGGTCATCTGGACCGGACCGTCCTGGTCAGGCCTCGTCCTTGGCCTTGCCGGCCTCGACGTAACCGGCAGCCTCGGCGGCCTCCGCGGTGCGGAAGTAGACCTCGGCGACCGTCTTGTCGTACCACGGCGATGCGGGGGTGTGGTACTTCATCGAGTCCTTGTTGCCCTTGACGTAGAAACCCTCGGGCGCGTCCCCGTCCGGCAGCGGTGCCCGGGAGTCGACGCCGTAAGGACCCTCTTCGACCGGCGCGGGGGCCGGCTCCTCCGCCTTGGCCTTGGCCGCGGCCTTCTTGGCCGGGGCCTTGGCGGCAGCCTTGGGCGCCTTCTCGGCGGCCGGCTTCTCGGCGGCCTTCTTCGCGGGCTTCTTGGCGGCCCGCTTGGTCGCGGCCTCCGCCTCGCGCACCGTCTCCTGCTTGGCCGTGAGCGGCTCCATCACGAGCTCGATGACGGCCATCGGCGCGTTGTCACCCTTGCGAGGACCGATCTTCGTGATCCGCGTGTAGCCACCGTGACGCTCGGCCATCGGCGGGGCGATCTCGGTGAACAGCTCGTGCACGACGGTCTTGTCCCGCACGACGGCGAGCACCCGGCGACGGGAGGCCAGGTCACCGCGCTTCGCGAAGGTGATCAGCCGCTCCGCGAGCGGGCGGACCCGCTTCGCCTTGGCCTCCGTCGTGGTGATGCGACGGTGCTCGAACAGCTGTGTGGCCAGGTTGGCCAGCAGAAGCCGCTCGTGCGCCGGACCACCTCCGAGGCGCGGACCCTTGGTGGGCGTGGGCATGTCGGAAATCTCCTCGGGTCAACCGCGGCCACGCCGTCTGCGTGGCCGCGGACGGGTGGTCAGAGCTGCTCGTCCTCGGCGAAGGACATGTCGTCGTCGGCACCGAAGGTGTCCACGACCACGCTCGGGTCGAATCCGGGCGGGCTGTCCTTGAGAGCAAGACCCATGCCTGCGAGCTTGGCCTTGACCTCGTCGATCGACTTGGCGCCGAAGTTGCGGATGTCGAGCAGGTCTGCCTCGCTGCGAGCGACGAGTTCACCCACGGTGTGGATGCCCTCGCGCTTGAGGCAGTTGTAGGACCGGACGGTCAGGTTCAGGTCCTCAATCGGCAGCGCCAGGTCCTGCGCCAGCGCGGCGTCGCTCGGCGACGGGCCGATGTCGATGCCCTCGGCGTCGACATTCAGCTCACGAGCCAGGCCGAACAGCTCGGTCAGCGTCTTGCCAGCGCTGGCCACCGCGTCGCGGGGACGCATGCACTGCTTGGTCTCG
>CAZOWW010000173.1:0-9319 GCA_964583765.1 uncultured Kineosporiaceae bacterium
CAAAGGCTTCCAGTTCTTGCCCATGCTGACGCGCGACGACCCGGGGTGGAGCGCCGCGCACGGGTTCGTCGGGTTCCCCGCGCACGGGTTCGTCGGGCGTCGGGGGTACCGGTTCCTCCGCGCCCGCGCGGGGTGGATCGGCGCGCGCCCCGTCCGGGCGTTCGGGATCCTCCGGCACCGCACGTCCGGGTTCCGCCGCCCCTGCGCGTTCGGGGTCCGCCAGCTCTTCTGGCACCGGGCGTTCGGGTTCCTCCGGCACCGGACGTTCCGGTACGGCGCCCCAGTCGCGGGCAGGCGGGTCGACCGCGGCCCGCCCGGCCCCCGCCCGCACCCCCCGGCGGGGGCCGGGCGCCGGTGGCGGAGCCACCCGCACCCGCGTCCCCCCGCGAGCGACCGGTTCCGGGCCGCGGGGTCCCCGCCGCCCCCGCCGTCCCGGGTCCGGACGGCGCCCGGCCTGGGCACGACGTCGCCCGGTCAGCCCGGACCGGCGGTTGCGCGCCACCCTGGCGCTGGTGCTGTTCGTGCTGAGCATCTACGTGGGTCGGCTCATCCAGCTCCAGGGTGTGGACGCCTCTGCGCTGGCCACCCGGGCCTTCGACGAGCGATCCACGACCGTGGCCCTGCCCGCGCATCGAGGCGACATCACCGACGTGAACGGGGCGGTCCTCGCCACCACGGTGGATCGCTGGAACATCCTGGTCGACCAGCGCGAGGTGGTCGACTACACCAAGCGGATCGGCGGGCACGCCGTGCGCGTGGGGGTCGTGGGCGCTGCGGCCGATCTGGCTCCTGTCCTGGGCATGGACAAGGCCACCTTGCGTGCCGCGCTCACCGGCACCCGTCGGGGCGCGTACGTGGCCAAGGGTGTCCCGGTGGGCGTCTGGCGCAAGGTCGCGCGCATGATGATCACCGGTATCGCCGGGGAGCAGGACAGCCGGCGCATCTACCCGGACGGCGCCGTGGGGGCCTCGCTCGTCGGTTTCGTGAGCCGCGACGGGCGCCCGCTGGCCGGGATCGAGAAGGAGTACGCCTCCTTCCTCGCCGGCCGCGACGGCAAGCTGCAGTACGAGATGAGCGGCGACGGAGCCCGGGTGGCCATCCCCACCGGCCTGGAGAACGAGGTGGAACCGCAGCCGGGCGGGAACGTGCGGTTGACCATCGACGCCGACCTCCAGTGGAAGGCCCACGAGGCGCTCGCCGCGGAGGTGACCAAGTCCGGGGCCGAGTCCGGCAGCGTGGTGGTGCTGGACACGCGGACCTTCGACATCCTGGCCCTCGCCTCGGTGCCCACCCTCGACTCCAACGACCCGGGGGCGGCGCCGGCGGCGGACCGCGGCAACCGGTCGTTGCTCGACGTCTTCGAGCCCGGGTCCACGAGCAAGTTGATCACCGCGTCCGCCGCCGTCCAGGAGGGCGTGGCGACCCCGGCGACCCGCCTGCGCGTGCCGAACTCGATCCACCGGGGCGGGCGGACCTTCCACGACTCGGAAGCCCATGCCACGGAGAACCTGACCTTCGCCGGGGTGCTCGCCAAGTCCAGCAATGTCGGATCGATCATGGTCGGTGAGCGGATATCGCCGCAGACCATGTACCACTACCTGACCGCGTTCGGCCTCGGGGCGCCGACGGGTCTCGGACTGCCGGAATCCCGCGGCATCCTCGCGCCCGTGCAGGACTGGAGCCGGTCGCAGCGCTACACCGTGCTGTTCGGCCAGGGGATGTCCCTGACCGCGCTGCAGGACGCCGACGTCTACGCCACGATCGCCAACAACGGGGTACGCCTGACCCCGCGCATCGTCGCGGGCACCACCACCCCGGACGGGCAGTTCCACCCGACGCCGACCCCGCCGTCCACCCGGGTAGTCAGCGCACAGACCGCCGCCACGGTGCGGTACATGCTCGAGAGCGTGGTCAGCGACGAGGGCACCGCCGCGGGCGCCGCGATCCCGGGCTACCGGGTGGCCGGCAAGACCGGCACCGCGCAGGCCCCGGACGCGCGCTGCGGCTGCTACCGCGGCTACACCGCCAGCTTCATCGGGATGGCGCCCGCCGACGATCCCCACCTGGTGGTCGCGGTGATCCTGCAGCGCCCGGTCAGGGGCCACTACGGCAGCCTGGTCGCCGCGCCGGTCTTCCAGCAGGTGATGACGTACGCGCTGGCCCATGAGGGAATCCCGCCCACGGGGGCCCAGGCACCGGTCGTGCCGGTGACCTACCCGTGACCGGGTCACTGCCTGCTCACCGGTAACCTCCGATAGTGGCCATTCAGGCGGGGCTCCGCCCCACGAACCTGCCGTCGCGCCCCCTGACCGAGGTGGCGCGGTGGGCCGGCACCGACCTCCTCCAGGTGACGGACGGCGCGCGCGGGCTCGCCCCCGCCGACCCGGCGCACGCGGCCGACGTGCGGGTGAGCGGGGTGGTCCTCGACTCGCGTTCCGCCCGGCCGGGTGACCTCTACGCAGGCCTGCCCGGAGCCCGTACCCACGGCGCCCGGCACGCCATCCAGGCCGTGGACGGCGGGGCCGTGGCGGTGCTGACCGACCCGGCGGGCGCCGAGCTGGCCGCGCAGGAGGGCACCGTGCCCCCCGGGATCCCGCTGCTCGTGGTGCCCGGCCCGCGGGAGGTGCTGGGCTCGCTGGCCGGACGGGTCTACGGCGAACCGTCCGCCCACCTGGGCATGGTCGGGGTGACCGGCACCAACGGGAAGACCACCACGACCTTCCTGGTCGACGACGCGCTGCGCGCCCTGGGCCGCAGTTCCGGCCTCGTCGGCACGGTCGAGGTGCGCGTGGGCGACGAACGGATCGCCAGCGCCCGCACCACCCCGGAGGCGCCCGACCTGCACGCGCTCCTCGCGGTGATGTGCGAGCGTGGCGCGGCCACCTGCTCCGTGGAGGTCTCCAGCCACGCCCTGCGGCTGCACCGGGTCGACGGCGTGGTCTTCGACATCGCGGTCTTCACCAACCTCTCCCAGGACCACCTCGACTTCCACGACGGCATGGAGGACTACTTCGCCGCCAAGTCGGAGCTGTTCACCCCGGTGCGTGCCCGGCGCGGGGTCGTCTGCGTGGACGACCCCTGGGGCGCCCGCCTGGCCGCCGCCACCCCGCTGCCGGTGGTCACCCTGGCCACCACGGACCCCACGGCGGACGCCGACTGGGTGGTCCACGAGCGGATCGTGGGTGCGGGCGGCACGGACTTCACCCTGGTGCACCGGTCCGGCCGGCGCGTGGCCGCGGCCAGTCCGATCCCCGGCGCCTTCAACGTGGCCAACTCGGCCCTGGCCGTGCTCGTGCTGGCCGAGCTCGGCGTCGAGGTGGACCAGGCCGCCGCCGCGGTCCGGGTGGCCGGTCCGGTGCCCGGACGGATGGAGCGCGTGCTCGGTGCGGGCACGGCGGGAGAGCCGTTCGCGGTGGTCGACTACGCACACACCCCCGACGCGGTGCGGGCGGCACTCGAGGCGTTGGGCCCGGGGGCCGGCCGTCCCCTCGTCGTGGTCCTCGGCGCGGGCGGCGACCGTGACCGGGACAAGCGCCCGGCCATGGGCGAGGCCGCGGCCCGTCGCGCGGACGTGGTGCTGGTGACCGACGACAACCCGCGTTCGGAGGACCCCGCGGCGATCCGGGCCGCGGTGGCCGAAGGGGCCCGTCGGGGAGCCGCGGCCAGCGGTGCGCTCGTCCTGGAAGTGCCGGGTCGGCGTGCCGCGATCGCGCAGGCGGTGGTCCGGGCCTGGGGTGCGGGTACCGTGCTCGTCGCCGGGAAGGGCCACGAACAGGGACAGGACGTGGCCGGCACGGTCCACCCCTTCGACGACCGCCGGGTGCTGCGCGAGGAGTTGCTCGCCGCCGGCCCCGAACAGAACCAGTCCGAGCGCCGTCCCGAGGAGCACATCAGGTGATCCCCTTCAGCCTCGCCGAACTCGCCGCGGCCATGGCCGGGCGGTTGTCCGGGGGAGCGAACCCGGCCGCACCCGTCACGGGCCCGGTGGTGATCGACTCCCGCGAGGTGGTGCCCGGGGCGGTGTTCGTGGCGCTGCCCGGGGAACACGTCGACGGGCACGACTTCGCCCGTACGGCGCACCAGGCCGGTGCCGTGGTGACGATCGCGACGCGGGAGGTCGGAGTGCCCGCCCTGCTCGTGGACGACCCGGTGCAGGCCCTGGGCCTCCTCGCGCGGGCCCTGCTCGACCGGCTCCCCGCGGTGCGCGTGGTCGGGATCACCGGATCCTCCGGCAAGACGAGCACGAAGGATCTCGTGGCCGGCCTGCTGGAGCGCCTCGGGCCGACCGTGGCCCCGCCCGGCTCGCTGAACAACGAGCTGGGCGTGCCGCTGACCGTGCTGCGGGCCACCGAGGACACCCGGTTCCTGGTGCTCGAGATGGGGGCGCGCGGCCGCGGCCACATCGACTACCTGTGCCGGATCGCCCCGCCCACGGTGGGGGTGGTGGTCGGCGTGGGCACGGCGCACCTGGGGGAGTTCGGCAGCCGGGAGGCCATTGCCGAGGCCAAGGCCGAACTCGTGCGTGCCCTGCCGCCGGGCGGACTGGCCGTGCTGAACGCCGACGACGAGGTGGTCGCCGCGATGGCCGCGCAGACCCCGGCCCGTGCGGTGCTCGCCGGCCGGGACATGCGGGCCGGGGTGCGCGTCACCGATCTGGAACTCGACGACCAGGCCCGCCCCCGCTTCACGCTGCACGCCGACGGCGACCGGGTGCCCGTGGCCCTGGCCCTGCACGGGGACCACCACGCCGCCAACGCGGCCCTCGCCGCGGCCGTGGCCCTGGACGCCGGGATGTCACCGGCCGAGGTCGCCCGGGTGCTGGGTGAGCAGGTGCCGCGCAGCCGGTGGCGCATGGAGGTCCGTACCCGCGCGGATGGGCTGACCGTGGTGAACGACGCCTACAACGCCAACCCCGACTCCACCCGCTCCGCGGTGCGGACCCTGGTCGCGATGGCCGGGTCCGGCGGGACGGCGCGGCGCAGCTGGGCCGTGCTCGGCGAGATGCGCGAGCTGGGTGCCGACTCGGTCCACGAGCACGAGGAGATCGGCCGGCTCACCGCCGCGGCCGGGGTCGACCGGGTGATCGCGGTGGGCGAACCCACCCGGCCGCTGGCGCTGGCCGCGGGGGAGCGCGCGGTCTGGGTCGCCGATCCGCGCGAGGCCACGGCGTTCCTGACCGACCGGGTCGGCGCCGGGGACGTCGTCCTGCTCAAGGCCAGCCGGGCGGTGGGACTCGAGCGCGTGGCCGAGGACCTGCTCACCGCCGGTGCCGGTGCGGGTACAGGGGCCGGTGCTGGCGTGGGTGTTGTCGCCGGTGCCGGTACGGCTGGGCGCGGATCGGGGGGCACGCGATGAGGACAGTGCTGATCGCCGCGGCGGTCTCGCTGGTCGCGTCCCTCTTCGGGACCCCCCTGTACATCCGCTTCCTGGTGCGGCGCGGCTACGGGCAGTTCATCCGGGACGACGGGCCCACCTCGCACCACACCAAGCGCGGAACCCCCACCATGGGGGGCGCCGTGATCATCGGTGCGGCCCTGCTCGGTTACTGCCTGGCCCACACGGCCACCATGCGCCGTCCCACCGCCTCGGCGGTGCTCGTGCTGTTCCTGATGAGCGGGCTGGGCCTGATCGGCTGGCTCGACGACTACCTCAAGATCTCCCGCCAGCGCTCGCTGGGCCTGCGCGCCGGACCCAAGCTGCTCGGCCAGTCCGCGGTCGCGATCACCTTCGCCGTCCTCGCCCTGCAGTTCCGCAACAAGGCCTCGCTGACCCCGGCGTCCACGCACATCTCCTTCATCCGTGACTCGGGGGTCGACCTGGCCTTCGCCGGTGGCGCGGTGGGCACGGTGCTGTTCGTGCTCTGGGCCATGTTCATGATCGCGGCCGAGAGCAACGGCGTGAACCTCACGGACGGCCTCGACGGGCTGGCCACCGGCGCGAGCGTCGCCGTCTCGGGGGCCTACGTGCTGATCGGTATCTGGCAGTCCAACAACTCCTGCCAGGTCCGTCCGGGCCCCCTGTGCTACGAGGTGCGCGATCCTCGCGACCTGGCCGTCGTGGCCGCCTGCGTCATGGGCTCCTGCTTCGGCTTCCTGTGGTGGAACGCCGCCCCCGCGAAGATCTTCATGGGGGACACGGGGTCGCTGGCGCTCGGCGGGGTGCTCGCCGGGCTGGCCATCACCACCCAGACCGAACTCCTGCTGGCCCTTCTCGGGGGCCTGTTCGTGGTGATCACCCTGTCCGTGGTGATCCAGGTGGCCTCGTTCAAGATGACCGGTAAACGCGTGTTCCGCATGGCACCCCTGCAACACCATTTCGAGCTCGCGGGCTGGGGCGAGGTCACGATCGTGATCCGTTTCTGGATCATTGCCGGCCTCTTCATGGGCCTGGGTCTCGGCATGTTCTACGCGGAATGGGTGGTGGGAATTTGAGCGGCGCGCGCGGCACGGACGCGGCGAAGCCCGGTGGACCCGACCCGCTGCGTGCGAGCGGTCCCGACGGCTGGGACGGCCTGCGGGTGGTGGTCGCGGGGATCGGCGTCTCCGGTACCGCCGCCGCCCGGGTCCTGGCCCAGCGAGGGGCCCAGGTCCTGGCCGTGGACGGCAAGGACGACGAGTCGACCCGGATCCGGGCCAAGGAGCTGGCCGAGCACGGGGTGCAGGTCGCGCTCGGTCCCCGGATCACGCAGGGACTTCCCCCGATGAGCGGAGGACCGGCCGATCTGGTGGTCACCTCCCCGGGGTGGCGACCGGACCAGCCCCTGCTCGCCGCGGCCGCGGCCAGTGGGCTGCCCGTGTGGGGGGAGGTGGAGCTCGCCTGGCGCATGCGCCCGGCGGCCGATCCCGCACCCTGGCTCACCCTCACCGGTACCAACGGCAAGACGACCACGGTCAAGCTGCTCACCGCGATGCTCCGGGCGGGCGGACTGGACGCCACCTGCGCGGGCAATGTGGGCACGCCCCTTCTGGACGCGGTGGTGCGGCCCCGGCCGTACCAGGCGATCGCGGTGGAGCTGTCCAGCTTCCAGCTGCACTGGGCCGACTCGCCGCGCCCCCGGGCCAGTGCCTGCCTGAACATCGCGCCCGACCACGTGGACTGGCACGGTGACCTCGACGCCTACGCGGCGGACAAGGGGCGGGTCTACACCGGCACCGAGATCGCCTGCGTGTACAACGTGGCCGATCCCCGCACCCGGGCCCTGGTCGAGCAGGCCGAGGTGGCTCCTGGCTGCCGCGCCGTGGGCTTCACCCTGGGCGTCCCGGGGCCGGGGGAACTCGGCGTGGTCGAGGACGTGCTCTGCGACCGCGCCTTCGGTGACGGTCCCGACCGGGCCCAGGAACTGGCAACCCTCGACGACGTGCGCGAGGCCGGGGGCGGGGTGCTCGCCGCCCACCACGTGGCGAACGCCCTCGCCGCCGCCGCGCTGGCCAGAGCGCACGGCGTGAGCGTCGCGGCGGTGCGGGACGGGCTGCGCGGGTTCCGCCCCGACCCCCATCGCATCGCCCGGGTGGCCGCCGCGGACGGCGTGACCTGGGTGGACGACTCCAAGGCCACCAACGGCCACGCCGCCGACGCCGCGCTGTCCAGCTTCGAACACGTCGTGTGGGTGGCCGGGGGCCTGGCGAAGGGGGCGACCTTCGACGACCTGGTCGCCCGGCACGCCGGACGCCTGCGGGCGGCGGTGCTGATCGGTCAGGACCGCGACCTGCTCGCCGGTTCACTGGCCCGACACGCCCCCACGGTGCCCGTCGTCGAGGTGGACGTACCGGACACTGGAGCCATGGCTGGTGGTGCTTCCCGGGTGGGTGGGGCGGGTCTCACAGCGGGTGGGGCGGAGTCCCTCATGCAGGCCGTGGTCGCCCGGGCGGCCGAGTTGGCCCGGCCGGGGGACACCGTGCTCCTGGCGCCCGCCTGTGCCTCGATGGACCAGTTCCGCAACTACGGCGAGCGGGGTGACCTGTTCGCCGCCGCGGTCCGGGCGCGGCTCGACCACGGGCGGGGCTGACCGTGGCGACGTCCGGGGCGCCGGGCTCCTCCTCGCCGTCAGTACCGGCCGACCGCACCCCGCGGCAGGGGGACCCGACCGGGCAGGCTCCCGCCCGGGTGCCCCACGGCTACTGGCGGGCGTGGTTCGGCGCGCAGCTTGAGTCGCCGCTCACCTCGTACTACCTGATCCTGGGGGCGACCTCGGCCCTGGTCGTGATCGGCCTGGTGATGGTGCTGTCCAGCTCCAGCGTGGTCTCGTTGCAGGACACCCACTCCGCCTACTCGGTCTTCATGAAGCAGGCGATGTTCGCCGGGCTCGGCCTGCCCCTGACCGTGCTGGCCGTGCGCACCCCCGTGCGGGTGTGGAAGGCGCTCGCCTGGCCCGTGCTGGTGGTCTCGATCCTGGCCATGATGCTCGTGCTCACCCCGCTCGGGCGCGGCGTGAACGGCAACCGGAACTGGCTGGTGATCGGCTCGATCCAGATCCAGCCGTCCGAGGCGGCCAAGCTCGCCCTCGTGATCTGGGCGGCTGCGGTGCTCTCCCGCAAGCGAGCCCTGCTCTCTGACCTCTCGCACGCGCTGGTGCCGGTGGTCGTCCCCGGCGCCGTCCTGCTGCTGGGACTGATCCTGCTCGGGCACGACCTGGGCACCGCGCTCGTGCTGCTCGTCGTGGTGGCCGCCCTGCTGTGGGTCGCCGGTGCGCCGCTGCGGCTCTTCCTGGGAGCCGGCGCCCTCAGCGCCGCCGTGGTCAGCCTGCTCGTGGTCACCAGCACCAGCCGGCTGACGCGCGTGGACGCGTGGCTGACCGGGAAGTGCGACTTCCAGGGGACCTGCTGGCAGTCCACGCACGGCCTGTGGGCCCTGGCCTCGGGCGGCTGGTGGGGGGTCGGGCTGGGGGCCAGCCGGGAGAAGTGGTCCTGGCTCCCCGAGGCGCACAACGACTACATCTTCGCGATCATCGGCGAGGAACTGGGGCTGGTCGGCACGCTCGCCGTGATCGGATTGTTCGCCCTGTTGGCATTCGGCCTGGCCCGGGTCGTGATCCGCAGCGACGATCCCTTCGTGAAGATCGCGACAGGTGGGGTACTTGTCTGGGTCCTCGGCCAGGCGCTGCTCAACATTGGTACTGTGACCGGCATTCTCCCCGTGATCGGAGTTCCGTTGCCCCTGGTGTCCAGTGGAGGTTCTGCGCTGGTGACGACCATGGTGGCACTCGGAATGGTGATCGGTTTCGCCCGGCGCGAGGCCGGAGCACGGGAGGCCCTCGCGGCCCGAGCAGGTCTGGTGGAGCGCTCACTTGCCGTTCTGCCCGTTCGTCGAGACGGTAGGACAC
>CAZOWW010000174.1:0-9229 GCA_964583765.1 uncultured Kineosporiaceae bacterium
CGCGTCTCGCTGGGGGCGGACGCGGCCCGTTTCAGGCGCCGCCGGCGTCCTTGTCAGCGGCCAGTGGATCAGCCACCGTGCCTCCTGCCGGGTCGAGCAACCCCTGCGCCAGCCGCGTCACCCGGACGGGGGACGGCGGCGCAAGCTGGGCGACAACACGGAGGGCGGCAAGGACATCGTCGGGTCGTACGGCCGGTGTGAAGTGCCGAACGACCACTTCAAGTATCGCACAACACCTGGCGGTGCATGAGGTGCGACCCTCGGTTACCCCATTCCGACTTTCCGGACCATCGAGGACTCTCGGGGCGTCACCCGTCGGTTCCGCGGACGCCGCAGGCGGGTCCACGGTGCCGCGGGGTTCCGAGCCGTGGTCGCCCGCCGCGCCGAGTACCCGGGCGGAGTGCACCGCGGCGCGCGCGTCGAAGGTGCGCACCCCCTGCTTGGTCAGCCGCGAGACCCTCACCTCGTCCGCCGCGAGGAACGCCGTGAGGGCGGCCCGGGCCTCGGCGTCCGGGACGTCGAACAGCTCGATGCGCCACACGGAGGCTTCGAGCCGCTCGGCCAGCGCCCCGGACCGGACCGGCACGACCTCCAGGACGTCGAGCCCGGGCGGCAGGGCCTCGTCCAGCGCCCGCCGCAGGGTCTCGGGGTCGCAGTGGCGCGTGGTCGCGATCTCCAGGTACTCGGCCTCGCTGGCCGCACCCGTGGGCGCCGCATTCGCGTAGGAGATGCGCGGGTGCGGGCTGAACCCCGCCGAGTAGGCCACCGGGACCTCTGCCCGCCGGACCGCCCGTTCGAGCGCCCGCTGGAAGTCGCGGTGACTGGAGAAACGCAACCGACCCCGCTTGCCGTACCGCACCCGCAGGCGCTGCACAGGCGGTGCGGGAGGCGGGCCGTCAGGGACGCGGGCCAGCGAGGGCCTCCTTCATCAGGGCCGGAGCCGGGTCCTGCCCGGGCTGCGGCACGACCGGAACGTGCTCAGGGGATGCCGGAACGGCCTCGGGCGCGGCCGACAGCGGACCGGGCCGCACCGCCAGCGGCAGCAGGCCCCGGCCCGAGGGACCCACCTGGGTCTGCGTGCCCAGACTGCCGCAGACACCGCAGTCGTAACACGGGGTCCAGCGACAGTCCTCGACCTCCCCCTCCGCGAGGGCCGCCTGCCAGTCCTCCCACAACCACTCGCGGTCGAGTCCCGCGTCGAGGTGGTCCCAGGGCAGCACCTCGTCGAAGGACCGTTCCCGCGTGGTGTACCAGTCCACGTCCACCGGTTCGCCGGCCAGGGCCGTCCGGGCCGCGGCCATCCAGCGGTCGAAGGAGAAGTGCTCGCTCCAGCCGTCGAAGCGGCCGCCGTCCTCCCAGACCGCCCGGATCACCCGGCCGACCCGGCGGTCGCCGCGGGCGAGGAGTCCCTCGATCACGGACGGACGCCCGTCGTGGTAGCGGATGCCGATCGCCCGTCCGTACTGGCGGTCGGCGCGGATGTTCTCCCGCAGCGCGGTCAGCCGGGCGTCGATGCGGGCGTGGTCCAGCTGCCCGGCCCACTGGAACGGCGTGTGCGACTTGGGCACGAACCCGCCGATGCTCACGGTGCACCGGATGTCCCGCTGCCCGGAGATCTCACGGCCGGTACGGATCACCCGACGGGCGAGCTCGGCGATCCGCAGCACGTCCTCGTCGGTCTCGGTGGGCAGCCCGCACATGAAGTAGAGCTTCACCTGGCGCCAGCCCGCGGAGTAGGCCGCGGCCACGGTCCGCACGAGGTCGTCCTCGGTGACCATCTTGTTGATCACACGGCGGATCCGCTCGCTGCCGCCCTCCGGCGCGAAGGTGAGCCCGGACCGGCGGCCGTTGCGCGAGAGTTCCTGCGCCAGGTCGATGTTGAACGCGTCCACCCGGGTACTCGGCAGCGACAACCCGATGTTGCTGCCCTGGTAGCGATCGGCCAGGCCCCGGGTCAGTTCGGCGATCTCGGAGTGGTCGGCGCTCGAGAGGCTGAGCAGGCCCACCTCCTCGAAGCCGGTCGCCCGCAGGCCGCGGTCGACCATCTCCCCCACGCCGGCGGTCGTCCGCTCCCGCACCGGCCGGGTGATCATGCCCGCCTGGCAGAACCGGCAGCCCCGGGTGCAGCCGCGGAAGATCTCCACGCTCATGCGCTCGTGCACGGTCTCGGCCAGCGGCACCAGGGGGTGCTTCGGGTACGGCCAGGAGTCGAGGTCGCTGACCGTGTGCTTGGTCACCCGCCAGGGCACGCTCGCCCGGGTGGGCACCACGCGGCGGATCGCGCCGTCCGGGCGGTACTCGACCCGGTAGAACTGCGGCACGTACACCCCGCCGGTGCGGGCCAGCCGCTCCAGCAGCTCCACCCGCCCGCCGGGCCGGCCCTCCCGCTTCCAGTCCCGCACGAGGTCGGTGACGAGGCCTACGGCCTGCTCGCCGTCACCCAGGACCACCGCGTCCACGAAGTCCGCGATCGGCTCCGGGTTGAACGCGGCGTGCCCGCCGACGATCACCACAGGATGATCCTCGCCCCGATCGGTGGCGAGGAGCGGGATCCCGGCGAGGTCGAGGGCGGTCAGCAGGTTCGTGTACCCGAGCTCCGTGGAGAACGAGACACCCAGGAGGTCGAACGCACCCAGGGGCCGGTGGGCGTCCACCGTGAACTGGGGGACGCCGTGCTGCCGCATGAGCGCCTCGAGATCCGGCCAGACCGCGTACGTGCGCTCGGCCAGGGCGTCGTCCCGCTCGTTGAGGACCTCGTAGAGGATCATCAGTCCCTGGTTCGGGAGTCCCACCTCGTAGGCGTCGGGGTACATCAACGCCCAGTGCACGGTGCTCTCACCGGCCAGGTCCCAGTCCTTCACGGTGCTGTTCAGCTCGCCGCCGACGTACTGGATGGGCTTACCCACCTGTGGCAGCAGCGGTTCCAGCCGATCGAAGATCGACTCGACGGGCATCGGCAGGCCTCCGGAGGGGACACGAGCAGGCCCCCAGCCTAACCGGCGGCCACAGTGCCGGCCGCTCGGCCGCAGGGCCACCTGGTCCCCCGGTCGCAGAGCCCTGGCGAACCGGTCGCGGGACCGCCGGACCACCCGGGGTCAGGGCCGAGGAGCGGCCGCGGAGGAACCCAGCTCACGGTGTCGTGCGGCGGGGCCTCACAGCTCCGGGAACCACACCTTGACCTCGCGGGCGGCCGAGTCCGGGGAGTCCGAGCCGTGCACCACGTTCTGGGTGATGCCCTGGCCCCAGTCGTGGCCGAGGTCGCCACGGATGGTGCCGGGCGCGGCCTTGGTGGGGTCGGTCGCCCCGGCCAGGCTGCGGAAGCCCTCGACGACCCGCACGCCCTCGGCGACGATCGCCACGACCGGACCGGAGGACATGAACGCGATCAGGTTCTCGTAGAACGGCTTGCCGATGTGCTCGATGTAGTGCTCGGCGAGGATGTCCCGGGTGGGGACCCGCAGATCGAGGGCCACGATGCGGTACCCCTTGGCCTCGATCCGCCGGATGACCTCACCCACCTGGCCACGGCTCACGCCGTCCGGCTTGACCAGGACGAGTGTCCGTTCGGTCTGGCTGCTCACGCGGGACCTCCCTGTGGCGAGATGCTCTCGTGGTGGACGTGCGGCACACAGCGGTGCATACGCGTGCGATCCCACGCTAGTGCGCTCGCGGAACGGACCGGCGCTCAGCCCACCGGCCCGCCCAGCGCTCAGCCAACCGGTCGCCCCAGCAACGTGCGGACCTCGGCGGCCACGGTCACCGAACCGGTCGCCAACACCCCCCCGCCCGGCAGGTCGTCGTACTCGCAGCGCTCGATCGCGAGGGTGAGGGCGTCGTCGAGGCGCTCGCACAGGTGCACCCGGTCGTCGTCGAAGACCTCCCGGGCGATCTCGGCCAGTTCCTCGACCGGCATCGACCGGGCCGAGGACGAGCGCGTGATCACCACCTCGTCCAGCACGTCGCCGAGCGCGACCAGGATGCCCAGGGCGTCCTTGTCCGCGAGGACACCCACCACCCCGACGAGACGGGAGAAGGAGAAGGTGTCGGTCAGCGCCTCGGCGAGCACCCGCGCCCCGGCCGGGTTGTGCGCGGCGTCCACGAGCACCGTCGGGCTGCGCCGCACGACCTCCAGCCGGCCGGGCGAGTCCACGTCGACGAACGCGGCGCGCACCACCTCGACGTCCAGGGACGGGCTTCCGGTCGGCACGGGGAGCCGGGCCGGACCCATGGGAGCGCCCAGGCCGGAGCCGAGGTCCTCGGACCGGGTGGCGAGCAGGGCCTCCACCGCGGCGAGCGCACAGGCCGCATTGCGTGCCTGATGGACTCCGTGCAGGGGCAGGAAGATCTCCTCGTAGACACCGCTGAGGCCCGACAGGGCCACCAACTGCCCGCCGAGGGCGAGCTCCCGCCGGGAGACCCCGAAGTCCCGCCCCTCCAGCACCACCGTGGCGTCCACCCGAGCCGCGTGCTCCAGGAGCACCTCCAGCGCCTCGGGGGGCTGCTCGGCGATGACGGCGACCGCGCCGGCCTTGATGATCCCGGCCTTCTCGGTGGCGATCGCCGCCACGTCGTGGCCGAGGAACCGTTCGTGGTCCAGGCCGATCGGCATGATCACCGCGACCGAGCCGTCGGCGACATTGGTGGCGTCCCACGAGCCGCCCATGCCCACCTCGATCGCGGCGACGTCCACCGGGGCGTCCGCGAAGACGGCGAAGGCCAGCGCGACCAGGACCTCGAAGAAGGTCATCCGGGGCTCGCCCCGCTCCGCCGACCCGGCGTCGACCAGGTCGAGGTACGGCTCGAGCTCCTGATAGGCCTCGGCGAACCGATCCGGGGGCAGCGGCGTGCCGTCCAGGCAGATCCGCTCGCGCAGGTCGACCAGGTGCGGACTCGTGAAGCGCCCGGTCCGCAGTCCGTGCTCCCGCAACAGGCGCTCGACCATGCGCGTGGTGGAGGTCTTGCCGTTGGTGCCGGTCAGGTGGACGACCCCGAAGCTGCGCTGCGGGTCCCCGAGCAGCCGGCACACCGCCGCGATGCGGTCCAGGCTCGGCACCAGGTCGTGCTCGGGCGCCCGGGCCAGGATCCGGGCGCCCACCTGGGCCATCCGTTCCCGGGCCGCCGCGTCGGCCGCGGCCCGACGAGCCGCCGCCGGACCGCCGGACCGGTGCGAGGCCGGCGTCACGCCCGCTCCAGGTGCAACTGCACCTCGTCGGGATCCTCGCCGGCGGACTCCTCGAACACGAGGGAATCCGCCAACGTCTCGCCCCGCAGCAGGTCCGCGTACCGCTCGGCCCAGGCCCGCCGCTCCCTGTCCACGCCCACCCGCAGGCGGATGCGATCCGAGACGTGCAGCCCCGTGGCCTTGCGCCGCTCCTGGATCGCCCGCACCACGTCCCGGGCCCAGCCCTCGGCGGAGAGCTCCTCGTCGAGCACCGTGTCCAGCACGACGAAGCCACCGGAGGGCAGCACGGCCACCGCGCGGGAACCGTCCTGGGACTCGGCCACCACGGTCTCCAGCTGGTACTCCCCCGGCAGCAACGCGAGACCGCCGCAGACCGGGTCGCCGTCCGGGCCGAGCGTCCAGTCGCCCGTCTTGCTCGAGCGGATCGCGACCTGCACCTCGCGGCCGAGTCGCGGTCCGGCGGCCCGGGCGTTGACCGTCAGGCGCCGGGTCACCCCGAGCGCGGCGGCCCCCGCGTCGTCCAGGTCCACCAGCCGCACGGCCTTGACGTTGACCTCGTCCGCGAGCACGCCCAGGAACGGCTGCAGCCGCCCGGGCGCGGTGACCGCGACGGTCAGCTCACGCAGCGGCTGGCGCACCCGCAGGCCACCCGCCTTGCGCAGGCCCAGGGTCGCCGAGGCCACCTCGCGCACGG
Source organism: uncultured Kineosporiaceae bacterium (assembly GCA_964583765.1). GTDB lineage: Bacteria > Actinomycetota > Actinomycetes > Actinomycetales > Kineosporiaceae > CAZOWW01. Next base: position 5,877 of record CAZOWW010000174.1, read on the forward strand.
CGTCCATGGCCTCCACGAGCTCCGGATCGGCGGGCAGGTCCTCGGCCAGCGGCCAGTCCGCCAGGTGGACGCTGCGCCCGCCGGTGAGGCCGCGCCAGATCTCCTCGCCGACCAGGGGCAGCAGGGGGGCGACCAAGCGGCAGAGCACCTCGAGCACGGTGGCCAGGGTGTCGAAGGCGCCGGCCTCCTCGTCCCAGAACCGTTCCCGGGAGCGACGCACGTACCAGTTGGTCAACACGTCCAGGAAGTCCCGCACGCTCGCGCAGGCGGAGGCCAGGTCGTAGCCGTCCAGCTGCGTGGTGAGCTCGGCGACCAGGTCGTGGGTCTTCGCGAGCAGGTACCGGTCGAGCACCGCCGGCGAGTCCGTCCGCAGGCGCGCCCGGTACCCGTCGGTCCCGGCGCTGTTGGCGTACAGGCCGAAGAAGTACCAGACGTTCCAGAGCGGGATCATCACCTGGCGCACGCTGTCCCGGATGCCCTGCTCGGTGACCACCAGGTTGCCGCCCCGCAGCACCGGTGAGGACATCAGGAACCACCGCATGGCGTCCGCGCCGTCCCGGTCGAGCACCTCGGAGACGTCCGGGTAGTTGCGCAGGCTCTTGGACATCTTGCGGCCGTCGTCCCCGAGCAGGATGCCGTGGCTGACGCAGGTCGCGAACGCGGGCCGGTCGAACAGGGCCGTGGCCAGCACGTGCAGGGTGTAGAACCAGCCGCGGGTCTGCCCGATGTACTCCACGATGAAGTCACCCGGGTAGTGGTGCTCGAACCAGTCCGCGCTCTCGAACGGGTAGTGCACCTGGGCGAACGGCATCGAGCCCGACTCGAACCAGCAGTCCAGCACCTCCGGCACCCGACGCATCGTCGAGCGGCCGGTCGGGTCGTCCGGGTTGGGTCGGGTGAGCTGGTCCACGTACGGGCGGTGCAGGTCACTCGGGCGTACCCCGAAGTCCCGCTCCAGCTCGTCGAGCGACCCGTAGACGTCCACCCGGGGGTACTGCGGGTCATCACTGACCCAGACCGGGATCGGCGATCCCCAGTACCGGTTGCGGCTGATCGACCAGTCCCGGGCGTTCTCCAGCCACTTGCCGAAGGAGCCGTCCTTGATGTGGTCGGGGACCCACCGGATCTGCTGGTTGAGCTCGACCATGCGGTCGCGGAAGCTGGTCACCCGCACGAACCAGCTGGACACCGCCTTGTAGATGAGCGGGTTGTCACAGCGCCAGCAGTGCGGGTAGGTGTGGTCGTAGGTCTCCTGGCGCACGAGCAGCGCCCCGCCCTCGGTGCCGGCCCGCAGGGCGGTGATCACCGGCTTGTTGGCGTCGAAGACGAGCATCCCCGTGTACGGCGGCACCTCCGCGGTGAACCGACCCTGGCCGTCCACCGGGACGACCGGCTCGATGCCCGCGAGATCGCAGACCAGCTTGTCGTCCTCGCCGAAGGCGGGTGCCAGGTGGACCAGGCCAGTGCCGTCCTCGGTGGTCACGAAGTCGGCACCGAGCACCTGGTGGGCGTTCGGCCGGCCGGTGAAGAAGTCGAACGGCGGGGCGTAGTGACTGCCCAGCAGCTCCGCACCGCGGAACCGCACGACCACGCGCTCGGCCGCATCGGGGCCCAGTTCCCGGGCGTAGTGGGTCAGCCGCGCCTCGGCCAGGAGCAGCCGCCGGCCGGCCAGCGGGGTCTCGGGCGCGCCTTCGACCACCACGTAGTCCAGCTCCGGGTGCACCGCCACCGCGAGGTTGCTCGGCAGGGTCCACGGCGTGGTGGTCCAGATCAGGGCGAGCGCACCGGCCGCGGGGCCGTCCACCAGCGGGAGACCGACCGTGACCGCGGGGTCCTGGCGGGGCCGGTAGACGTCGTCCATGCGGGTCTCGGTGTTGCTCAGCGGCGTCTCGCAGCGCCAGCAGTAGGCGAGCACCCGGAAGCCCTCGTAGATCAGTCCCTTGTCCCACAGGGTCTTGAACGCCCACAGGACGCTCTCCATGTAGTCCAGGTCGAGGGTCTTGTAGTCGTGGTCGAAGTCCACCCAGCGCGCCTGGCGCCGGACGTACTCCTCCCACTCCTTCGTGTACCGCAGCACCGAGGCCTTGCACGCGTCGTTGAACGGCGCGACGCCCATCGCCTCGATCTCGGACTTGTGCGTGAGGCCGAGCTGCTTCTCGGCCTCCACCTCAGCCGGCAGCCCGTGGCAGTCCCAGCCGAAGCGTCGCTCCACCCGGCGCCCCTGCATGGTGCGGAACCGGGGGACGGCGTCCTTCACGTAGCCGGTGAGCAGGTGGCCGTAGTGCGGCAGGCCGTTCGCGAAGGGGGGACCGTCGTAGAAGACGAACTCGTTGCTGCCGTCCTCGCCTGCCGGACGCTGCGCAACGCTCGCCTCGAAGGTGCCGTCTGCCTCCCAGTAGGCCCGGACCCGGTCCTCGATCTCGGGGAACCGCGGGCTCGGGGCAAGGACCGGGGGTTCCTGCCCGCCCGGCTGGGCACCTGTCGCCACCTGGGGGTACGCCACCACGATCTTCTCCTCGCCGCACTCCTGGACGCGGCCGGAGCCGCTCCGTTCGTTCCGGTGCGAGGACGCCGTCCCCGGGTCGTCCCGGAGGCGTCGCGGTACCACCTCGCTTGCCCCGGCGCGGCGGTCCGCAGATCCGCCCACCGCGACGGGCGCGGCGTGCCGAGTGCCACTCGTTGACGGCTGTCACGGGCCGCACCCGTCCGGTTCTACTGAGGACCCCGCGGGCCGTTCCTCGGTGGGTCCGGCGCCACGTGGTCCCGTTCTTCCGGAGGCTCACCGGAGATGGCCGGGTCGTCGCCTCTGTGGCAATGGTAACCCGTGGTCACAGCGGCCGCGTCCCCGCGATACCCGACCACCCGCGCTCGTGACACCCCCGGCAGGCGCGAGCGGCACCGCACGACGAAGGACCCGGCACCAAGGGCTTGGTGCCGGGTCCTTCTCACACGAGGTCACAGGACCGGGTGGCCCTGCGGCACTGCCCACGTCCCCACCGGCCTCCCGCCGGATCGGAACCCCGAAAGAGGTTCACCGGGACGTGGTGCTGCCGTAGTGCCGGCACCCGCCCTGCGACGGGTGCCGTACTGCTTCCTGCGGGTACTGCCTGTCCCTACGGAGTACTGCCATCCGCGCGGTACTGCCTGGTGACTGCTCACTGCGGGTACTGCCTGGTGCGAACTGCATGCCGGGATCGTTCCGGAGCGATCGGGTTGCCCTGACTGCGGGTGTTCCCGGTGCTCCCCCGGCGGGGCGGTCAGCGGACCCGGTGGGTCAGCTCGCGGTGCAGGTGACGGCCGGGACGGTGTTGGTGCCGTTCCAGCTGGCCAGGAATCCGAAGCTGGTGTTCGCT
>CAZOWW010000175.1:0-9221 GCA_964583765.1 uncultured Kineosporiaceae bacterium
CCAGGCTGTGGAAGCCGCCCGCGGCGATGGCGCGCACCGCGCCCAGGTTGGCTGGTGGCGACGCTTCACCGTACGAGTTGTCTCCCCAGCCGACCACGGTCCCGTCACCCTTGATCGCCAGAGCGTGGTCGCGGCCAGCGGCGATGGCACGCACAAGGCCTAGGTTCGCTGGCGGCGTCGCTTGACCGTAGTTGCTCAACCCCCAACCCACCACGCTCCCGCCGGGGACCTGAGCTGAGGCTTGCGACACCGGCAACATCAAGGTCACCGCCGCAACCGCCAGCCACCGGCGGCCCAGCCCAGCACGGCGAGTCGGGGCAGACACCTCGACATCACGCATAAATCGTGTCATTCGGAACATATTCGTCACTCTCCGTCGGGATGAATACCAAAGCCGCCACCAACCTCACCTACCGGGCGTTCCATCACCGACCGCAATGGATGCGCCCGGCGGCACGCAGTCGCACTCCGACGGTGCCCCGTTGCTCTGCCCGTCGTGATTCCGCCTACCCGTCATCACCGGAAGGCAACACGGGATGTCCGACCGGAATCGCTGCTCGCGATCACGCCGTAGCCCTCCATTTGAGGACGTATCGCGGATCGTCTCCGGCCATCGCCGTCTGGTCTGGACCGGAACTCGTAAACCGACCGGCGCTTTCTGTTCGTGATACTGGAGCCGAGAAGAGGCGGAAGGTGCGGGGTGGCTGGGATGTGCAGTCGGGACTATAGCCTCGACATCTGCAAACGTCGAGATGTCCTCATGGCGGGGTGGGCACCTGCCCAAAGGTTCGCCCTTCCGAACCTCGGGTGGGAACCGGGTGCCTCGGGAGAGACCGGATCGGTGGCATCCCAGCCGTCCTGCCGTCCTGGTCCACGCAGGTCGGTCGTCCGCAATGAGTCCCAGCTCATCGGCTCGGTCCATGAGCAATGCCTGTGGGTCCGCGAGGACCAACTCCTGGACGCCGTCAACACCTTCTTCGCCCGGCGCGTCTTCGGCCCCTACCGTGCGGACCTCCTCGCCCAGCACACCCCCCAGGTCGCTCACCCGGACCAGACCCTCACCGCACAGCGAACAGCCCTGGCCAAGAACATCAAGGAACTCCAACGCCAACAGACCAACGTGATCACCGAACTGCGGGACTACCGGACCACCGGGGACCCGGACATCGACCGCCAATGGCGCGACGAACTACGCGCCAGCTACACCGACCTCGCCACCCGCCGCGCTGCCGCCCAGACCCAACTCGACGCCCTGGCCGGATCCCCCGCACCCGAGAAGACCGGCGACCTCGCGCTCCTGGACGCCCTGCCCCTCACCCAACTCCAGGTCACGGACCCTCCCCGGGACCACCAACGCGACCTGTTCGACACCTTCCAGCTCCAGATCCGCTACCACCAGCCCACCCGTCAAGCCACCCTGCGCATCACCATCAACGCCGCCGTCGTCGACCGGCTCCTCACGGTCTGTCCCACGGACGCCCGCGCGCGTGGACGTAGACGATGGCCTGCGGGGAAGCCGGTTGCTTGGTACGCCAACACATGCGGCGCCCGCTTGCCCAGCCCGGCGACCAGCGGATCGGTGACGTCGCGCGGCACAGGGATCACCAGCACCCCAACACCGCCTGGTCCGGACGAAGCGTCCCGACCTCACCGCGAACCCCGTGCAGCTGTCCGCGGGCAGCAGATCATCCATCGGGCATGTCCGTGCAGGTCAAGGATCCAACCGGGCGCGGGCAAGGGCCAGCGGGGCTGCCCCGACATGCCGCTGAAAGGGGTGCCTGCCCGGGGCAGTGGACCCCGGCGCCCCAGGCCGCACAGCCGGCCCAGCGCCATCCCCCCACCCCAACCATCACACTCCACGACCAGATCGAAGATCGCCATCGGGCGGGTCCCGCCCCACGAACGGGCTCAACTCCCTGGTGTTGCGGGCCTACCGGGCGTCGGAGTTCTCGCCCGGCTTGACGGCGGTAATGACAGAGGTCGCAAGCCAGGGGCCGCCCCACCACATTCGCCAGCCCAGCGAACGCAGGTGGACATCACTGGCGCCGCGTTTAATCAGATGTTGCCGATAGGAGTCCACGGCCTCGATATCTACGATCACCATCCGGCCGGTGGGGCGAAGTACCCGTAGCGCCTCGTCAATGGCGCGAATTTGCCCACCGGCCGCCTTGATGTTGTGGATCGCCAAGCTGGAGATGACGATGTCGAACTGCTCATCAGGGAACGGCAGGTCTGTCATGTCCGCGGTGCGCAGCTCTACCCGGTCACGGACACCTTCGATGGCGGCGTTGCGTTCGGTGGTCTCGATGGCATTGCCCGACTGATCCACACAGCGCCATAGATCGACCCCGACGGCCTGCCCGGTGGTCAGGTACTTCGCCGCCATCAGCAACACCGCTCCACGCCCGCATCCTAGGTCGAGCAGCCGTTCTCCGCCGTCCAGATGTAGGTCCTCCAGCAGGCCGGCCCACACCTCGAACTTGCCCCGGAGCGTCGCATGCAGGTGGAATACGCCACAAAACAGCATCAACCCAGTGATTGAGAACGGTATCCATCCCCAGGCAACGCCCAGGATGGCGGTCACGTATGTCCCGGCTGCCACCCCCACGGCCGCTACGCACGCCATGGCCAACAGAATGTACGGCCCATCGACGCCATACCGCCCGCGCCTACCCCTGGACAGGGGAACGACCATCATCCGCCTCCAACTAAGTAAACGCTTAATCCAAATTTGGGTAGCGATGACACGGACTCATTGGTCGGCCGCGCCGCAGCGCCGGCGCTACCGCGCCGGTACCCCTGCTGGCTGGAACGCCGCGAAACGGGCCTCGGTATCCGCCAGCATCTGCGCCCGCTTCTGCGGACTCCGGTCGGCCACCCGATCGAAGTTGATCCAGGTCAGGTTCTTCACGCCGATCTTGCCGAACATCCCCTTGAAGAGAATCTTGGTCAGGGGATCCCGAAACCACCAGCGGTACACCTTGTCCGGCGTCGCCATCACCGACAGCACGGTGACCCCGCCAAGACGCGTCATCAGACTGTGGAACGGGTTGCCGCGAGACCCGGGACGTTCCTCAAAGACCATGCCCTTGACCAGGACACGGTCGAGGAAACCCTTGGTGGCAGCCGGCATCGCCTCCCACCACACCGGGAACACAAAGATCAAATGATCGGCGCTCATGAGGCGCTGCTGATAGTCATCGACGCGCGGATCGACCACCCGTGCCGTGCGCCAGGCAACGAGATCCTCACGGCTCATCGTTGGCTGGAAGCCGTCGGCGGCCAGGTCGACGACGTCCACGTCGTGACCGGCCCGCGCAAGACCGCGGATGGCGGCGGCAGCCAGGGCCGCCGAGAAGCTGCGCTGGTGGGCGACGTTGTCGGCCGAGGAAAGGGTGTACGGGTGATCGAACACCAGTAGGACTCGCATCATCATCTCCCTCATCGCTTGCCTGACAACGGTTGCATGTGCAACGGTTGCCTGTCAAACATTGGGGTACGATGGCGAGCATGGACAGCTCCCAGCCGCTCCCGAACGACCTGGCGACCTTGTGGTACCTCATGCGTCGAGTGACCGGCATGATGGAACGCGGGGGGGACGCGGTGTTCCGAACCGAGCTGAACATCTCACTGGCCCAGTTCCTCGTCCTCAGCGTGGTCGATGCCCATCCCGGCCCCCTCAACCAGCAGGCCATCGCCGACCGACTCGGCTTGACCAAGGGCACCATCAGCCGCCAGATCGACACCGCCGTGACCGCCGGGTGGATGACCGTCGCCCCCTCGCCCCGGAATCGTCGCGAACACACGATCGCGCTGACCCCCGCCGGCACGGACCTCGTCCGTCGCGGCGACACGAGGTTCGAGCAGAGCAGGCAGAACATGCTTGCCACCGCCGACCCGGCCGATCTGCGGGCGGCCATTCGCCTGCTGACCACGATGAACACCAACCTGGAGCGCTCCCTAGCCAAGCTGTAGGGGGCTTCGGGCAGGGCCGGGTCGTCGGGGCCGGCAGCCAAGTGGACGGCGATCAGATGGGCGCTCGACCTGTGCCGCGGCCGACGCACACTGGGGCTATTTGCCGGGCCCTGATAGCGCAATTGGGGAGTGGGGCGGTGCTCACCCCGCGGGCCGTGGCCCCGGTGTGCGACTGGGCTCGCGGCATCCGCAGGCGGCGCGTTCACCGTGATCCGGGCCGGGCAGACACGGCACCCACTCCGACAATCGGGACGCTGACCTGAATGGATCACTCACTGTGACCAGCCCCCAACCAGAGAAGCCGGTGAGGCCCGCTCCAGGCGCAGCGACCTCGAATCCTCTCCCCCGAGCCTGGAATGCCGGTAACGGTGCAGGTCACACCAAGATCCAGTCATTGATCACCGCGAAGCCGAGGGTCAGAAACTCGCTGGCGTGGAGCGAAACCCGTCGGCGTGTCGTCCCACGAACCGTTCCACGATCGCCATTCGGGACTCTCAGACAGAGAACACACTGTGATACTCGCTGGTCAGGGCCAGGCGCCCCCGGCCCGTCCCGGCACACAGGGGAAACAGGCCACGACCTGCGGGTACTCCGCAGGCTGGTGGTCGAGGAGGCTGTCCCACTCGCGTAGCAGGATGGACGGGCTCGAGTCACCTCAGGAGGGCCTGAGGTCGCAGCGTACGAACCACACCACCACCGCTCTGACCAGCGCATTCGTCCTGCCCGTGGTCGGAGATCGAGTGATCAACTCGATGAGCCCTGGGTGAGTGACGCCCGAGGCAAGCTCGGGCCTGCGGATCGGCGGCGGCACCTGCGAAGGCGCAGGTGATCAGGTGAAGGCCCTCGGCGGAGGCGTGTCGGCGCTGTTCGACCAGCCCGTCGGTGAACAGCAGCAGGCTGCCGCCGGGGGCAGGGTCGTGCTGGCCTGCCGGTAGCCGGGGTGCTCCTTGATGGCGAAGGCGGGGCCGCCGCGGGCGGCGTCCAGTGGGTGCATTCACAGCCGCGATTGTCACGCGCCCCGATCCTGCAACTACGTACAGCCAGCCACTGGGGGTTGTGGGGAGGTAGTTGGTCAGCATTCTGATCGCTGATCATGCTACTCGGGGGGACAGGCAGACAGCCCTCGCCCGTTGATGATCCCTCCCCCACTCACACGCGGCGGTGTCTTGGTCTCGGCGGACGCCCTGGTGGTCGCCCCGCCAGGGCGAGCACCTCCTTCGGCTTCTACTAGGGCACCGGCGCCGGGACGACCGCTATCTGCAGGCCCGGCCGACCTCTGCGGGCCGGCGTGGGTAGGCTCGGCGCTCGATGGAACTCCTTCCTCGCGGGTGGCGGTTGCGCCGCGCGGCCCGGCGGCATTTCGGTTGGGACTCGCTGCGCGCGGGGCAGCTCGGGGCGATGAAGGCCCTGCTCCGGCGGCGCGACGCGGTCGTGGTGCTGGCGACCGGGGCCGGCAAGTCCGCCATCTACCAGGTGCCGGGCATGGTGATGGGACGGGTCACGGTCGTGGTCTGCCCCCTGCTGGCGTTGCAGCAGGACCAGATCGCCGGGCTGAACGGACGCGGCGATCCGGGGCTCGCCGTGCGGATCAGTTCCGCACAGACGCCGAGGCAGAACGAGTCCGCCCTGCGTGAGCTGCGCGAGGGGCGGGCCCGGTTCCTGTTCATCACCCCGGAGCAGTTGGCCGATCCCGCCCGGCTGGGGGAGGTCCGTTCCCTGCAACCGGGGTTGGTGGCGGTGGACGAGGCGCACTGCGTGTCGTCCTGGGGGTATGACTTCCGGCCGGACTACCTCCACCTCGGGCACATGATCGTTGACCTCGGCCGGCCGCCCGTTGTCGCGTTGACCGCGACCGCCTCGCCACCGGTTCGCGAGGACATCGCCACCGTCCTGGGGATGCGCGACCCGTTCGTCGTGGTCGCCGGGCTGGACCGACCCAACCTGCGGCTGGCGGCGGTCCGCTGCACCAGCGAGGAAGGACGCCGACGGGCGCTCCTGGAACGGATAGCCGCACAACCGTCCCCGGGGATCGTCTACGCGCCGACCCGGGCCGCCAGCGAGGACCTCGCGCAGCGGCTTCGGGCCGCCGGGATCGCGGCGACCGCGTTCCATGCCGGGCTACCGACCCGCGAGCGGGACCGGCGCCACGCCGACTTCATGGCCGACCAGATCCCGGTCATGGTCGCGACGAGCGCTTTCGGGATGGGGGTCGACAAGCCGGGCATCCGCTGGGTCTTCCACGCGGCACTGCCGGATTCCCCGGACAGCTACGTGCAGGAGATCGGGCGGGCCGGCCGGGACGGCGCCGACGCGTCCACCGTGCTGTTCTTCCGCTCCGAGGACGTGGCACTGCAGCGGTTCTTCGCCGGCGGGGCACCCGCACATGCCGAGCTGATGGAGCTGGCCGCGGCGATCCGACACGGTGCGCAGGCCGACGGGACCCCCCTCACCCGCACGGCGCTGGCCCGCACGACCGGACTGCCGGCACGCCGCCTCACGCACCTGCTCACCCTCCTGGAGCGGACCGGCGCGGTAGGGATCACGGCCGGCGGCCGGCTGACGGTGCCACGCCACGCCCCACCGCCCGCCGAGGCGGCCGACATCGCGCTACGCGAGGTCGCCCGGCAGCAGACGCTACGGCGCTCCCGGACCGACATGATGCGCCAGTACGCCGAGACCAGCGGATGCCGCGGCCGGGCCCTGCTCGGCTACTTCGGCGAGGCGATGAACGGTACCTGCGGGCACTGCGACAACTGCGCCGACGGCCCTTCCCACCCGCACGCCCGCACACACGCCAAGCAGCGCCAGCCGTTCCCGGTGCGGACCGTCGTGCGACACGCCGAGTGGGGCGCGGGCACGGTCATGGCCTACGAGCGCGACCGGATGGTGGTGCTCTTCCACGAGGCCGGGTACAAGACGCTGTCCGTGCCGATCGTCCGCAAGCGCGCGTTGCTCACCGCCGAACAGCCCACGCAGTAGGAACCAGCGCGGGACCACGATCACGTGGATCGGACCGAGCTCCCGAGCCGGTCAACACCACCTCGATCTCCATCCCGCCCTCGGGTCGTGCCCATCGCCGCACCCGGTCCGCTGGCTGCCCAGCCGGTGGAACCGCGGTTGCCCCGGACGTCGTGGAAGTTGAGGTGGCGGTCCCCCACCTGAGACTCACCTGGTGGTAGGTCTCGGGTGTCCGCCAAGACAACCCATGACCGGGCCAGGAAATGGGCGTTCGAGACTGGCCCCCGTGAACGGCTACGGCTCAGGCCCGGACCGACCACGACCAGCCATCGCACCTGCCCGGCTCGGACGCCAGTGGGTTTCCCCTCGTGGGCTGGGTGGAGCCAGCGGTCCCTACACCATGGGTGGGGTCGAGGCATCCCACTCGATGCGCCGCGCAAGGAGATCGAGGAATGCCTGGGCGACGGGGACGACCACGTCGACCGCAAGGTCGCGTGTCCAGGTGGCTCCCTGACCGCCGAGACCTGCGCTGTTCAATGCCTCACAACGCAAGACCTGCTGCTCGCGCAGGTGACCCAACGCATCTGCCGCCAGGCCGACCAGCGTGACGACGCGATCGGCTTGATCACCCAGCCACTGGTCCAGCCCCGCGTCGATACACCCGCCGAACCCAACGGTGGCCTGCAGGTGCCAGGCCTCTCGCGCCTGCCGCAACCAGTCCGGTGGAGCCGGCAAGCGATCGACGGCGCACACCAGCTCGTGCAGCCAGATCTCCAGCTTGCCGTCCCGGGTCCAGAACCCGTGCCCCCGATACTCGGTGAACGAGGACCCCATCAGCACTCACCTCCATCCTTCTCCTCCGGTCAGGCACAGGGTGCGTGATCCACCGATCGTGACTCGAGTCCGGACGCTATGCAGCCACCACATGATCGTCAACGGCAATCTCGGCCTGTCCCTGTTGAGCGCCATCCGCACGAACTCCCGAGGCCAGTCCCGCAGGCGCCATGGGCACCGCCGCCGGCACCGTGGCTGTCGGGACGGCTTCGGTCCCCTCAATACATCCCCAGTCGGGCGTGACGATCGCCCCGAGTGGACCCTCGACGCTCGAAACTCATGACGTCCGGAGCTCCCCTATAGCGGCGGCGATCGCTTCCGCGATCAGCTCGGCATCCAGACCCACCCGGACGCCCTTGCCGTCGACCTGAGAGCGCTCCTGGACCGCCAAGCCGATCAAGACCAGGGTGCACGCCTGGTGACGTAGCCGCCGCTGCTCGTCGCTCTCGGGGCCAGGACTGTCGGTGTGGCCGGTCGGTCAACGCTCGGCGGCCGCCCAACGACGCGGACGGTTCGTGCCCGGCTCGGTCGCGCACCCTGCGCGGAGGTGGCCCGACCTCGCCAAGCGGATCATCACCGAGTACTCCCGGCCCGGGGACCTCGTCCTGGACCCGCTGTGCGGGATCGGCACGACCCTGGTGGAAGCCGTGCACGCCGGGCGCGATGCGATCGGCGTGGACTGCGAACATCGCTGGACCACCCTGGTCGCCGCGAATGCGGCCTGGGCCCGCGCCCAGGGCGCCACCGGGCAGACGGTGGTCCACCGGGGCGAAGCGATCCGGCTCGGCGAGGTCCTACCCGCGGTACTGACCGGCCGCGTCGACCTCGTGGTGATGTCTCCGCCCTACGGCAAGACCATGCACGGGCGCGTCGACCACCGCCACGGACCCCTGCGCCGCTTCCACGACACCTACACCCCCGACATCGACACCACGAACGAGAAACCCGTCCGAGTCCTCGGCCGGCCCGAGGCCGCCGACCACTTCGATCCCGGCGGGCGGCGGCCCACGAATCTGGCCCGGCGCAACCGCCTGGGCCTGGCCGACGACATCACCGTGGTCCTGACCAGCTGTGTGCCGTTCCTCAAACCCGGTGGCCTGGTCGTGGTCACTGCTCGGCCCTGGCGCCGCAGCGGCTACCTGATCGACCTGCCCGGCATCGTCCACGCCGCGGCCCTGGCCGCGGGGCTGCGCCCGGTCGAACGCTGCCACCCGCCGCGCCGCCACACAGACCAAACTCGACGCCCTGGCCGGATCCCCCGCACCCGAGAAGACCGGCGACCTCGCGCTCCTGGACGCCCTGCCCCTCACCCAACTCCAGGTCACGGACCCTCCCCGGGACCACCAACGCGACCTGTTCGACACCTTCCAGCTCCAGATCCGCTACCACCAGCCCACCCGTCAAGCCACCCTGCGCATCACCATCAACGCCGCCGTCGTCGACCGGCTCCTCAC
>CAZOWW010000176.1:0-9205 GCA_964583765.1 uncultured Kineosporiaceae bacterium
CAGACGAAGACATCCACGCGGACAGACGACAAGTAGTCGGTCGAGCCCAAGACCTGGCCCTGAGTATTCATCGCGGTCTTGAATGAGCTTGATCGAAATGTGAAAAGTGCCCTCTGACCTGGGAGGATTGGGTTGTTGAGACCATATCCAGACCAGTTCATGGGGGCACTTTCCAGGTGCATGAGCTTACCGGGTGGTCCAAGGACCTGAGTGTGGAAGTTGCCGGCGGCGCGGTGGTGGGGCTCAGCGGGTCGGTCGCGTTGCGGGCGTCGGCCGGACGGGAGCCCGCGGGACCTCAAGGACGCCGGCGTGGTCGAACTCACCGGGCTCCTTCGCGCCTGCCCTGGCACACACGGCCGCCCCCTCGACCAGCTGAAGACCTGGCCGGACGACATGCGGGTGATCACCTGACGTGAACGGCCCCACCCCGGCGCCCAACTGTCCCGTTTCGAAGAAGCCGACGGCTGGCGCTATCAGGTCACGCTTGGGAGTGTGACTCACACAGCGTTACGGATCGTTTCTCGGAAAGGCTCACTGTTCAGCTGGTGGATCCGGGGGAGCGGCGTAACGTCGGGTCATGAGGCTTGGGCGAGATTTGTCCGGTGGTGCTGGGGGCAAGGCTGGCGGAATCAAGAGTGCTGCGGCGGGGGCTGCGGCCAGCAAGCCAATGGACTGGGCAGCACGGGCCGGCTTGACGGCTCGTGGGGTGGTGTGGATCATGATCGGAATTCTGGGTGTGCTGCTCGCCCAGGGCGCGCGGGGCAAGCCGGCCGATCAGAAGGGCGCGCTGCAGGAACTGTTGACCAAGCCCTACGGCAGCGTCCTCGTCGCTCTGCTCGCCCTGGGATTCCTCGGCTACGCGCTGTGGAGGCTGTCCGAGGCCGCGATCGGTGTGGTCGGGGAGGGCAGGAAGGCCGGGCCGCGATTGCAGTCCCTGGCGCGTGGAATCGCCTATCTGGTGTTGGCCGCCACAGCCGTCTCGGCGCTTCTCGGCTCCGGGTCAAGCCAGTCCTCCCAGCAGCAGGCGTGGACGGCCCGCGTCATGGGATACACCGGTGGACGTTGGCTGGTGGCCTTGATCGGGTTGGTGATCGTCGGAGTCGGTGTGGCGTTGGTGGTGCAGGGTTGGCGGCTGTCGTTCCTGCGGTACTTCAAGGCAGTGCCCCCGAAGTTGCGTCAACTGGTGGTCAACCTCGGACGGATCGGCACGATGGGCCGCGGGGCCGTCTTTGCGCTGGTCGGCGTCCTGGTGGTCTCGGCGGCGTGGACCTTCGATCCGAAGAAGGCCAGCGGCCTTGACGGCGCGCTGCGCACACTTCTGCAGCACCCTTACGGAACGGCACTCGCCTTGGTGGCTTCCTTCACCCTCGTGGCGTTCGGTGTCTACGGCTTGGCTGAGGCCCGCTACCGCCGGGTCTGACGGGCGCCGGGTGGCGGCGCCCGTGATCCGGGGAAGGCCGGCCACCAGGGTTTCGGCGGCATCGCAGCGGGTACCAACAGTGCGGGGGCCAGCCCGATCATGAAGGGCCTATGTGATGTCTGCCCAGCTGTCTGCCCCGACCTCCCCTCGCAACCGAGAACGCGTGCCGCGGTGCCCTCGCCCGGTCGGTGGCCGGAAGATCGTGGCGTTGCGCCTGGTCGGCGGGGCCGTTGTGCTGTGGGCTGCGCTTTCCCTGATCGGCCTGCTCATCACCTCGGTTCTTGCTCACGGGCTGGGACACTCCTGGGACCGCGGTGCCGACGTGTGGCTGGCGGCTCACCGGACGGGATTCTGGAACACGATCACGATGTTCGGCAGTGGTCTGGCGGACACCCGCACGGCCATCGCGGTCACCGTCGTCGTGGTCTTGTTCCTGCGGTGGCGACTGGGTCGCTGGTACGAGTCCTGGGTCGTGGTCGCGGCCATCGCCGGGGAGCTGTTGGTGTTCCTGGCCGTGACCGCCACGGTGCACCGCCCCCGCCCCCCGGTCACAGAACTGGACGCGGCGCCGCCGACGTCGAGCTTCCCCTCCGGTCACACCGCGGCGGCGATGGCCCTGTACGGCTGTCTGGCCGTCCTGCTGATGTGGACGTACGGTCGACGGCGGGCCACGCGGATCGCCGCTGGCGCCCTCTACTGCGTCCCGGTCGTGGTGGGGCTCTCGCGGCTGTACAGAGGGATGCACTACCCCAGCGATGTCCTCGTGGGTGCTCTGGGCGGCGGGCTGTGGCTGCTCCTGGTGATCACGACACTCCTGCCCCGACGAGGTACCGCGGACCCCGGCCCGACGCAGTGAGCCGACGACCGGGGGACCCGCACCACAAGAGGAGGAGGAGACATCCGTGACCCGGCCCTCCGAGCGCCCCGACGAAGACCCGGCGACGGCGCCCGAGGCGGAGTCGGTCCTGGGCATGGTCCAAGAGGTGGTCTCTCCCACCGCCGCGGGCCACACGGACACCTCGGCCGTGGTCGTGGATCTCGACCAGGTCGCACCGCCCCCGTCCGGGGCATCGCCCATCAGGTACACCATCGCCTGCGTGACCGGAAGCCTGGCGTTCGCCCTGCTGACCATCTGGGTCACCAGACAGGGCACTGTCATTCCCGGGCTGGACGAGCGTGTCCACGCCTGGGTGATCTCCCACCGCACGTCCGCCGACACGACCTTCGCCCGGGCCGTCACCTGGGGTGGGGTGACCACCGTGACCCTGCCCGCCCTGATCGCGGTCGGCGCACTCGCCGGCGGAAACGGGGCAGACCTGCGCCGGCGCCTGGGGGCCGGGCTCCTGCTCTCGGGTATCGCCAGCGGCGGGGTCTACCTGGGACTTCGGATCAATGCTTCGGTCGGACGAGCGAGACCATCACCGCTGGACTGGGCCGGCACGGCGGGAGGCCCGGCATTCCCCTCGGGCCACACGACCGCGGCGACGCTGTTCGCGGCCTCCTGCGCGTGGGCCCTGACGGCCCGAGTCCGCGCCGGTTGGCCTCGCCGCGCCGTCTGGGCCGGCGCCGCAGCCTATGCCGCTCTGGTGGGCTGGTCGCGGATCTGGCTCGGGGTGCACTGGCCCACCGACGTCGCCGCCGGCTGGCTCTACGGTCTGGCCTGGTTCACCGGCACCTCGGCGGTGATCCTCGCTCTGCGGCACCGCACTACTCGGCCTCGGCCTCGGCCTGAGCCTGGGCCGGGACACAGATCGCGATCGACGACGGATGAACCTTGATCCGCAACTTCTTCGACGCGGACCGCGCACCGCCGTCGAGCTCATAGGGGAAACGTCGATCGAACCGAACCGTGAACTTCTTCCCGCGAGTGGTTTCGACGAAGGGTGACTTCTCGGTCCGACCCAGGGCCGCCCGCCCCAGGGTCCGGGCCCACTGGAGCCGGTTCTTCGCCGTGACCACGCCCAGATCGAGCAGTCCGTCGTCCGGTCGCGCCCCCTCGAAGGCCTCGATCCCGCCGATGACCTTGCCCACATTGCCCACCAGCACGCACGAGATGCTGCCGTCGAAGAAGGACCGCCCGTCCACCGTGACGACCGCCTTCACCCGACGTGCATTCAGGCTCTTGGCGCCGGTCCACAGGTAGGCCATGCGACCGACCCGGTCCTTCATCCCGGCGTCGGCCTCCTTGATCATGATTGCGTCGAGGCCGGCCCCGGCCATCACGGCGAAGTGCTCGCCGTTGACCGATCCGGTGTCGAGCAGCCGGTGCCGTCCGTGCAACCCGACCAATACCGCCGCGGTGAGATCGGTCGGGACTCCCAGGTTGGTGGCCAACAGGTTCGCCGTTCCGGCGGGAAGGATGGCGATGACCGCCCCGCTGCCGGCCACGGCATCGATGCATTGCTGCACCGTCCCATCGCCTCCCCAGACGAACACGAGGTCGGCGCCCTCTGCCACCGCGCGGCGAATGCGCTTGGGTGCCTTGCGGCTCTTGGAGACCTCGTACCAGAGTGGATCCGGGTGTCCTTCTCCGTCCAGGACGCTGCGGAGCTCCTCCAGACCGCCGCCGAAACTCTTACCGGCGTGCGCCACGACCGCAACCTTCGCCATACCAGGACCTCCGCGTCCGTTGCGACATCTCCTAGACGCGGTTGCGTCGGCCCCGGCCCAGGCCGGCCAGGCCTATGACCAGCAGGACGACCGCGATGATGAACAACCACTTCGCGGCCGTACCGAAGCCGATCACGGCCGCGACGAGCGCAGCCACCACGAACATGAGCCAGGTTGCCACGAGGGCCCCCTCAGGTCGTCGACCGTGAACCTCGGGCCAAGGCGCGGCACGCCGCCACCTCGACCCCCACCGTCATCGTCCCAGACCTGCCCGGACACGGCGATTCCGGACCGCCCTCCTGCGCACGCGATGTCAGAGAGTCGTCCTCACCTCGATCAGCGACCGACGCCATGACGACCGGGCAGCTCGCCGGCTTGCCCCGGCGCGGGCCGGTTCCTGACCGGAAGGTCACCTGTGCCACAGGGCGGACGGATTCATCCGGCAGGTTTCTCGGCACTGTTGCATCCACCGGTCAGAAGGTGTTGGCCCGTCTCAGCGCCGTGGGGCGGCCGTCAGGGTCGAAGAGGCTGTTGTACAGGGATGTTGCCCAGATCCTGCTCCACCGCGGCACCGTCGGAATCGGGTAGGTCCGAAGCCGTCCCGGTGGCCGTCGGCCACGGCAGCCAGTTGCGTGCCACGCATCGAGCGCGACGGCGGAGCGAACGAGGGCCTGGAAGGCTGTGCGCGGCTCACACAGGTCCGAGTCGTCTCCTTCGGAACGGTCGAGGTGCTCGCGGGCGAGCGTCAGGCGCAACTCGCGGGCATAGACGCGGGCCCGCTGGCCGTCCGCCCCGGGAATGAGCGGTTCCCGTGGGTCGAAGTGCTCGTCCAGGACCGCGCAACTGAGTTCGGAGTCGTGGGTCCACGAGCGCCGGTTGAAGTTGTCCGAGCCCACCGACGCCCAGACGTCATCGACAATGCAGGCCTTGGCATGGACGTACACCGGGGTCCCTTCGTGGTTCTCGACCCCATACACGGCGACCCGGTCCCCGCCGCTGCGCTTCAGCGCTTCCAGCGCCAGTTGATGGCCGACCAGATTCGGTGGCTGCGACAACCGACCATCCTGGCCGGGAAAACGTGGGATGACCGCGATCAGGTGCAGCTCCCGATTCGCGGCCAAGGCGTCGGCGAAGGGCCTGGCCACCTGCGGCGACCACAAGTACTGATCCTCGATGTAGATCAAGGACCTGGCCCGGTGCAACACCTTGAGGTAGCCGCGCGCGATGCTCCGTTCGCCTTCCGGCGCGAAGCCATAGCCTCGCCGGCGGTTGGGATACGTACGCAGGAGCTGGACGGTGTGGACACCTCGCGGCGCCGGATCCGCCAACTGCGCCGGCAACGGGTCCGCACGCGTGTCCTCGCGCTGCACGAGCGCGCGCAGTCGCCGCACGGGATCACGGCTCAATGGCGCGGGATCGTTCCACCGCTCGCGGAAGACGGCCTCCACGTCACCGACCGCCGGGCCGCGGATCGCCAACTGGATGTCATGCCACGGCGGCCGGCTCCCGTAGACGGCGGCCATCGGCTGTGCCTGAGGGTCCCCAGCATGCGCGGCGTCGTCACGTCGGCTGTGCGACAGATCGATCCCGCCGACGTAGGCCACGTCCAGTTCCGGTCGGCCCGGATGGCGCAGCACCACGAACTTCTGATGATGCGAACCGCCGGGGCGGACCCGCATGTCCAACAGGCACTTCCCGCCAGCCGCCTCGATATCCGCGCCCAGGTGTCGGTTCTCGGCGGCGCTGAACTGCAGCCGATCCAGATGGGACCGCCACAGCAGCCCCCTGACCAGCACGCCGCGTTGCGCCGCCGCACACAGCACGCGGGCGACCTCGCTGCCGGGCCCGTTGAGTAGTTGGTCGGGATCACCGCGCCAGTCGGTGAACAGCAGCACGTCACCGGCCCGCAGCTCATTCACCCCGGCGAGAAGTTCGGCGAAGTAGGTTGCCCCGTGCACCAACGGGCGCACTTCGTTGCCGTCGGACCAGGCGACCTTTTGCGGGTGCCGGTCGTCCAGACGGGTCGCGGGGTTTCCTCTCTCACCCGAGGTGAGCAACCAATCTCCTGGGACCGGTGTCATGGCCAGCTCCTCACACGGCGTTGAACGACCGTGGACCAGCGCTGTCGCCACCGGTCGGCGCAGCCCACGTCACGCGGCCAGGCAGGGCCCACCCGTGAACCGATCCGGGCGCTCCGGACGGGATCGGGGCCACCTGGTCGACCCTGCGGGTGCGGCCAGAGGCCGCCAGTAGCGGCGTCGGCTACCGACAGCCTGGCCCATCCGACCAGGCAGGAACAAGGTGTCGGGAAGAGGGTGCGCACCAAGAACCAGAAAACGGCGAGGGTGGCCACACCCGGCGCCACCGCAACGAGCAATCGAGTCACCACCCGACCTGATATCCGACGCGCCGAGTCACCCATGTGGGCAGTCAAACAGCACTGGACGCGCGCCGTGTCAGGCATGTCGCAACAATCGGACCATCCATCCATGCCGTAGGCGGTCGCGGGCTTGGGCCGCGGAATCTGCGGCACGATTCATCCCCTGGTCGAATGGCTCGGGGCTACCATGATCACAGAAGGTGGTCCCTTGCGCGGTCTGAGGTCAGAAGGCATCCGTCCTCGGCGCAACGTCTCCAGCGACCCAGGGAGCCGGTTGCTGCACGCACTCGACCGATGGACGACCCACCCGACGGTCGCCTGGACGATCGTGGTTACCGATGCCGCGGGGGCGGCCTGCATCGCCATCTTCGGTTTCCCCGACCGCTGGGCGGCGGTCTTCCAGACGATAGTCGCCGCCATCACCGTGGCCATGGTCTTCGTCATCCAGCACACGCAGGCCCGCGAACAGGCTGTCACCCAGCGCAAGCTGGACGAGATCCTGAGCGCTCTGCCCGGGGCGAACAA
The DNA here is from genome assembly GCA_964583765.1 of uncultured Kineosporiaceae bacterium. GTDB lineage: Bacteria > Actinomycetota > Actinomycetes > Actinomycetales > Kineosporiaceae > CAZOWW01. Next base: position 6,936 of record CAZOWW010000176.1, read on the forward strand.
CGCGATGATCACACTGGAGGAAGCCCAGGACGATGATCTACGTGCTGCGGCCCAGATCCATCGCGACCTGCGCGATGCGGCCACCGCCGGCCCACCACCGACCGACTCTCGGGGCTCGGTGACGCGGTAGATCACTCCGGGTGCGGGGGAGTCGTCCTCGTCCGGCAGGACAACCTGCCGTTGAACATCTACCCCCATTGGGGACACGAGTAGATCGGCAAGCTCCAGCCTTACGGTGACTCACCGGTCTTTGCGGCGCTGGTCCTGCCCCTGCAGCACTGAACGGCGACTGGTCGGACCCGGCCATGGCCGGATCATCGGATGGATCGGGGGTGCTGTTGTGGAGTTCGCCGGAGCGGTTCGGGCTGTGCGACTCGACGCACAAGCGGGTCGACCGCTGGGAGGAGGAGGGCACGTGGCGGCAGGACCAGGAGTGCCACCGCATTCGTGGCCCGCACAAGGTCAAACCTGCGGGCGTCGGGTCGCCGACGGTGTGATCTTCCGTGTGGGGAGGGGACCACAGCACCTCGCGGAAGACTCGCGACGAGTAGCCTTCGAATGCTCAGCAAGCCAGCCGCCTGGCCTGATCGAGCAGTCCAGGGCCGCAACGTTTCGGGCCTGTCGCGGGTCCAGCCCCTGCCCGCTTGCCACCGGTGCGGTGGAAGTCGTCGGGCTGGAGGATGAATGTCCGTCACGTTTTCGCCGGCAGCCCCATCCGCGCAGGTTCGCAGGGGGGCTGGTTGCCCCTCGCCCAGTCCCGATCTCCGCGGTGGCCGTCGAAATCTGCCTCGCGGTGGCCGCAACGCCGGAATCCGGCCTGGTGAGCGTCATATTGATGCAGCATCCGCCCGGGTCGAGGTCGACCTGGCCGCCGTCAGGTCCATGGACTGCCGCGGAATCACCGTCCTTGTCACCGTGCGCCGAGTAGCGACCCGAGCAGCGACCCGAGCAGCAATCCTCGTGCAGATGTCCTCTGGGCAGCAGGCCTGCCTGGTCGAGCGCTTGTGGCGGGCAAGGAGGGATCAGCCATTTCGGTTGCCCCGGACCGTGCCGGAGCTGTGCGCAGCCTGATGAATGACCGGAGCGATCACCGGTCGGCCGTGTTGCATTGGCTGCGCCGCGGGGCGAGCGTGCTGGCCCTGCTCGCAGTCCTGGACTACTTCGTGCTGCCGCAGGTCGCCGGTACCGAGGCCGCTCTGCGGCTACTGCGCACGGTCAACCCCTGGGGCGCGGCAGCGGCCGTGGCCCTGGAAGCCGCCAGCCTCGTCAGCTACACCCTGCTCACCCGCAGCATGTTGCCCGACGCACGGCCTGGATTCTCCTGGTTGCTGCGCAGCGACCTCGCCGGGCTCGGCGTCAGCCACCTCCTGCCCGGGGGCGCCGCGACCTCCGGCGCCCTGCGCTACCGGCTCTTCCAGCAAGGCGGTGCCTCGCCCGGCGACGCGGGAGTCGGCATCGCGGTACAGGGTGCCACCTCGACCCTGATGCTCGCCGTACTGCTGTGGCTGGCCCTGATCGTGTCGATCCCGGTGCTGGGACTGAACCGCGGCTACATCACGGCCGCCCTCGTCGGCGCGATCCTGATCGCCGGCATCCTGCTCGCCCTCGTCCTGCACGCCCGCCAACCGGCCACCACCGGCGAACCTTTCCAGGCCGTCATCCGGCGACTGCCACGCACCTTGCGCTCGCGGGCGCAGCATGCCGTGTCCAGCGCCGTGCGCCAGCTCGACCAACTCCTGGCGGACCGGGGGGCCCTGAGCACATCGGCCCTGTGGGCCACCGGAAACTGGATCTTCGATGCGGCGTCGCTGTGGGCGTTCCTCGCCGCCTACGGCGAGCGCACCGACCCGGTGAGCCTGCTCGTGGCCTACTCCATCGCCGCCCTGGTGGGCTCCCTACCGATCAGCCCAGGCGGCCTGGGGGTCGTCGAGGGAGTCATGGTGCCTTCCCTGGTGGGCTTCGGAACGCCAAGTCCGATCGCGGTGCTCGCCGTGGTCTCGTGGCGGCTGTTCGAATTCTGGGCACCCATCCCGATCGGTGGGCTGAGCTACCTGTCCTTGCGCACCCAGCGCCGGTATGGCTGCCACCACACACTCAGCGCGCGCCACCCGGGTTGGTGGGCCGGACGCCACCGCAGCCCCTGAGCCCGACGAGACTTCGCCCCAGCCGAACGAGTCGGGGAGCGGGTGATAGGCACCAACCGCCGTCTTTCACCGGGGTTGAGGTGAGTTTGCGACACGGTGGGGCATAGCGGGCGGCAATGCGCGGCG
>CAZOWW010000177.1:0-9072 GCA_964583765.1 uncultured Kineosporiaceae bacterium
GCTGACCGCGCGGATCGTGGCCGTCGTGGTCGCCGCGATCGTGTTCAGTGCCCTGACCACCGGGATCGCTCTCGTCCGCTACTCCTCGGCGGCCAACACGGACCAGGCGCTGGCGGTGCTGCGCAGCCGGGCCGAATCCGCGGCGGACCTGCTCTCCGACGGGCTGCCCGCGGCGGTCCGCCGCACCGAGCGCCGGCTGCGGGTGGGCGGCCTCGCCGTGGAGCTCGTGCCGCCCGGACGCAACGCTCCCGGGCGGCCGTTCACCGCGGCGGACGTGGCCTCGGCCCGCGCCGGCACCGAGGTCTCCACCGAACGCACGGTGGCCGGCGTCGGCTGGGTGCTGGTCGCCGTGCCCGCACAGGCGCAGGGCGGGACCGAGGTCGTGCTGCTGGCCCAACGCCGCCGCGCGGTGACCGGAATGACCGCGGCCCAACGCCGGCGGGTGCTCTGGGCGCTCGTGCTGGGTCTGGCCGGCGGCGGACTGGCCGGGCTGTTGCTCGCCCGCACGGTGCGCCGTCCGCTGTCCCGGTTGACCCTGGCGGCGCGCCGGCTGTCCGCCGGTGAGCGGGAGGTGCGCGTGGAGGTGCGTTCCCCCGTCGAGGTCGCCGAGGTGGCCGAGGCGATGAACCACCTGGCCACGGCCCTGCGCGAGAGCGAGGAGCGGGGCCGCCGCTTCCTGTTGACGGTCAGCCACGAGCTGCGCACCCCGCTGACCGTGATCACCGGCTACGCCGAGGCACTGTCGGACGAGGCGCTGGACGCCGAGGAGGTGCCCGGGGCGGTGCGGGTGATCCGGGCCGAGGCCGCCCGGTTGCACCGGCGCGTGGAGGACCTGCTCGCGCTGGCCCGTCTCGAGGCCGACGACTTCCGGATCACGGTCGCGCCCACGGACCTCGGCGAGCTGGTGCGGGCCGCGGCCGCAGCCTGGAGCCAGCGCGCCCAGGAGGCCGGGATCCCGTTGCGGGTCGAGGCACCCGGACACGGGCCGGTCGTCGGCACGGACGGCGAGCGCGTGCGGCAGGTGGTCGACGCGCTGACCGACAACGCCCTGCGCGTGCTGCCCGCCGGGGCGCCCCTGATGCTGGCGGTGGGCCTCGACCCGGACGGGTGGGCGCGGGTGGAGGTGCGGGACGGCGGGCCCGGGTTGCCCGCCGAGGAGCTCGCGATCGCGTTCGAGCGCGGACGGCTGACCGAGCGGTACCGGGGCAGACGCCCCGTCGGCTCGGGGCTGGGGCTGGCCCTGGTCGCCGAACTCGCCCGGCGGCTCGGCGGGACGGCGCAGGCGAGCCAGGCCCCGGAGGGCGGAGTCGCCTTCGCGGTACGTCTACCGCCCGACCCGCTCCCGGAGGCCTGATCCGGGGCCCTGTCCCGGCCCGGCGTACCCCGGTCCGTTCTGCCCCGGCCCTACCTACCCCATGCCGAATCGGCGCAGGGCCGTCGCCATGCTCTCCGGACCCCGGAGGGTCTCGGCGGTGAAGGACCGCCAGCCGCTGCGATCCAGTAACCCCGACGGCATCAGCGGACCGTCCCCGATCGGATCGTCCAGGGGCTCGGCAAAGGGCCGGTACCGGTCGACGAACGCCTGCGCGGGGGCCGCCCGCGCCGCGAGGGGCTCACGAAGGAGGTCGTCGAGGGCGGAGCCGGGACTGTCCAGGACGTCGTCGAACACCCACCGGATCAGCCCGGCGGTGCGCAGCTCGCGGTCGCGGCGTCGCTCGTCGTCCCGGTCCAGGTCCGGCTGCCGGGTTGCCCGGGTGCGCCGCGAAGGGACGCTGTCCTGCGGGCGCGGGTGTCGCCGGGCCAGGACGTCGAGGATCTTCTGGGCCGAACTCCGGAGCGCCTCCGCGCTGGTCGGCCTGCTGGTGCTCCAGCCCAGGATCTCCAGCGACCCGTTCAGCCGCGCGAGGTCGAGGCGTCGGCCCTCGCCGGTCGGACGGAAGAGGTGCCTCATGCCGAGCAGGGCGACCAGTGAGGGCTGGAGCTCCCGGGCCAGGGCCCGCTCCGCCTGGTTCCGGGACAGGTCGACCGCCGCACCCGCCAGGTTCACCAGGCAGGAGAGACCCTCGGGGTCGAAGCCGTCGACCAGGGGGGTGTCGCCCTGGGTGGCGAGCCCGCCGTCGGTGGGGTCGGAGCCCAGGAGCCAGTCCACGCCGATCAGATTGAGGCAGAGACGTCCGTGCACGATCCGGACGTTCTCGCGGTCGGGCGCCTGCAGCAGGGAGACGCCGGCGTTGAACATGCGGGAGGGCAACCAGGTCGGTTCGTCGTCCAGGGCCGAGGCCAGTCCACCGCTGGCCTCCAGCCGGGCCTCCAGCACGCTGTCCTCGGTCCACGCGTCCCCGAACCCGCCGATGCGTCGGAGTACCGCGACCGTGTCCAGGGGATCGGTGGCCGCCAGCCCCAAGGCCTGCATGCAGGCCCGGGCGTGTTCCTCGTCGATCGACGGGTCCTGGGCCGCGGCCGCCGCGCAGGTCAACAGCGCCTGGGCGCTGGCGACGACCTGGCGCGTCTGTTCGGGATCAGGAGCCCGGCGAGCCTGTTCCCGGTGCAACCGCCACAGGCCCATCGCGGAGTTGAAGGTGTTGATGGCCACGAGCCGTCGGGCGGTGCCGACGAACTCCGACCGGTCGGCGTGGACGAGTCGCCACAGGCCGCGCAGGGCGAGGTGGTAGGCGAGTACCGCGGCCCGCTCGTTGTCGTCCGGTTGTTCCGTGCGGCCGAGCAGGTCCCCGACCACGACCATGGTCTGGAAGTACCCGAGGGCGTCCCGGTGGCCCCGCCACAGGTACCCGAGCAGGCGCTGGGCGGTCGCCGCCACGGCGCGGGCGTCCTGACAGGCGAACAGTGCGCGGGTGATGACGTCGGTGATCTCCTCGCGGGTGGCCCCCTCGCGCTCGAGGCGTTCCACGGTCGCCGCGAGTTCGTCGCGGATGAACAAGGTGAGCTCCGGAGGGGAGAACTGCCCGACCACGCTCGCCACGAGCAGCTGCACCGCACCGGGATCACCCGTCAGGGGAGTGCTCTCGGAACCGCTGGGGGGCGTCGGGACCGTCGGCGTTCCGGGGACGTCGTCCGCGGTCCTGCGCTCGAGCCGGGTCGCGATCTCGGCCCGGAGCCGGGTACTGCGGTTCGGGGCGATCCGGTTCGGCAGGTCCGCATCGCGCACCGCGGACCAGATGATCTCGTCGATGAGGTGCTGCTGGGACGCCGTGAGGGAGGACCCGCCGTCGAGTCCGGCGGTGACGTGATCCCGGATCTCCTGGATCAGCTTTCGCCAGGGTCCCTCGAACTGCTCCCAGGCGTCCCGCCGGGTGGTGTCGAGGTGGTCCTCACCGCGGCTGTAGGGGAGGTCCTTGGCCGCCTGCGGCGCCGCGGTCGGGTCGGCCCGCTTGCCGGTGTCCGGTGGGGTGCGATCCGGTCCGTCGAGACTCGCCTCGGTGCGCGGGCCGGGCAGGAAGGGGGTGTCATCGGGCATCGGATCCTCCTGACACGGGGTCGTTGTCCAGCGCCGATGCGTAGGCCGTGACGAGGACCACGGTGGTCACCAGGACGGTCCTCCAGAACTCGTCGTCCCCCGGAGCCTCGGATCCCGAGGCGGCGTCCTCGCCCTGGGCCTGCGCCAGGTTGCGGGCGGCGGCGGACAGCACGCGGACGAGCATCTCGTGCACCCGGCGGGTCGGACCCGGCCGCGCCCGGTCCCCCAGCCCCCGGGCGCCGGTCGTGATCACTTCCCTCAGGCGGGCGACGCGCGGGTCCGGGGAGCCGTCCGGGCCCGTGGGTCGCAGGGGCGTCGGACCGATCAGCACCTGCAGGTGCCCGGTCAGGTCGCTCTCCCCGGTCACCATGGCCATGAGGTCCTCCGCACTGAGCGGATCGAGGGTGATCCCGGCCGGACCGAGGTACTTCTCCTCGAAGAGGTCCTGCAGGAAGTCCCGGCGCGAGCGGTCGAGGCGGGTGAACAACTCGGCGAGTTGTGCGGGCAGCGCCGCGCCCTGCGGGCTCCACGGCGTGGGTACGCCGTCCCGGTGCAGGGGGGCCAGCAGCCGTTCGACCGAGCCGGGGGCGCCCTGGGAGCCCGGTGCCGACGGGTCCGGGCGGCTGGGCAGCGGGCGGCGCAGCAGGTCGTCGTAGACGACCGCGTACATGGTGGCGGCGATGTCCGGCAGCGTGGCCTGAAGCGGGTTGAAGATCTTGTAACGGATCTGCTCGCGGATGTAGGGGATCAGGATGGTGACCCCGTTCAGGTTCGTCGACCGGCGGGCCAGGGTGAGCGCGGCCTGGGCCGCGGCAGGGGTCGCCCGGTCCACCTCGTCGAGGGCGATGACGGTGCCGGCGGCGGCGGTGGTCTGGGTGATCCGCTCCAGGAGCCACTGCCAGTCGAGCCGGGGCATCGCCAGTTCCGCGGCCACCTCCATGGTGCGGGTGCGCCCGGTGACCAACTTGAGTTGCACCGTGCGCAGGCTGCTCCGGACGGCGGCGGTGAACTGCGCGGCCAGGAACCTGGCCGGGATGCGCAACCAGCGGTACCGGCGCAGATGTGCCGGATGGGCAAGCAGGGTGTCGATGAGGCTCACCTGCAGGTCGCCGTCGTTCTCGATCTGCCATACGTCGACGCGCACGAAGGCGGGGCGGCGACCTGTGGCGGCGTCGGGATCCCTGGGGCTCCAGGAGGGTCCGGCGCCCCAGTCCCTGGCCAGTTCGTGCAGGACGAAGGACTTCCCCTCACCCCAGCGGCCCGTGATGGGCACGACCCGGCCGCCGCGTTGGGGGCTGCGGACGAGGGCGCGGATCTGGTCGACGCTGCGCCTGCGGGAGGGGAAGAGCTTCTGCGGGACCTGACTGCTGCGGTGGTACGCCTTGCCGGCGTAGCGGTGGAGCAGGACGACCTTCCCGAGCAACGACGCCAGGAGAAGGCAGAGGATCACCTGGGCCGAGCGGTGGGCCAGGTCGTTCGCGGGGAACGGCATCGGCGTGGCGGCCGGCACGAGGCAGGCCTGCAGACCCAGGAGCAGGGCGACGAGCGGGGCGAACCGCGGGGCGAGCCGGTAGAGGGTATGCACGACGGCGACGAGGAACAGGAGCGAGACCGCCAGCACGGCACCGTCCAGCAGGCGCCCCCGTGAGCCGGTGGTCCCGGATCGCCACAACACCCAGCCGATGCTCCCGGCCCCCACCGCCACGGTGCAGAGCAGGAGGAGCGCCGTGAGGAGACGGCCGACAAGGCGGCGTGCCCGCGCGACGACCTTCCGCCGTGGTCCGCTGCCGCTGCCCGGCGGCGCGTCCCGGCGCGGGATGTCGTGGGGGAAGGGTGGATCCAGCGGACCTGACACGATGGCAGCTCCTTCGACACCTGTGCGTGCACGATTGGTGACTCAGGGGTGTTGTTGCCATTGTGGACTCTCTGACCCGAGCGGGGAGATTGAACGGCGCTTCATCATGGTGCGACGTCAATTGTCTCGGTATGACCGGATCCTCGCCGAGGTGTCCAGTCGGCCGGGACGATCGACGTGGGCCCACCGGGGATCCGGCGGGCCCACGTTCCACGACGAAGACGGGTCAGTTCCCGCCGTCGCCGGCCATCTGCTGATCGAGTTGCGCGGTCGTGGAGTCCGCCTGGGAGACGGCCGACTCGACGGCGCGCACGTCGGTCTCCCCGACGTCACCGCCGGACGCCGCGCCGGCACTTCCCGCGTCCGCCGCGGAATCGGTCCCGCCGGAGTTCCCGGCGTTGGTTGCCGAGCCGTCCTGTTGCCCGGCGCCTGATCCGCCGCCCGTGCCTGATCCGCTGCCCGGGTCGGTGACCGAGGTCGCGGCGGGGCCCTGCGGGGCGGTCGCGTGCCGTCCGGCGAGCCGGTCGCGCAGCCCGCATCCGGTCAGGAGCGAGAGCGCGAGCAGGCCGACCCCGAGCGAGAGGAGCCCGCGCGGCCATCCGGGCCGGGCCGGGAGACCCGGTGTCCGCTCCGGCCCGGCGGACCGGGCGGGGCGCACGGGCTCGCCGGGACTCCCGAGGCGGTTCGCGTCCCCGGGGCCGCCGCCGTTCCCGGGGCGGTTCGGGCCCACAGGTTCGCCGGGGTTCACGAGTTCGCCGGGGTTCACGAGTTCGCCGGGGAGGTCGTGGTGGGGGCGGTCGTGGCCGTCGTGCCGCCCAGACCGTGCTCGGTGCAGATCCGCTGGGCGTCCTGCAGCATGGTGATCCGGTCGGGGAGCAGCGTGACAAGGTCCTTGCGCACCTTCATCCGGTCGTTCAGCAGGGTGACCAGGTCGGTCTTGCCGGCCGCGGTCGCCTTGTCGATCCGGGCCTGGAGGTGGGCCATCGAGCCGGGCAGGGACGCGGGACCGTCGATACGCTCCTGCACCAGGTGCGCCCGGTCGAGGGCGAACGGCACCCGGGCGCAGGCCCGGACCAGTCGGTCGTGGCGCAACTGCTGTCCGGCGGTCCCGGTCCCGGTCGTCGTCGCCATGGCAGGGGCGGCCAGGGAGACGGCCGCCACCAGTGCGGTCCCCAGACCCGCGGCCGTGACCAGAGAGCGCAGTGTCATCGCGGTACCTCCTCGTCGTGGTCCGGTCCCGAGACCGGGCCTGCGTGCCGGGCGCTCCGGCGCCCACGAATGACGATCCCCGGTGCACCTGACCGCGGCGTACGGCGAATGTTCGGGCAGTGTTCGGGTTCGCAGCCCCGGCTCTCGCAACGGCGGTGGCTCTCGGCGCAGCGGCGACCCGCGTGCAGGCGGTGGCTCCCCGAACAGCTCGGGAACGCGACCGGCGGACGCCGACGCGGGTGCGTCGAGGTCCGCCGGGGGCCGGGTCGGCCCGGTGTTCCTGGGAGGTCAGCCCTCGGCCACCAGCCTGCGCACCGCGGAGAGCGGGATCTCCACCCAGTCCGGACGGTTGCGGGCCTCGTAGACGACCTCGTAGAACGCCTTGTCGAGCTCGAGTGCCGCGAGCAGCACCGCGTCGGCGCGCGGGTCGCGTCCGGCGACCTCGGTGTACCCGTTCAGAAAGGCCTCCCGGCAGTCCTGAACCCACGAGGCGGCCGAAACCAGGCGCGGTTCGCCGGGCGTCGCTCCGATGCAGGCGTGGCCGGCGGCGTAGTCGAACGACCGGAGCATGCCCGCGACGTCCCGCAGTGCCAGGTCCGGGCGCATCCGCTCGGCGAGCGGTCGCAGCGGCTCGCCCTCGAAGTCCAGCAGCACCCAGCCGCGGCCGGGGGATCGCAGGACCTGCCCGAGGTGGAAGTCGCCGTGGATCTGCTGCAGTGGGGGAGCGGAGTCGATCCCGCGTACCTGCTGCACCAGATCGATGGCGTGCCCGGCGTAGCGGTCGAGCTGGGGCGCCTCGTGCACCGCCCAGCGCAGCCGGGACATGAGGTTGGCCGCCAGCGCGGCCAGCTCGGTGGCGCCCGTGGCACGGGTGGGCAGGGCCTGCCGGAGCGCGGCGTGCACTCCGGCCGTGGCCGCACCGAGTGCCTGCGCCTCGGCCGTGAACACCTTGCCGGCCCCGACCGCGGCGCAGGCCAGTTGCCAGCCGTCCTCGCTGCCGGGCAGGTACTCACAGGCATAGGCGAGATGTCCGTGCACCACCGGGCCGGAGCCGGCCGACCAGGTGCCCTCCAGCCAGCCGACCGGTCGGGGCACGCGGTCGCAGCCTGCCGCGGCGAGCGCGGGTTGCACGACCACATCGGGGTTCGCGCCGTCCTGCAGCAGCCGGAAGAGCTTGACGATCACCGGGGCCGCGCCGTCCCCGTCCACGATCAGCGACGTGTTGGACTGCTCGCCGTGCAGGACCCGCGCCGAGGCCGTGGGGGCAGGACCGCGCCCCAGCCGGACACCGCGTGCCCACGAGGTGGCGATCCCGGCTGCCTCCCCCAGCATCGTGGTGGTGCTCGCCGTTCCCGGGGTGACCACCCCGGTTTCGACCGTTCCCGTACCTGCTCCGACCGCTCCCGTCGCTGTTCCGCCCGTTCCTGTTCCCGCGACCCCCGGTCCCATGTGTCCGACGCTCGCGGTGACTGCGGCGGCCACCGGCTCGCCGTCCGGCAGGCGCACGCTGTCCGCGCCCTCCAGGAGCAGCCGGAGCCACGGCTGGACGAACAGCGGGTCGTGCGGGCCGTCGTAGACCCACCGCGGTCGGCCGTCCGGGGGCTCGAGCACGCCCAGGAGGGCGTGCTCGAGACCGGGCACCGGGTGCGGATGCAGCGTCAGCGGAACCTGGTAGGTGGCCGGTGCCGTGTCGCCGGAGGTCGCGGTGACCACCGACAGCACGGACTCTCCGGCCTCACCCGGCCCGGCCAGGCGCATCTGAGCGGCCAGTTCGACGCGGGGTGTGCCCTGGCCCTTGCCGGCGAACCAGCGTTGGCGTGGCAGCCAGGCTGCGACGAGCTCCGTGAGCGAACCGACTCGGGCTGGAGGGGTCACCGCCCCTGTCCGTTGTCGTGATCGGGTGCGCACTCCGTCGTGTCCACCCGAAGCCAGAAGAAGTCCCGTGAACCCAGGGTCAGGTGGAGCTTCCCGTCCGCGGGTACGGAGGCGAAGCCGGTCCCGCCGAAGACGTCGTGCAACTCGCCGGGGGCCAGCCGCGGCATCTGCACCGTGACACCCTGGGGGATGTTCGACAGGTTGTTGACGCACAGCATGGTCTCCGGCTCCTCGCCGGGGAAGCTGTGGTCGAGCACCCGCAGGAAGGCCAGCACCGCCGGGTTGTCGCTGTTCAGCGGCACGAAGCTGCCCAGCCCGAAGACCGGGTGCTGTTTGCGTACGGCGAGCATCGAGCGGTTCCAGTGCAGCAGCGAGGACTCGACCGCTGTCTGCGCCTCGACGTTCACGCCGATGTGGTGGAACGCGAGTGACTGGATCACCGGCAGGTACAGCTTGCCCGGGTCCGCGGTGGAGAACCCGGCGTTGCGGTCCGGGGTCCACTGCATCGGCGTGCGCACCGAGTCGCGGTCGTTGAGCCACACGTTGTCGCCCATGCCGATCTCGTCGCCGTAGTACAGGTACGGCGAGCCGGGCAGGGACAGCAGGAGTGCGGTGATCAGTTCTATCTCGGCCCGGGAACCCCCGAGGAGGCTGGCCA
>CAZOWW010000178.1:0-8879 GCA_964583765.1 uncultured Kineosporiaceae bacterium
AGGGCCTCGCGCATGCTCTCGGGCACGCCTACCTCCGCTCCCTGGTCGAAGCGGCTGGCGGCCGCTCACCTTGTTCATGTCCGCTCGACGGACCGACCTGCGGGATGTCCCCCGAACGCACCCACCGAGACATCGCACCGTGATCGTCCGAAGGGCCCAGAGACGCCTGCACCCGGCGTCGCGCACGGGTGAGTGCCGAGGTCACCGCCCGCTCGGACAGCCCCAGGGCTCGGGCCGCCTGGGCGCAGGTGAGTTGCTCCACCAGGACCAGTTCGGCCACCATGCGTTCCCGCTCGGGCAGCGCACCCAGCGCTTGCCACACCTGGGTCATCGCCGCAGCCGCGGCCAAGGCCCCAGTGACGGCCTCGGCGTGATCGGGCACCGGGTCGGCCCCCACCGTCCGCTCATACCGCTCCAAGGCACCGGCATACCGTGCCTGGGCACGACGTGCGTTGCGCACCACGTTCACGGCGATGCCGAACAGCCACGGCCGCAGCGAACCGTCCACCACCACGGCGCGTCCCCGCGTACGCCAGGCCTCCAGGAACACCACGGACATCAGGTCCTCGGCCTGATCCGCGTCCCGGCATCGGCGAAGGCACAATCGGAAGACCTCCTGCACATGCGCATCGAAGACCACCCCGAACGCCCGCGGATCCCCCGTCCGGAATCCGTCCACGACTCCCGGTCGGTAGCAGCCGTCCCCGTCCTCGACCAGTGCGTCACCCACACCTTCCCCTCGGACGTCCTCCACTCGGGATTGACCAGTCACGGCCAGGCCCCACAGATCAGGTTGACAAACTCAGAGATGGGCGTTGACGTGCTCCCTACAGTGGCCCCATGGGGCTCGATGCGTTCGTCTACTGCCGGTGCTGGCAGGACGGCCTGACGCCTCCGGCACCCGTGGGACCCGTCGGCTTCGACGACGAGGGCTACCTGAGCCTGCTCGTCGACAAGGACGGGTACACCGCCGCTCACGCCGCTCTTCATGCCTGGACAGCGCGTGCCTGCGCACACGAACGGATGGAACAGGCCAGCGAGCGTGTCGCCAGCTGGCCGGGATTGCGCCTGTTCCAGCAGGCGTTGGAGTCGGCGGGGTGGTCGCACTTCCCCACCCTGCAGGCGGAGTTGCCTAGCGCCAACGGTGGTCGGATGTCGGCCGAGGCGGCCGCTCGGGTTCTCGACGAGCTGGACTTCTTCGTGCAGCAGGCGGTCATGGGCGATGAGGTCGTGGTGGTCGATGAGGCGACCGGAGAGGTGGCGTTGAGGTACGTCGCCGCGTACCGGGGCGTGTGGATGCTGACCTCCGGCTATGAAGCTGAGGTGGACCCCGATGGGTTCTTCGTCCTGGACGTCGGTTCCGATCCGCCTGCCACGTTGTTCAGGTCCACCCGGTTCCGGCAACGGGTGGTCCCCGACGGCCAGGTGGAGTTCAGCGATGCGGCGAGCAGCGTTCGCATCACCATGGCACCGGTGGGAGGCCCCGAAACGGCGCCCGAGCGACTGCGCATGGAGCTCCGACACCAATCGCCGGCCGACTTCAACTACATCGTTACGCCGTTGCGCCGCCTATGTCAGGCCGCGGTGGAGACCGGCAACCCTGTAATGTGGTTCTAGCCAGGGCTCCAGCGAGGTCGATAAGACACGCCGGACCGACCGGGCAAATCACCAACGCCATGCATTGGGGCGCGGTCAGTCCTGCAGGTGGTCTGCCGACTTCCGCGGCCGTTCACCCCAAGCTCTTCACGAGATGGTTCGGGCGTGTGGCTTTCGCGGTCAGGGCCAGCGGCCAACTCCAGCCGGTCGAGGCCTGGGTAAGTCAACAGCACCTGACTCCGGCCTGAGCCGGCCCACTGGCACCCACATCCTTTCCTTGATCGATTGCATGGCTGCTTGGCGGGGCCACCGCGTGCGGGATAGCGGTTGGTGATCCAAGATCCCTTGGCCCTCGCCGGGACCCGATGTTCGCACCGCCACTATGCGTCCCACCACCGTGGCAGGAAGACATCCGGGGTGTCCGGTGAGGTGAAGTGGAAGGGGATGCCGAGGCGCTCTGCGACGGCTTGACCCAACCGCGTCGCTTCCTCCGCCTCCGGCCACGGAGGCACGTCACCGTTGAAGAGTCGCAGGTCCGTTCCGTGACGGAGCACGGCCAGGGCGGTCTCGGCTCGTGGGTTTCGGGATACGGCGGCCAGGTAGACGCACCATCCCTGCGTGTCGCCGTCCCAGAGGGCCTCGATGGCCTGGGCGGGCGTGGGGAGCGAGGACACCGCAGCCAGCAGCGAGTCGACGGTGGGTGCTGGCGGGCGAACGATGCGGTCGGCGAGGGCAACGAAGCGATCGGCGACGAGTTCCATGCGGGTGCGAAGGGTGGGCCGCGGCTCAAGCCCACAGTCCCTCAGCGTCTCAATCGCGTGGATTCTTCGCCCAGCTATCACAAGGGCATCAACGCGCTGTCTCACGTCTTCGGGTAGCTCGTCCCAACGCAGACGGTCGCCGCCTGCCGGACGATCAACCGTGCCACCGGGGTTGTTCTCGGTCAAGGTCATGCCTCCTGCCGCTTGTCTGGCCTGCAAGGTGATCGAGAACCCCGATCCAGCCACGCCGCTCGGTCAGTACGGCCGCTGGGCGGCGTCCTGTCGGTGGACGTGGCCAGGATGACGACGAGGCGTTCCCACTGGGGAGGACACGATGTCGCAGGTAGAGATCAGGTTGCGTGGCCGGCGTCTTGAGCAGTTCGACGCCGACGTTGATCCTGAGGATGAGATCACTTGTGTGGCTCTGCTCCGACGCCGTGCGGTGGAGCTGCGCCGGCCGGTCGGGCAGCTCACGCTGCGGATCTGGCCCGACCGGCGTCCCGGCCGCCGGCGCGAGTACCGAGCCTGAGCGGAGGTCCGCTCTCGCTCGTGGGCTCAGGCCTGTCGGCGCCTTGGTCAGGAGACGGCGGACGGCCAGCGCACGGTGACGACGACGGAGTCCTCCTCGGCCTGCCAGGAGTGGTCGATGCCCGGGCCCCAGACGACATAGTCGCCCTGGCGAGCCAGGGTGGTGCTGCCGACGGTCAGGTCGAGGCGGAAGCGGCCGCTGACCATGAGCAGGAGGGTGGTTCGCTGGTCGTCGGCGGTCCACTCCGCGCGGGTGTCTCCGGCGGGGTGGATGCCCCACTTGACCTCGACCGCTTCGGAGGCGCGGACGGCGCCGAGGGAGGGGTCCACGAAGTGCCCCAGGAGCCATCCTCTGTGCTGGCCGGCGTCGTCGTTGGCGTTCCCGGCGTACCAGTTGTCTGCCATCAGAGGATCTCCAGTTCTATCGACGGTAGGTCCACGCGCTGCTCGCCCAGTTGGTCGAGGCGGCGAAGTCCTTGGAGGAGTGCGAACAGCCCTTCGTTGCTCCAGGCGGGGTCGCGAATGAGCTCACCGAGCGCGCTTCGGTCCAGGGAGGAATAGCGCCGCAGCCCGGAGGACTCCCAGTTCGCCTCGATGACGCCGCCGAATTGTTCCCACCAGGTGGGGTCGTCGATGACGATGAGTCCGGGGAATTCGTAGTTCCCGGTGAGGAGGTTCACGCCGAATCCGGTGCACTCCATGCGCCAGATGCTGGGGTCGTCGTGGTCGATCAGCCACTTCATGGCCGGTGACAGTCGGCTGGGGTGCATGGGGTCGGCGCATTTCTGGTCGCCGAAGGTGCTGTCGACGTCCTCGCGGCCGAACAGCTCCTCCTCGAGTTCGCGCTCGAGGGTGGCGCCGAGGTGCACATCCTCGCTGTAGTCGGCCAGGGGCTGGTGGAAGGCCTTGGGGATCACCGACAGGCGGCGATTGCCGTTGAGTACCTTGCCCGATCTCTCCTGGACGAGGAGCACGTAGTCGGATGTCCCGCGGCGCGCTCTGCTGGCTGGCCGGGCGATGGCGCACAGCGCGAGCGTCCCGCCGACGCACAGGCGGTCGTGCAGGTGGACGGCGGCCGACAGGTCGGGCAGCTGGTGGGCTCGCAGGGGCAAGGCGGCCGGGGAGAGAGCACGCGCGTCGGAGACGGCGTCGAGCAGCTCGTTCTCGAGGAGGTCCAAGGTCAGGGCGTAGCTCGCGAAGTCGCAGAGTCCGAAGCGTCCGTCGAGCGCGCCGTCCTGAGCGGTCAGCGACCGTAGGCGGAACAGGGGCGCGTTGACCAGGCGGGTGTGTGAGGCCAGGACCTGGGCCAGGCGCCGCACGGCAGCGCGTGTGCCGGTGTCGTCGAGCACCGCGCGGTCGTGATCCTCGGTGGGGCCTACGGAGAACCGGTCGAGTCCTTGGTTCAGCGGGAGAGCCAGGTCCAGCCACTCGCTTCGGGTGAGGACGCTGGTCAGGACGGGGTATCCGTCGCAGGCTGCGCGATACCTGACGTAGGGCGGTTGGGGTTCTCCGTAGTAGGCCCAGAGCGCGTCGGCGATAGTCGAGCGGCGGACCATTCCCCAGTGGTGCTGCTGGTCCTGGAGCACAGAGGAGTCCAGGGACAGCAGCGCGGTGGCGACCCGGCGCCGGGCCTCGCCCTGGGGCCAGCCAGCCATCGTGTCGAGCCGGCCGAACGCGGCAGCGATATGGGGATCCGTGCGGAGCCGTTCCGCGACGTCCGGTTGCAGGGCGTGGCGCCCAGCCAGCGCCTGTTCGGGGGCCGGCGGCAGATCGCGTGCGGGCTCGGCGCGGCCTTTGCCTGCGGCCGGGGACTCCGGTCCGGACAGTTGTGCGAATCTCTCCAGCTCGGGTGGCTTGAGCCGGGCCAGGACCGAGTCCAGCGCCTGTTGGATCTCCAGTCGTGGGGTGATCTCGGGCCGGTCGTGCCAGGCGGCGATGGTGCGGACCGCCACGCCCAGGTGATTCGCGAACCCTTCGTTGGTCATCCGCAGGCAGGCCTGGAGCCGGCACGCTTCCAGACCCGTCCACTTGTCGATGACGGGCACCGGCTCCACCTCCCCTCCTCATGAAGCATTCTCGGGAATTACTGCACTGCTACTGCACTGGAACAACTCCCGTTCTGCACTGGACGTGCATGTTTCGCCCGCCGGGATTGCGTTTCACTGGTGGACATGCAGAACGGACTTCACGGCGCGAACTCATTGCGGGGATGGATGTTCCCCTCGTTCCAGGAGGGCCACGCGCTCCGCGAGTTCGCGTACGTGGTTCTCCAGTGCGGCGATGCGGGAAGGGACATCGCTCGGCGTCTGGGCACTACTCGCCGAATCGGCGATGAAGTAGCCCTTCGTGGAGCCGGCCCGGATGAGTCCGTCGTCGCTGAGCTGAGCCAGTGCCTTCTGGACCGTCTGGGCCGAGACCGCGAACTGTGCGGAGAGCTCACGGATGGAGGGCAGGCGTTGCCCGGGCAGGAGTGCCTTGTCGGCGATCTCTCGGCGGAGATCGGCGGCCACCTGCAGGTACGCGAAGCGGTGGGCCTCAAGGGTCATGCCCGCAGGATACCCATCCGTAGCGACACGAGTGGTTGTAGTGGCTGTACCGCTTGTGCTACAACAAGAGAGTCGGTTCGTCTGACATGGAGCGGCCTCGGAGGGCTGGTACCCCGCCGAGGCCTGGTGCACCGGGACTTGGGAGTAGCGATGCGTGTTCATGGTAGTTCGGCCGCCCCGCCGCGGGCGACGGTCCGGCTGGTCCGGCCCGAGGAGCAGGGGGATTGGCGCGGGCAGGGGGCCTGCGCAGATGCCGATGCGGAGCTGTTCTTCCCCGTAGGGGTGGATGGCCCGCTGGCGGTGGCGCAGGCACAGGAAGCAGTCGCGGTGTGCGCGGGGTGTCCGGTGGTCGGGCGGTGCCTGACCTGGGCCCGCGAGCACGACGTGCGGTGGGGCGTGTGGGGCGGGGTGTGGCTGGAGGCCGAGAACCCGCCCAAGCACCCCCGCGGCACGAAGAAGCCGCGCGCCTCCGGCAGCAGCGACCCGACCTTGACGTCAGCGGGACGACGCCGTGCCCGCTCGGGCGGTGTGCGGTGAGCGCGCCGATGTTGGCGACGCCGACGTGGGTGCTGGTGGTCACCGTGGCGGGCCGGCGGTGTGAGTGCGCCGGCGCCTGCGGACGTGCTCACGCCGAGGGTGCCGGCCGGTGTGCGCGGGGGATGGGCGGCGGGGTGGTGCATCGGTTGTTCGCCGCGCCCCGGGACCCGGGTGTGCCGGCGGTCTCGGCGTGGCGGGTGCCGGTGGAGGACCTGGCTGCCTGGTGCGCGACGTGCTTGGACGCCGCGCGTCGTGCTGCGGCTCGCACCACAGCGCCCCGGGACGTCGACCAGGTGGCGGGGCTGTTCGAGCCGAGTGGACGGGGGTCGGGGCGATGAGCGGTCTCGTGCGTGTCGTGGCGTCGGCCACCGCGGGAGCCACGCCCGGTGGGGGCCGGGCCCCTGGCGGGCGTGGCCGCCGGCTGCCGGTGCGCCGGGCGCCGCGCACGCGGACTCCGCGGGTCCCGGCGGTGTGGTTGCGGGGCCGGTCCTGGACGTTCACGGCCAAGGTGGCCACGGGGTGCGGGTGTGCGCTGGTGGTCGAGGGTCTGCGCGTGGGCGCGGTGGGCCTGTTCGGCCTGCAGGCCGGTGACCTGGCGGTCATCGGGGGCGCGTTGGCGGTTGGGGCCGTGACCGGTCTGGTCCGGTTGATCGCCTCGGATCGGCGGGATGAGGTCGGGATGCGGGCCCTGCACGGGTGGGTCCCGTATCCGAGCCCGGTCCCTGGGGCCGATGCCCCGGCCGGCGTGGTCGATGGCCCGCTGCTGGTTCTGACCGCCGGCCCCGGCGGTCCGGTTCGTTGGGCCGGGGCCCGCGCGTCGGCTGGGTCCGTGCGCGGGGCCCGGCGTCCTGGTGTGCGGGCGATCGGTTCGGGGGGTGCGTGGTGAGCACGCGGGTGACCCCGGGCCGTGGGTACGCGTATCTGGGGGCGTCGTTGGGTGCGGTGGTCTCGGTCGCGGCGAACGTGGCCCACTCCTATGTCCCGCCCGCCGGCGCCCCGGCGGGGTGGCGTCCGCAGCCGGGTGCGGTGGTCGGCACGGTGTTCTGGCCGGCGGCGCTGCTGGTCGCCGTCGAGATCCTGGCCCGCACGATCTGGCCGGCCCGGGTCCGGTGGGTGGTGCTGCGGTGGCTGGGTCTGATCCCGGTCGCGGCGGTCGCCGCGTTCGTGTCCTACCGGCACTTGTCGGGGCTGTTGGCCTTCTACGGGGAAGACCCGTTGACGACCACGCTGGGGCCGTTGGCGGTGGACGGGCTGATGGTCATGGCCACCGGCGCCCTGGTCGCCACCGCGCCCCGGGCCGGTGCCCGGCTCAGCGAGATGGTCGGGCACGGCGATGCCCGCACGCCCATGGCCGGAGGGTCCAAGGGTGGGCAGGGCGGCCCGGTCCAGGTGGGCGTCCTGCCCACCCCCGGTGGACAGGCACCGACCGTAGCCACCGAACCTGAACCCGACCTGAGCCCCGCCCACCCCGCCCGGGCTGCCCACGTGGGCACTGCCCGCGAAGGGCTGCCCGCTGCGGCGACCGCCCGGCGGGCGGGCAGCAACGGGCGGGCAGGGGATGGGCGGGTCCCTGGTGGGCGCCCGGGTGGTCGGGCCAGCGCTGGGTTGGAGCGGGTCCGGGCCGCGCGGGCAGCGTCCCCGGGGGTGTCCACGGCCGAGTTGGCGCGCCGGTTGGGCATGCCCCGGACCACCCTCCAGCGGCACCTGGCCGCCCTGGACACCCAAGAGAACCCGGGCGTGGGCAGCACGCCCGGCAGCGCCGGCGAGCGGCTCGAGGCGACGGACCGCGATCTGGCTGGCGCGGTCGGCGGGCTCGCCGATCAGGTGCTCGGCGCCCTGGACGCCGTGAGCGATCCCAGGCCCGAGGACGAGCGGGTGCTGATCCCGTCCGGTCCGTACGTGTCGTGATCTGAGTTCTGGCTCTCGCCCGCGCCGGGTGGCGGGGCGGGGTGTGTTCCGCGGTCCACGAAGGACCCCCGCAGAGGGGCCCGGGGTGGGTGCGCGCTCTGGAAGGTCATTTCGTACCGGTTTAGGAGGTTGTGCGCCGTGGGCGCGACGTTGTGGTTGTTGTTGACGGTCAGCGGGTTCGCCGCTCTGCGGGTGGCCGGACGGTTCGGCCATGACCTGCTGGTCGCCCTGCTCGTGCGGTTGGCGGCGTTCTGTTTCGCCGGGGCCGGGGTCATCGGCGCCGGCGGCTGGCTCGGCTCGTTCCTGGGCCGACTGGTCCACACCGTGTCCGGGGCCGGCGCCCATGTGGGTGCCGCGACGATCGGCACGACCGCGGTGTGGGTCGTGTGGGCCCTGGCCTGTGTGGCGTGGGTGCTCACGTTGTTGCCGGAGCGGTGGTTCGCCGGGGACATGCCCGACTGGCTGGCCATCTCCGGGCTGATCCTGCCGTCCCTGTCGGCCTCGATCCCCGGGCGCATGGGCCACGCGCTCTCGGGCGCGATCCACACCTGCGGGCACCTGATGGTCGAGCTCGCCCGGCAGTTGGTGACCGGCTGATGGACCCGATCACCCTCCTCGTTCTCGCGGCGGGCCTGGCCTGGGTCACCGCCGCCCCCGACTCCCGCACCCTCGGGGCCACCCGCGGCGCGTGGGGCGCGGCCCGCGCCGCGGGCAAGGCCGCCGGGTCCCGTGCCCGCACCGACCTGCGCGCCCTGCGCACCCGCCGACCCGGTGGTGCCCGAACCGGGCGCCGGGCAGGCGGACGCGGACGCCCGGGTGTCCGGACTGGTCAAGCGGGTGCCCGGTGGGCCACCCGTCCCGGTGCCGGTCGCCGGGGTGCCCGGCGGGCGGGCACGTGGGGCCGGTGGGCAGGCGCCCGCACCACTCGCAGCGGTTGGGCAGGCGCCCGCACTGCCCGGCGTGGTTGGGCAGGGGCCGGTTGGGCGCCCCGATCGCCCGGGTG
>CAZOWW010000179.1:0-8800 GCA_964583765.1 uncultured Kineosporiaceae bacterium
GTCCGATCCGCACTGGTCTCCGGTCGTGCCGTGCCCTCCCCGCTGTCTGTCCTGTGGGTGGTGGCGGCTCTGTCCTGCCTCACTGCGCTCTGCACAGTCGTCGCGATCGTCGGATAGGCATTCGGGGTCTGGCGCCCCGTGGCGGGACGATCTCAGCCGAGGGCACACCCGACGTGATTCCCGGACGCCCGCCACCAACGCGGTGCCCGGACGCCCGCCACCCGCTGCGATGCTGAGGGTGCCCACCAGCCGTTCTGCGAGGAGCCCCGGGTGCCAAGGTCGAACGGTCCGGGCGGGACAGGGGATCCCTCCCTGCACCGCCGTCGCACCCCGAGTCCGTTGATCCGCACGCGCCTGCCGTCCGCCCGGGGTGCCACCGAACAGCCGAACGCGACCGGTGACGGCGAGGCGCCGCTGACTCCGACCTTCTGGCTCCTGGTCGGGGCGACCGGCGTGGCGACCGGCCTGCTGGGCGTGGCGATGATGGTGCTGCTGCACGTCGTCGAGTCATTGGCATTCGGCAGGGCAGCCCGGTTCCAGACGGCGGTCGAGGCGGCCTCGCCCCTGCGGCGCGTCGTCGTCCTGGTGCTGGCCGGACTGGTCGGCGGACTCGGGTGGTTCGTCCTACGGCGGCTGACACTCGGCGAGAGCACCCACGTGGACGACGAGGTCTGGACAGGCACCGGGCGCCTGTCCTTCCGGCGCAGCCTGGGCACGTCCACGCTCTCCGAGGTCGTCGTCGGCGCGGGCGCCTCGCTGGGACGGGAGGCGGCCCCCAAACTCCTGGGCGCAGCCACCGGCAGCTTCCTAGCCCAGTGGCGGGGCCTGAGCGTCAGCCAGCGGCGCCTTCTCGTCTCGTGCGGCGGGGGCGCGGGCATGGCCGCGGTGTACAACGTGCCCCTGGGCGGCGCGCTGATCACCGCCGAACTGCTCTACGGCAGCCTCGCCCTACCGGTCATCCTGCCCGCGCTCGCTTGCTCGGGCATCGCCACCGCCGTCGCCTGGGTGTACCTGCCGATCAGCCCCACCTACACCGACATCCCCGCCTACCCCGTGGGCTGGGTCCACCTGGTGTTCGCCATCGTGGCGGGCCCGGTGATCGGGCTGGTCTCGGTCGGCTACATCCGGCTGATCGGCCTGGTCTCCCACTACCAGATCCGGGGCCGCTGGCTGATCCTCGCGCCGGCTGGGGCATTCACCCTGCTGGGCCTTCTGGCGATCGGATTCCCCCAGCTCCTCGGGAACGGCCAGGACCTGGCCCAGGACGTCTTCGGCCCTACGCCCGGCTCTTCCCTTGTCGTCCTCGCTGCCATGGCCGTCCTCAAACCCCTGGCGACCGCGCTGTGCCTGGGCAGCGGCGCCAACGGTGGCCTGTTCACACCGACGCTGGCCACGGGGGCCGCGCTGGGAGCCGTGCTCGGGAGTCTCTGGTCGCACCTGTGGCCGGGGACACCCATCGGCAGCTACGCCCTAATCGGCGCCTCCGCCCTGATCGGAGCCGCGATGCAGGCACCGTTGGCGGCCCTGGCCCTCGTCGTCGAGCTCACCCACACCGCCGACACCCTCATCGTGCCTCTCATCATCGCCACGATGCTGGCCACCGCGGTCGCCCGCTACCTCGACGGGTACTCGATCTACTCCTCACGCCTGCCGGCCCAGTCCCCGCTGAGCTCCTGATCGGGCAGCCCTCACGCGGTCGAGCAATCCCCCCCGGTGGCCGAGGGCGGGGTGCCGTGACAACGGGGGCGCGGCGACCACCAAAGCGGCATCTGCACCATCCGCGACAGCACAGGTGCCTGGACCACCAAGAAACTCCCCGCCGCCAAGGCACCGGCACAGCGACACCGGGAATCTCGGGGGCGAGCCGCACTGGCAGTCAGGGCCCGGGAGACGGTGCGGGTGCGGACGGCCCGGAGGCCGTCCGCACCGCGGCACCCACCAGGACGGACAACCCCAGCCCGAACGCCCAGGCCACGAGGTGCCCGAGGTCGGTGAACGACCGGCCCACGGCGAGAACCCCGACCAGGGCCAGGGTGCCGCCGAGCACGGTCGGGCGCCGCCACCGCCTCGGGATGTACACCGTCAGCACCCCGAGGACCGCGACCAGGCCGTAGCTCACGCCGACATCCGTGGCCGTGGCCTCGGTGAGCGAGATCCGCCCCTTGGCGATCCCGGCGGTCAGCATCGTGGCGACGAACAGGCTCGCCCCGATGTGCCCGACCATCACCGTCACCACGGTCGCCGCCCGCCCCAGCCTGCGCTGCAGCGCACCCAGGGCCCACACCAACGGCCCAATGATCCACAACTGCATGACCGACGGTTCGACGAAAGCACTCACCACCAACACGTAGGGCGGGTGCTGCCGCAGGTTCACCAGATTCGTACTGCTGGCGACGACGACCCGATGCGCCCTCTCCGACGCCATCAGGGCAAGCCACATCACCGTCCCAACAACCACGGCTCCGTAGACGAGCCCGACGTCCCGTCCCCGGCACCACCGCCGAACCCGCAGCCCGGGCCGACCGACAGCAGGAACAGGACTCATCGCCACACCGACCAGGCGGCCACCACGGCGAACCTCCTGCTCACCCCACGGACTGTCATGGTCCCCACTCTCCCAGCGCGGATGCCGCCGGCCGGGACCGGTCGCGCCCGCCACTGGAGCATTCAGACGCTGAGGTCCCGAGTCCAGGCGAGGAGGAGATTCGTCAGGGTCTCGACCGCTCCGGTGTAGCCATCCTGTGCCATGAGGTGCCGCTTCGCCTCGGCCAGCCGGCCTCCGTCGACCGCGACAAGCACAGCAGCGGTCTCCCGGTGGAAGGCGGCATGGGCATCGATGATGGGTCCCAGCAGGGCAGGCTCGGTGATCCCCCGCGCCTCACCGTGCAGCCATCGTCCGAAGTCGCAGGCATCGTCACGGGCGACCACCGCGAGATCGGTACCGGGCTCGACGCGCCCCGCGGCGACCGCGGTGCGCAGTCGCTGCTTCCACTGGGCGTGGGCGGTGATGGCGGCGCGAACGGGATGCCGCTCGCGGCGGCCGTCCAGCAACGAACCGACCACCGCGCGCTGTTCCTCGACCGCTGCGGCAAGCCGTTCGGTACGCGTGCGTGCGGCATGCGTGGCTTCGTTGGTGCGCCGGGCCGCCTCCGTGGTGACGATGATTCCGGTGTCGAGGTCGGCCGCCGCGGCCGCGGCCTGGTTCGCCGACCGAGTGATCTCGGCGATTACGGCGGACTGCTCCTCCGTGGCGGCCGCGATGGACTGTTGCAGGACGTCGATGTTCTTGAAGACGTTCGAGATCTCCTCCACGGCGGCCCGGACGGACTGGCTCTCCGTGACCAGGCCTCTCAGCTGCTCGGTGATGGTGTGGGTCGCCTCGTCCGTCTCCATGGCCAGTTGCTTCACCTCCTCCGCGACGATGGCGAATCCCTTGCCGGCATTTCCGGCCCGGGCGGCCTCGATCGTGGCGTTCAGCGCGAGGAGCTTGGTCTGGGCGGCGATGGTCTCGATGGTCCGCACCACATCGTCGATGTGTTCCATGGAGGCGACCAGACGCAGGGTGGAGTCCTTGACCTCCACCACCTGCCCGTCCGCCTGGGACGTCACCTGCGTGGCCTGCGCCGCGCTGCGGGCGACCTCGTGCATGGTCGCGGTCATCTCCTCGGCGGCCGAGGCCACGGACGTGGCGCTGTCCGAGACCTGTCGACTCGCCCCCTGCACACCGTTCGCGGCCGATTCGCTCTCCTGCGTGACTTCCTCCACCAGGATCACGAAATCGCTGAGGTCCTGGGTCACGAGCCCGATGTCCTCGCTCTGACCGGCCGCCCGGATGAGGACCTCACGCCGCTTCTGATCGGCACCGGCCTCCGGCACGCACCGACGGGTGGGAGCGGCAGTGCGACGGGACAGCAGGAGGACGGTCGCGACCACCAACACCCAGCAGGCGATCCCCCAGATCCACCCCAAGCGTCCACCCACCCCACAGATCGCCGTCCCACCTGCGATGAACAGTCCGATCGGGCTCGAGACCATGGGCTCGTTCCGCACGCGCATGTCCACCCCCAGAGTCCGAGACCTAGCCAATGGGTCGACACCTAGGATGATCGGCTGAAATGCGGGCCAGTCGAAAGAGCATCCAACCGGGAGAACCGCGGGACTCCCGAGGGCCCCTCGACCCGGACGCCCTGCGCCAGGGTGCCTATGGGTGGTGCGGTGGGTGGGCGGGAGGTGGCGGGATGGTCGCGATGCCCGGCGCGGGTTCTGGCCAGACCAGCAGCACGGGGCAGGGGGCGTGGTCGACGACGAACCGGTTGGGCGGTCCCAGGCTGCGGGGCCCCAACCGGGTGCGGTCCCCGTCCCGGGCCAGGATCAGCAGGTCGGCGCCCTCGGCGGCGGCGACGACCTCCCGTTCGAGGCGTCCGGAGCGTTCCAGGCGCCAGCAGGGGCGCCCCAGGCGTTGGGCCGCGGCATCCAGGAGGTCAGTGGCGGAGGTGGCGCTGAGGTCTTCCACCCGGGTGCCGGGGTCGCGTTCGCGGTGGCCGCGTCCGAGCAGGCCCGCGTAGGAGCCACGTGCGATGCCCGGCACGTCGCGGCCGCCAACATGGAGCAGGACGATTTCCTGGCCCTCGGGTGCGTGTCGTCGGGCTGCGTCCACGCAGGCGGGCCAGGTGCCTTCGACGACCCAGGCGATCACGGTCATGGATATCAACCTCCGAAGGTGCGCAGCGAGACCCACAGTGCCACCACAGCCAGGACCAGAGCAGCGGGTACGACGAGCAGGCCCAGTCGGGTGAACTCAGCCAGGTCGACCTCGGCGTCGTGCTCTTCCACGATGCGCCGCCCGCGGCACGAGGGCAGGTCCGGCACTAATGATCAACCGTGCGAGGCCGGAGAGGCGGTCAACGTGTCCCAACTACTTCCCCGCCCCCACGAGTGAGATGGCACCCGCGATGGTCAAGCTGGGTTGTGGGGATGCGGGGTTCGTCGATCCTCGGACACAGACCGTAGCCCATACCTGATAGGTCCGGTTGAGTTCGGACCTGGACGGTGTGGGCTTCGTGCATGTAGGTGAGGGTGAGTCCTAGGCGCCGGTAGATCGCGGCCTTGTCCGCCGGGTCGGCGCTGCGCAGGACGCTCACGAGGTCACCCAGGGCGGTGACCAGGTGTTCGAGGTCCCCGGAAGTCATGCGGGTGGTGCCGGTGGCCTGGCGCAGTTGGTGCTCGGCCACGGCGCGGCGGGCGGTGATCTCGGCGGTCCAGGTCGCGATGAGCGCGGGGTCGGTGCCGGCTTCCAGGGCGGCGCGGTAGCGGGCCAGGTGCCGGTCACAGTCGGTGATCGCGCGGCGGTCGGCCTCGGCCTGCAACTCCCCCGCGCTGGCCGCGGTGCTCGTGGTGCTGGCGTGGGCGAGCTGATCCAGGGTCCCGGCCAGGCGCTGGGGGGCGAAGACCTGGGCGAGCCAGGCATCGATGGGCTCCAAGACGGCGGCTTCGCGCAGGTACACGTTGCCGGGGTGCTCGAGGTGGTGGGCCTGGCGGTACTCGGCCGGGTAGCGGCACCGGTAGTAGGGCTGGGCGTTGACCCAGTGGCTGTTCATGCGCCGCTGACAGGCCCCGCACCAGACCAGTCCCTGGAACACGTACTCGTGCCGGGTGCGGTAGGTCTTGCGCTGCACCGGGCGGTCGGTGCCCGCGGCGATGATCTGTTGGGTGGTCTCGAAGTCCTCTGCCGAGATGAGTGCCTCGTGCACGGGGTTCTCGGACCAGATCCAGCGCTCGGGGGTGTTGCGGGCCAGGCGGGTGGTGTGGCCCAGGGCGACGTCCTCGACGTCCAGGAGCACTTCCTCGCGGCGTTGCCGGTTCCAGACCTGCCTGCCCGTGTAGCGCGGGTTCCGCAGGATGACGGCGATCGCGCTCTTGCACCAGGCGAGCCCGTCGCGGTGGGGGTTGCGGGCACGGTCGTACCCGGAGGGGCTGGGGATGCCTTCGCGGGTGAGGGTCTCGGCGATCGCGTACAGGCCTGAGCCGGCGAGGTACATCGTGAAGATGCGCTGGACGACGGGGGCGGTCAGGGGGTCGGGTTCCAGTCGGTGCAGGCGCTTGCCGTCGGCGGCCTTGCCCGGGTTCGGGTGCACCCCAGCATCCGCGAGGCGGTAGCCGTACGGGGGCCGCCCGCCCAGGAACCGGCCCTCCGTGGAGGCCTGGGCGGCCGTGGACGCCCGGACCCGGATCTTGATGCGGTTGCGTTCGCCCTTGCTCATCCCGCCGTACAGGGCCATGACCAGGTCGTGGGCGTCGCTGCCCGGGTCGATCGCCCCGCCGACCTCCGGGACCCACAGGCCCACCCCGTAGTGCACGAACAGCGGGAACGTCAGGCCGAACTGGTTGCCGTAGAACGCCCGCTGCGGCTCCCCGATCACCACGGCCTCGAAGCCCCGATCGGGGTCCTTGAGGGCCTCCAGCAGCGCGGCGGCCTGCGGGCGTCGCTTCCAGGGCAGCGACCGCGACAGGCCGATGTCGAAGTACTCCTTCACGATTATCCCGCCGACCGGCTCGATCAGGCTCAGCGCGCGGGCCAGCTGCCAGTTCTTCGAGGCCTGGGGGTCCTGCTGGTCCTCCGTGGACACCCGGCCGCAGAACGCGAACAACATCGTCGCGGGGGCCACGGACGGACGGGCAAAGGAGGGCGGGATGGCGGGCGGGGTCATGGGTCCTCCGATCTGTCCGTTGATACGGACCGGGCTCGGGCGTGCAACAACAACGTGAGGAGTGCCTCAGCCACCTGCGGGGTGAGCTGGGGCGGTTCGGACGGCAGGTCGACGCGCGGGTCGCGGGTGGGATGCCGTGGGCACGGGACATTCCCGCCGTGATGGTATTCGCATTCCGATGGGGCGGCACGTTTCGCCGATTTCCGGCACGTGTTCGTCGAGTCGAGATGCGGGTGGGGTCGAGTTCGTTCTCGTCGGGTCATCGCACTCCGAGTCAGGTTCCCTGAACTGCAGGTCCGGTTCCGGGCTGGCCGAGTCTTCTCGGCCAGCCCTTGCGGATCTTCCGAGTACGGCAGCGCCGTATCCCCCTACGATTTCGGTGTGATATCCGATCCGGTCAGTGGCTGTTCATCCAGTAATGTGGCAGTCGTACGCGGGCGGCAATCGGCTGGGAGACGGGACCAACGCGGTCGCAGGCGTTGCCCTTGGTCCGCTAGCCTCAGACGGTGATCATGCTGACGCCGGTACTGGAGCGGTGGTCCTTCGACTGTCCGTTCTGGCCGGTCGAACAAACTGACTTTCTCCTAGCTGTCCCGCGTAGGCCGACGCCGCTGCAGGTGGGAACCTTGGTGTGGGCGTTGATCGGTCGCAGCGTGACCGCCGATGACCTGTCGATCACCGCGGTGACTCCTGGTGAGGCGATTGACAGGTACTTGAGCTGTGGCGACGAGGGTTTCGCGCCGGGTGGATTGCGGGTGAGTGCCGGCGATGTTGTCATCGACCCCGGCTGCTGCGTCGGCCTCGACGAATGGCGCGACTGGCTACGTGTCGTCGACGGTGAGGTGATCGATCTCGGGCACGACCCCGACGTGTTTGTCGAACACCGCGGGTCGGTGATCCGCGTGTGGAAGGACGATGGTCGACTTCCTTCGGGAGTGGCCCAGCGCTCAGGCGAACAACACATCGACGTTCTGCGTGATGCCTTGCCGAAGCTCCTGGCTGCCGTTCAGCAGGATCTCGCTGGTTTCCTAACCGCCTTGCATCCGTGGACGCATGGTATCCATGTGGATCTGGCGGACCCGCTGACCGCTGCCATGGACCGGCGTCTGCAGATCCTTGCACCTCTGCGCTCTTGACGCAGAGGGTGTTCACACCGCAGGGAGCCGGGATAGCGCCGAGCAAGGAGCGTGGTGGCGAAGCGGGCGGGTTGGCGAGCGGATTGACCACCCCGTGCGTCAACGATGGCCCGCAGACGCCTGCGGTGACGGGTATCGTGGCCGCCGCCGTTGAAGTGGTTTCGGACGAGGTCGAGCGCGGTATCCAGCCCCGCCGTGGACTGATGGTCCGGGAGCGGTCAGCGCACAGCGACTTGTACGCCGACAGCGAGCAGTGACGAGCGAGATCCGGCCACTTCGGCGTCACGGCTGGTCCCTCTTGGGGTGCTCTGCGATTCTGATTCGATGCACGACCACCTCACCTTCTGCGGCGTCGCGCACGACGGCTGGCAGTTGACCAACTGGTGCGAGTACCTGCCCACCATCGACCTCGACTTGCGCTGGTCGGCGAGCACTTGGTCATCGACAACACCTATGGGGCAGCCGTGAGCCTGGCCGACCGAGCTCGCACCGCCCTTGACCAGCACCACCTGCTGGAGGTTGAGGCGTCGACACTGACGTGAAGTAGTGCCTTGTCCCGGTCACGAGGCGCGAATGGTCCCCTGACCTGCCTACCCTCGGTGGTGTGTCCAACTACCACGGCTACCCGCCGGAGGAGCGTCCCGCCGTGCATGTCCTGCACGATGACGGGTGCTGGTACCTCGGACGACTGTGCGCCTGGCAGCGGCACGACGAGGCGTGGCACGCCGTCGTCGAGTACGCGGTACGCGTGGGGTCGAACCTGTACCTGGACCTCCCCGCGGACCGGGTACGGCAGG
Source organism: uncultured Kineosporiaceae bacterium (assembly GCA_964583765.1). Taxonomy (GTDB): domain Bacteria; phylum Actinomycetota; class Actinomycetes; order Actinomycetales; family Kineosporiaceae; genus CAZOWW01. Next base: position 8,641 of record CAZOWW010000179.1, read on the forward strand.
CGGATCCGGCCCGCGAAGCCCTGAACGGTGCGCGGATTCCACCGGACCCCGACGATGCACCCGGCTGGGGGTGAACACCTGGCTTGCGGGGGGACGAATGGTCAGGACAGGTCGTCCACCATCACGGCAACGCTCGTGGCATCGAACTGGTCCAGGGACT
>CAZOWW010000180.1:0-8730 GCA_964583765.1 uncultured Kineosporiaceae bacterium
CGGAGGAGGGACCGCCATCCACTGGCGCTCGTCCTTCTACCCGGCGCGGCGGGGGACCGGTACGGAGAGGGCCAGGACGGCCCCGGAGCCGCCGGAAGTCCCGGGCCCGAGGATCGCGTCGCGTCGGGGAGGGTGGTGTCCGCCCGACGTGCGGCGACGGATCCCGCCGAGCCTGGCTGGGAGACGCCCTGGCCTGGCTGAGGGACGCCGGAGTCTGGCTGACCGGCTTCCGCGCCTGGCTGAAGGCCGCTCGGGCCACGGCCAGTCTCGCGAACCGGGTCGAACAGCCCTCGCAGCGGGCCGCCGGGCCTCGCCGTCGTGGTCCCGGGCGAGGCCGAGGTGCCTGAAGCGCCATCCGCAGAGCCGGCAGAGGTGCCGGGGGCGCCATCCGCAGAGCCGGCAGAGGTGCCGGGGGCTGGCGCGGCGGAAGCGCCGGGATCGGACGCGGCGGAAGCGCCGACGGCAGAGCCGGCCGGACTCGCGCCGGATGTCGCACGTCCCCGTGGCGACGCCGATCCTTCGGCTGCGGAATCGGGATCGCCCGCGGGGGCGCGGAAGATCTCGGGCCGGGTCGCTCCTGCCGAGGGTTCCGACGGCGCCGGCGCTCCAGCGGTGGGCGCGGGTGCGGGAGTAGGAGCGGACGCAGCCGGTGCGGGAGTGGGTGCGGTGGACGCGGCGGGAGCGGGTGCAGCGGCTGGTGCCCCGGCGGATTCCGTGGGTCGGGATGCGGCGAAGAGCGCCTGCGGTGCGGGGGCCTCGGCGGCGGGGGCCGTCCGGGCGGCGGAAGGCATGGAGGACGGTGCCGGCGGCAAGGCCTCTGCGGGGGCCTCGCCCGTGCGCGCGTCGGGATCGGCGGTGGCGGTGGCGCTGGCCGGCACCTCGGGCTCGCCGGGTTCCGCGGCGACCGGTCGTTCTGAGGACCCGGAACCCGCCTCGTCGGGAGGCACGACGAAGAAAGGGTTTCGCTCCGGTGAGTCCTGCTCGTGCATGAATAGGGCCGTCTTCCGTGTCCGTGAACCGCTTCCTGACAGTGCCGCCGCCGCAGCGTACTGGGTGGCGTGGATCGGCCGATGGCCATTGCGCCTCCTCTCCCTTCGGCGGACACGCAGTGTTACTTGATTCGAGCTCAGGGATGGCGGAGGGTGCCGGTGAGGGCACTGAGCAGTGTGCTCGGCGCCTGTGGCGTTACCCCGGTGGAGCGGGCTCCCCTAGGCCAGGGCTCTGCCCACGTCGTTCGCCGTGCGAGACGCCCGGTCCTGCCAGGACATGGTGCGCATGCCGCGGAAGGCCCTCGTGACGGCAGGAATCCGCCGCGGCGGTATGAATAGGACCGGTCTCGATCGTCGGTTTTCAGGACTTTCGGTGTCGTCGGGATCCTGAGTCCCCGGCGGCCGGATCGTCGTCCCTGCGCGATCCGGGATGTCCGGTCCGAGATACCCGGTCCGGGATGCCGGGGACGAGAGCTCCTCTGTGCGAGGGGACGTCGTCATTCGGGAGACGGAGGGGAACACATGTCCGGTTCGTCGCGGCGCTCGCGACGCCGTGTCGTCGTGAGCACGGTCCTGCTCGCCGTGCTGGCCTTCGCGGTCGGTTGGGCTCGCGGCACGTCACGACCCGAGGATCTCTCGGACCTGGGCACGGCCCGATGCAGTGTGCGGGCCGGAGCGAGTCTGCGGCAGACGGTGGTCGTGCACCCCGGGGCCCACCCGGTGAGCCTGCAGTCCACCACCGTGGTGCGGGTACCCGCGAGCACTCCCGAGGCCGTCGTACTCCGGGAGGTGCGGGCCGGTTCCCAGGAAAGGGCCGCCGCACGGCGCTGCCTCTTCGGTGATGCCACCGGTGCGCTCGACGTCCACCGCGATGGTCCGGATCTGGTGCTCACCCAACATGATCCCTACCTGCCGTGGACCGTGTGGCAGGTCGCGGGGGTCGAGCGGGACCAGGTTCGCCTGTCGGTGCCCGGGTTCCGCCGTCCCGCGCCGTCCGACGGAGACGTCTCCGCCCGTTCCGGGTTGCTCCAGGTGCCGGGAACCGAGATCACCGCCGTGCTGCAGGTGGACGGTGCCGATCCGCTCATCTCGGAGGACCCCACCAGCCGCGACGGGTCCGACCCGGCCTGGACCTGGGTCGTGCCCGCGGCTCCGGCCGCTCCTCCGGCGGGGGCGGCCGTGGCGGGCATCCCGGAACCGCTGGAGGTCGGCGTCCCGGTGGGGTTGACCCAGGGGTTGGCCAGCATGGCCTTTCTCGAGGACCACCGGTTGCGGCTGTCCTCGGGCACGGTCGGAACCACCGTCGAGGTGCCGGTGTCGTCCCTGTTCGGCTGGCTGTCCGTCCTGGCCATCGTGGGGACGGTACTGCTGGCGCTCTTCCGCTGGCTGCCGCGGGTGCAGCCCGGGGCACGACGGCGGGCGGTGCTCGTCGCGCTGCCCATGCTGCCGTTGGTGGTGCGACTCGACGGCGCGGGGACGGCGTCGTCGGACGGGCTCGGTCCGGACGTGTGGGGGCAGGCTCTCCTGGTCACGCTGGTGTTCGGGGGTACCGCCGCTGCGGCGTGGCCGGTCACCCGACGTCAGGTCGGTCGGGCGGATGGGGCATCGGCCCTGGGCGTTCCGGTTCGTTGGTGGTGGATATCGTCCGCGGCGGTCCTGCTCCTCGCGGGTGGGCTCGTCGTCGGAGGGCTGCTCGGGGGTGGGGAGTTCCTCGTCGCCGCGCTCGGGGCCGGGGCCGCCCTCGCCGCGGTCGGTCTGGCCGTGGCCCTCTCCGCCCTGCCGGCACGGTGCGCGAGATTCCCCCTGCCGGAGGGCCGTCCCGGTGCTCCGCCTCCACCCGAGGGCCGTCCCGATGCCCTGACCGGTCCGCCGGTGGCAGGTGTGGGGGGTGGCGGATCGGGTGCGCCCGTGCTCGCCGAGACCGGCGCTGTTCCCGAGGTCCATGGACCGGCCGTGGGGGGGTCCGGACCGACGGCGGGGGAGTACGGACCGGCCACCTGGCGTCCCCGGGCGTCCCCGTCGGTGGCCGCGCTGCACCCCTGGGCGGTGTGGGCGTTGCGGCGGTGTCGGGTCGTCGGGTTCCTGGCCGCCACCCTGCTGGTGCTCGCCGCCGGTTCCTACTCGGCGGGGATGCTCGGGGGGTCCTTCCGCGCCGGCCTGCCGCCGTTGCCCGGGCAGGCGGACCAGCGGCGGGCGCTCGCCCGGATCGTCGGGGACATCGGGGACCAGCTGGTCTACCTCCCGGTCGCGCTGACCACGGTGGTGGCCGTGGTCGTGCTGGCCTGGGCCGTCACGACGGTCGCCCGCGTGCAGACGCTGTCGCGGGCCGGGGTCTTCTGCGCGGGCTTCGCCTGGGCCGTCGTCGCGGGTCCCGCTGATCTCGTCGCGTTCGGCACCGGCATCTCGGCGGGGGCCTGGTTGCTCGCTCTGTTGGTCGGCCGCGCCGTGCGCCCGGCGCTCGACGGCGGTCGCGGGAACAGCGAGCGCGAGAACGCTGACCGTGCGGACGGTGACCGTGCCCACGGCGCTCCGGTGAGCCCCACGTCGGCACAGGTCGCTGCCGTGCTCCAGGCGGGGCCGACCGGCACCGTGGGTGGCGACCTGCGCGTGTCCATCGGGCTGGCGGCCCTGCTCTCGGTCGTGCCTGTCTCCTTCGTCTTCTGGGGCACTCTGACCCGGCTGCCGGGACACACGATCCGACCCTCGGACGCGATCTTCGTGGTGGCCGCGCTCTTCACCGAGATCCTGCGCTGGCTGCTGACGGGCTGGGTCTACGGTCTGCTGCACCGGCGCCTTCCCGGGGCGATCGGTCCGGTCAAGGCAATGGTGCTTCTGGCGTGCTGGTTCGCGGCGGCCGTGCCGGTGGAGATCGTCAACCGCTGGAGCGGGGCGGGCAGCGGGCGGGTGTGGGTGTTCCCGGGACTGCAGTTGGCCGTGTTCCTGTTCGCCCTGTCGGTGCTCCACGACCTCGTCACCGTCCACGAGCACGCCGCGGCCCGGCGCTGGCCCTCGGTCAACGACGCCCTGCAGGCCGGGTACCGCATCCAGAGCACGCGCCACCTGATCGCCTACCTCGTGCCTCCGCTGCTCACGGTGATCGCGATCGGGCAGCAGGTCGTCGCCGGGACGGGGATCGACTTCGTGAAGAGCCTCCTCGCCGGGGTGCCCACGTTGACCAACTTCGGTGGTGGAGGCTGAGCCGGTTACCCGTTCGGGTGCCACATCTGTCCGGGTGGTTTGCGACACCCGAACGGGTGAACAGTCCGGCCCGGACCTGGCGTAACCTACGCGTGCGTAGGTTACGTTGACGTGGAGGTGATCGCCGGTGACCACCCGCGAACCTGCCGAGCACGACCGACCCTGGCTGGCGAGCTACGCCGAGGGCGTGCCGGCGGATGTGGACGTCCCCGAGGTCAGCCTTCCGGTGATCTTCGAGCGGGCAGTCCGCCACCACGCACGTCGACCCGCCATGGACTTCTTCGGCGCGGCGACGTCCTACCGGGAGCTCGGGGACCAGGTCGCCCGCGCGGCCGGGGCCCTGCACGCCGTGGGTGTGCGGGCGGGGGACCGGGTCGCCCTCGTCCTGCCGAACTGCCCGCAGCACGTCGTGGCCTTCTACGCGGTGTTGCGCCTGGGCGCGGTGGTCGTCGAGCACAATCCCCTGTACACGGCCGAGGAACTGGAACGCCAGCTCGTCGACCACGGCGCGACGGTCGCCGTCAGCTGGGGCCCGGGTGCCGAGACCCTGCGTGCGCTGGGTGAGCGGGTGCCGGTGCGGACGATCATCGCGGTGGACGTCGCACGCGCCCTGCCGCTGTCCCGACGCCTGGCCCTGCGCGCACCTGTCCCGGCGGCCCGTGCCGCCCGTGCCCAACTGCGGGCCCGGCCGCGCCCCGGCATCCTCGACTGGGACCGCCTCGTACGCGACGCCGCCCCGCTGCCGTCGACGGTCCCGGTGCCCGACGTCCACGACGTGGCGCTGCTGCAGTACACGGGTGGCACCACGGGAATCCCCAAGGGCGCGGTGCTGACCCATCGGAACCTGCTCGCCAACACGAGCCAGGGGCGGGCCTGGGTGCCGGGTCTGCGGGACGGCGAGGAGACGGTCCTCGCGGTGCTCCCGTTCTTCCACGCCTTCGGTCTCACCCTGTGCCTGACCTTCTCGATCTCGATCGGGGCGCGCCTGGTCCTGCTGCCCCGGTTCGACGTGGGGCAGGCGCTCGCCGCGGTGCGTCGCTGCCCGCCCACCTTCGTGCCCGCCGTGCCGCCCGTCTACCGCAAGCTCGCCGAGGCGGCACGCCGACGCGGGGTGGACCTGGGCTCGGTCCGCTACGGGATCAGCGGGGCGATGTCCCTGCCTCCGGAGGTCGTGCGGGACTGGGAACAGGCCACCGGCGGCTGGCTTATCGAGGGGTACGGACTCACCGAGACCTCCCCGGTCGCCCTGGGCAATCCGGCCTCGGGCAGCCGGCGGCCGGGCACCGTGGGGGTGCCCTTCCCGTCCACCTGGATCCGGGTGGTCGATCCGGAGGACCCCGCACACGAGGTCCCGGCCGGCGAACCCGGTGAACTGCTCGTGCGCGGGCCCCAGGTCTTCTCCGGGTACTGGAACCGACCCGAGGAGACGGCCGCGGCGCTGCTGCCCGGGGGATGGTTGAGGACCGGGGACGTGGTCACGGTCGACACGGACGGCTTCGTGCGGATCGTGGACCGGATCAAGGAGCTCATCATCACCGGCGGTTTCAACGTGTACCCGTCCGAGGTGGAGGACGTGTTGCGACGGCACCCGGACGTGGCCGACGTCGCCGTGCTCGGACTGGACGCCGCGCACGGTGCCGAGGAGGTCGTGGCCGCCGTGGTTCCGCGCGACGGGGCCCCGGGGGAACCGGCGGGGGAGCAGGGCGAGGGCAGGAACGGCCCGGTGGAGTTGGCCGCGGCGTTCGCGGAGCGACTGCGCAGCCACTGTCGCCAACACCTGGCCGGGTACAAGGTGCCGCGGCGCATCGTCCTGGTCGCGGATCTGCCCCGGTCGGCCCTGGGCAAGGTGAGCCGCCGAGACCTGCGGCGGCAGCTCGGTGGGCAGACGGTGACCGGGACCGCGGCCGGGATCGCACCGACGGCCGGGACCTGATCGCACCAGGGGCGTGGACCTGATCTCGCCCCGGGAGCACCCGGGCGATCACGGTGGGGACACCCGGCGGGGGTCGACATCGCGACGTCGGCGCTCCGTTCGGTGAGTGTCGTCCCGCGCGATCAGCGGCTCCCACCGGCCGGATCCCTCTACGATCGGCGCATGGACTGGAGCCTGCGAGGTTGCGCCCGCCACGGGCATGCCACCTACGCTCCCGACGACTCGGAGCTCGCCGAACGCCTTCGGGCCGACACCGCGCAGGGCCCGGCCTGGCGCTGTCTGCGGTGCGGTACCTATGTACCGGGCGAGGCCCGCGGGTCGGGTCCGGCATCCGCCGCGCCGATCGTGCTCCGGGGCAAGGCTCTGCGGGAGGCGACCGTGTTGCGCCTGTTCGCGGTGGAGCGGTTCGTGCGCGCGGCGGTGCTCGGGCTGCTCGGCTATCTCGTGATCCGGTTCGAATCCTCCCAGGTGAGCCTGCAGCAGGAGTTCGAGCGGCTGATCCCCGCGGCGCGCCCGCTGGCGGGGATGTTCGACCTCAATCTGGACACCAGCCCCACGGTCGGCCGGATCCGCAGCATCCTGCACTCCAGCCCCACGACCCTGCACTGGCTGGCCGCGGCGCTGTTCGTGTACGCGGTCGTCCAGGTGGCCGAGGGCGTGGGCCTGTGGTCCCTGAAGCGTTGGGGCGAGTACCTGGCCGTGGTGGCGACCTCGGCGTTCCTGCCGGTGGAGGTGTACGAGCTCACCGAGAAGGTGACCTGGTTGCGCATCGGCGCCCTGGTGATCAACCTGCTCCTGGTGGGGTACCTCGTGGTGAGCAAACGCCTCTTCGGGCTGCGGGGCGGGGCCGCGGCCCAGCACGCCGCGAGCGCCGAGGTGTCGCTGCTGGAGGTCGAGGCATCCGCGCTCCGGGCGCACGAGCCCGCGAGCGCCGAGCCGGTGAACACCGGGCCCGTCAACACGGATCCTGCGAGCGCCGAGCCCGCGAGCACCGGTTCCTGACCGCAGGCCGCTCGTTCGCGCCCCGTGCTCCCTCACGCCCGCACATGGTGTGCCAGTACCTCGTGACCGGTCTCGGCGCCGATGTTCGGCTCGGTGTGGACGACGACCGCGGTCAGCCGGGGGACTCCGTGGATCAAGGAGTGTTCGACCTCGTGGGCGATGCGGTGCGCCTGGTCGACGGTCAACCGGGCGTCCACGGTGACGGCGACCTCGGCCCGCAGGCTGTGGCCGATCCAGCGCATCCGGACCTGGCCGGCTCCTGTCACGTCGGGAACGGCCGCGGCGATCTCCCCGACGAGGGCCACGGTCGCGGGGTCGACGGCGTCCATGAGGCGGTGGAACACCTCTCTGACCGCGTCCCGGAGCACGAACAGGATCGCGATCGTGATGCCCAGGCCGATCAGGGGATCGGCGATCGGCAGGCCCAGGGCGACACCGGCCGCGCCGACCACCACGGCGAGGGAGGTGAAACCGTCGGTGCGAGCGTGCAGCCCGTCGGCGACGAGCGCCGCTGATCCGATGCGGCGACCGACGGCGATCCGCCAGCGGGCCACGATCTCGTTGCCGGCGAAGCCCACCACTCCGGCGAGGGCGACCAGGTACAGGTGGGTGACCGGTCGCCCATGGATCAGGCGCGTGAACGACGCGTAGCCGGCCAGGACCGATGACGCCGTCATGACCAGTACGACGGCGACGCCGGCGAGATCCTCGGCGCGGCCCAGACCGTAGGTGTGGCGGCGGGTGGCCGCTCGACGCCCGAGCAGCAGGGCGGCCCCGATGGGCAGCGCGGTGAGTGCGTCCGCGACGTTGTGGATGGCATCGCCCAGCAGGGCCACCGAACCGGTGAACGCCACGATCACGCCTTGGACGGCCGCGGTCGTGAACAGGAGCGCGAACGACCGGACCAGAGTGCGGATGCCGTGTCTGCTGGTCTCCAGCGCGTCGTCCAGGCGGTCGGCGCTGTCGTGGCTGTGCGGGGTCAGTGCGTGCCGGACCCGCCGCCACGCGGCCGATGCCCTTCCGGGAGAACCGCCGTGGTCCGCATGGTCGTGCGCCGTGCGACTGTGGCTCTGGCCGTGCTCTGCCTGGCCGTGGTCGTGTTCTGCGTGGCCGTGACCGTGCTCTGCGTGGCCGTGCTCTGCCCGGCTACGACCGTGGGCCGGGTGGTCGGACTCGTCGGCGCCGGGCGCCGAATGGCTGTGGCGGTCGTGGTCGGTCATCGACCCGCGTCCTTCCGTTCGCTGTGAACCGTTCGGGAACGATCGCCGGGACCGCGGGTGCGTCCGGGTCGACCCTGTCGCGGTGGCTGTCCTGCGCTGCGTCCCCGAGCCGAGGACGCGCCGGCGTCCCCACCTGTCGATCCACTACGCCTTACTCGCGTCACCTGCCCTGGCGTGCTGGGTCAGGCGGATCGCGTCGATCGGCGGGGGCGATACCTCGCCAGAGGACGCGGGTGAGGGTCTGCATCATGTCCTGGTTGGACTGCCTGTCATGGGCGCCCATCCGCTCGAACATGGCCAGCGCGTAGGCCACGGCGACGAGGTTGAGGACCACGGGGCCGACCTCCGGGCAGTCGATCTCTCCTCGCCGCTGCAGGTCCGCCAGGTC
>CAZOWW010000181.1:0-8675 GCA_964583765.1 uncultured Kineosporiaceae bacterium
CACCGACCTGCCCGCACGCCCCGCCCCATCCCCAAGGTCAACTGGAAAAGGCCCCCGGGACCGGACTCGGACTCGGGGGTCGTGGGCGTCCGGGAGGCCGTCCCACCCATGCTCGTCATCGTGGTGTCCTCTCTACCGCGGCGTCGCCGTGTCCACGACGCACCGGTGCGGGCATCCGCTCGGCGCCAGTCACAGGCTGTCCCTCCCATGTCCAGTTCCGGATTTCGGGCAGGTCCACGCCGTGGACGTTGAGGTAGCGGGTGTGCGCGGCGAGCCGCTCGTCCATCCGTTGACGCAGGGGCACCCCTGTGATGGCCAATTGCGGGAGCCGATCGACGACGTCCTGGACCAGGTGGAAGCGGTCCAGATGGTTCTGCACCCTCATGTCGAACGGGGTGGTGATCGTGCTTTCCTCCATGTAGCCGCGTACGTGCAGGTTACGGTTGGTCCGCCGGTACGTCAGCCGGTGAATCAGCCACGGGTAGCCGTGGAATGCGAAGATGATGTGCTTGCCGGGTGTGAATATCGCGTCGTAGACGGCGTCCGACAGCCCGTGCGGATGTTCGGACTCCGGCGGCAGTTTCATCAGGTCCACGACGTTCACCACCCGGATCTTCAGCTCGGGTAAGTGCTCACGCAGGATGGACACCGCGGTCAGCAGGTAACCCTCCAACCACCCCTGGGACTGGTGCTCGCTCAACATCGAGTCCAGCACCCGCCCCGCCGGGGCCAAGAACTCATCCCCGGCCACCACGTCGGCGTCCCACTGCCGGTCTGTCACCTCGAACACCGCGCCCAACAGATTCGACAACGTCTCGTCCGGACCGAGCAGCCTGCCGTTCTCGTCGAACAATTCGGCCGGCTTGTAGCTCCGCATCCAGGCCTCGAACTGGGCCAGGTGCTCGGGGCGGTCCGCGTCGATCTGCAGAGGCACCTGGTGGGACCGGAAAGTGCCCTCCACCCGCAGCCCGTCGACCGCCTTCGGCCCGGTCCACTCTTTCGGGGAACGCAGGACGATCATCGGCCATCGCCGCCGGGACTCCTGGTCCCCTTGGCGGGCGCCCGTCTGGTCGGCCCGGATGCGTTCGACGGCCGGATCGAGAGTGTTCGCCTTCAGCTCGTACATCACCGCGGGATCGTCCCCCTCGACGAACAACGGCTCCCACCCGCAGCCACGCAAGTACTGCGCCAGATCCTGCCCGGCGGTCCGGGCCAGGACCGTCGGGGGGCTGATCTTGTAGCTGTCCGGCGCAGCAGCTCCGGCCCAAGAGCACGCGTATCCATTTGTGCATTCACCTGTGTCAAGAAGAAGCCGAAACAACCGGGCGCAAGATCTGCGACCTTCGGGAAAGATGTATCGCGCCCGAGCCTGCGCATGACTCGACGGGCCGGATCTGCAGGCCCGAGGCACCGAAGAAAAGCCGTGCAACACCCGGGGAGGTCTTGAGACGTCTCAGCCGGCGGCCTGCACGAGGCGCCGGGGCTCCTGCCCGTACCAGTGATCTCCGACAAGCTGACCGTACCCGTCTCTGGAAGGACGGGCCGAGGGATGCGGGGGCCGGACAGGCCAAGGCTCGCAAAGCACTTTCATGCTACTCCCGGACCCCAGCCCCGGCCCCCGCGCACACCGCAACACCCATGCGCGCAGGGCTCGAAGGCGCCAGCCGGCCCGGCAGGGTCTTTGACCGAACGGTCGACCTCGACGGCGTCCCTGACGGGGACCACGCCATGCCCACTCGCAAGGCCCGGAAGGCGTCGATCCGGCCGTGAGAACCACGGGGCGGTGGATCGTCACACCGTGCTCGCTACTTCCGTGCTCGGTCCGATCCGTCACGGCCTCGAGCTACCACCACAACGGGCCCAACGCCTGGATGTTCGTCGTCACGAGACTCATGCCAGCGAATCCGCGGCGCCACGTCACGGACATTCAGAAGCCTGGGACTGGTTCACTGTTGCAGCGAGGTCGCGCTGCGGAACTGGCGTCCAGTGCGCGGACATGCGGTTCTCGCGGTGAACGATCACGCCACCCGCAATGATCGGTGGAGTTGCCTTCGAATGGGTGGGCAACGAACGATGATCCAGCGATCGATCGGACGCTCGTCCCGACGCTCCCCGATCGGTGTCCTCGAACCTGAACCACGTTCGCCCACCACGTCGCGGTGCGCATGTTCGCCCAGGCCTTCGCCGCGACCCGCAACAACCTGCTGACCGCCCCACCCAGGCCACCACCGCCGGCACCGATCCGACCGCCACTGACCCCGGCCCCAGCGCCCCGAAGCCACGGTCCAGAGAGCACACGGGGGAAAGGACCTGGCCCCTACCGGCCCCCGACCATGCGCCCCGATCCCGAACGCCGGTGGCGCCGGCTGAGTACCGTCGCGGCCTGGTACCGACGGAGGCTCTTCGCGACGGACGGCCTCCTCGCGATTGACGAGCCCCGCAGGTGCCCGTGGGGCCGCCGACCACCCCGAGAGCCGCACGGGGTGCTGCGGGCGCATGCGCGGAACATGCGCGATCATTATCACTTCATGTAGCATAATGATTACAGATTGTCCCCTTCCGGGGTCTTCCCCGAGGACCCACCATGCGCTGACGTCGCTCTTGGCCGCACCTGGATCGCCGGGGCCCGTCGTGTCTCCACCTGCACTCCGCGGGTGCTCCGCGGCGCGTCCGCACCGATCTCGCGCGCCGATCAGCAGCTCACCATCAGCCGGAGACCAGCGAGGTGCCCGCGTGAGATTCGACGTCGTCGTCATCGGTGGTGGAGCGGCAGGCATCACCGTGGCCGCCAGACTCCGGCGTGCCGGGGTGACCGACCTCGCCATCGTCGAGCCTTCGCCTGTCCATCACTACCAGCCCCTGTGGACTCTCGTCGGGGGCGGCCTCGCGGATGTACGCCGATCCGTGCTCTCCATGGCCGATGTCATGCCGAAAGGCACTCACTGGATCCGCGCGTCAGCCTCCGGGATCGATCCCGAGCGCGACAGCGTCCTCCTCGAGGACGGGCGACGCATCGGCTATCGCGTCTTGATCATGGCCTCGGGGATCCATCTCGACTGGCACCGCATACCGGGGCTACCGGAGGCCGTGGCCCGTGGTCGAGTCTGCAGCGTGTACCGATCGGACCTGGCTCAACGAACCTGGCACGACATCGTGACGCTCCGCGAAGGCACCGCGGTCTTCACCGTTCCCCCGGGTCCCGTCAAGTGCGCGAGCGCCGGACAGAAGATCGCCTATCTCGCCTGTGACTACTGGCGGCGCGAGGGCCGCGAAGTACAGGTCCACCTCGTCCTGCCGGGTGCCCGTTCCTTCTACTACCCCGAGTATGCGGACATCCTCGACGCCGCGATCGATCGCTGGGGCATCGTCTGCCATCTCGCGAGTGAGGTCAGCGAGGTCGACGGAGCCGGAGGCAAGATCGCGGTTCGCGATGCCGAGGGATTCGAGCGCCGGATCCCGTGCGATCTTCTGCACGTCGTCCCACCGCAGTCGGCCCCGGACTGGGTCGCCGCGTCGCCGTTGGCCCGCACCGGCGCCGGTGCGGGAGGATTCGTCGAGGTCGACCGGCACACTCTCCAGCACAGCCGATTCCCCAAGGTGTTCGCGATCGGCGACGTCGCCGGGACGCCGAATGTGAAGACGGGGGCGGCCATCCGGAAGCAAGCCCCCGTGGTCGTCCGGAATGCCCTCGCCGCCCTGTCCGGGCTGCCTCCGCAGGCGAGCTATCACGGATACACCTGCTGCCCCATGGTCACGAGCCGGAACCAGCTTCTCCTGGCAGAACTCGACTACGAAGGCCCCGTACGGCGGCCCATTCCCGGATGGCCACGGCAGGTCATCGACCCACACCTCTGGACGAAGCGGTACGGACTGCCCCTCCTGTACCGGCTCATGCTCCAGGGCCGCGCTTAGCACTCCCGCGACGCTTCGTGACGTGATCGAGATGTGCCGGTTCGTGACGTGGACCGACCCCCGCTCCATTCCGTACACTATGGGATTATTCGCCGTATTGATCTGGTATGCCTGGTGTTTCACCGACGGGCAGGACCTCACCGCCCAGCGTCAGATGTTCGTGGGGCTGGGCGTGGGCGAGAACCGTCCACCGGACCTTGGAACGCGCCCGGGCCACGGCCGCGGCAGGGACGAGTCGGGATGGTGGGGGCCAGGGACCGTCCGACGGACGCCGGGCAACGGCAGGGAGCAATCGGTCGGCATGGATCCAGGTCTGGACCACGGCCGGCTGCCGGTTGACACCGCGTACGCGACCAGCCCGGCCCAGCCACCTCAGCCCGGCCGTCACCGGACGATTCGCGGCACCGCTGGGTCAGCAGCCCCGGGGCAGCCCAAAGACAGAGGCTGAGGCGGACGGGGGCGAGACGGAAATGCGGGGGTGGCTGTGGCGGGGTGTGGCCGAGCGCCTTGCCCCTGTTCGCAGTCCCCGGCTGGCAGCTTCGACGCCCTGTCAAGGCGGCGGTCTCCCGTTGGCGGCTGCGGGCGGAGTAGGCCTGGCGGCGCTTGAGCATCGTTTCGGTGCGCTGGTCACGGGCCGGGGTCGGCTTGTGGTCGGTCGAGTTCATGGGCAGGCCGGGGTCCCCAGAGGCCAAGAGAGACCGTTGAACCGCGGGGAATTGGCGGGCCGCGAGAAGGCCGGTCCAACCGTGATCCCGATCGTGGGAGTCAGGGGAGCGCGGGGGTGTGGCTGGTGTGCATGGTGAGTCTGTTGCGTCCGGAGTTCTTGGAGGAGTAGAGGGCCTCGTCGGCGAAGCTGAGGAGTTCTTCGGGGCTGTTGGCACGGGTGTCGGGTAGGCATGCTGCGCCGAGGCTGACGGTGACCGTGACGGCTGCTGGTCCGGTTCCGGTGCAAGTGGCGGCAATGGTGCGGCGGATCCGTTCGCCGATGGCGTGAACGTCGTGGGGGCCGGCGCCGGGTAGTACGGCCATGAACTCCTCGCCACCCATGCGGATGAGGATGTCGCCCTCGCGGAGCATGAGCTTTGTGGCTGAAACGGTCTCGCGCAGCACTCTGTCGCCGGTGAGGTGACCGTGGGTGTCGTTGATGGACTTGAAGTGGTCGAGGTCCAGGGTGAGTACTCCGAGGGGGTTGCCGGTGCGTACGGCCCGAGACCATTCCTCGTCCAGCCGGTTCAATCCGAATCGGCGGTTGTAGGCGCCGGTGAGGGGATCCACGGCGGCCAGTTGCTGGAACCTCTCATGGGACAGCGCGTTGTTCAGGGCCACTGCGAGGGGATCGGCGAAGGTGAGCAGGAGCCTGCGAGATTGAGGTGTAGGAGCGACGCCGAAGGCCAGGATGAGGACCCCGACGGGGGTGGCCCTGAAGTGCAGGGGAAGTACCGCGATCGTGGCCGGTCTGAAGGTGAGCAGAGCGGCGTCGACCACAGCGTCGTCGAAGTCACCGGGGTGGTCAGGCAGGGTGATGAACACTGGTTGTCGAGTGGTCATCGCGGTCATCACGGTCTGGTTGTCGCCCAAGCGAGGAGCGTGCAGCCGGTGAAGGGCACCGACCTCGATCTCGCCGTCCCTGGCCACATACAAGGCACCTGCATCCGCGCCAGCGTGACGTACACAGGCATCCAACGCGGCGTGTGAGAACTCCGGAAGTTCCAGGTGTTCGGACAGCGCGCGGCCTACTTCGATCATCGCATGTTGGACCTGGTGCGAGTCGCTCAGGGAACTGACCAGTTGGTTGAAGGACGCTGCGGCTCGCCCGAGTTGGTCGTCGGCGCCGACCGGCAGGTTGCAGGATTCCGGACTGCACCGGCCCCAGTCGTTGGTATAGGTGGTCTGGACGATGATGTCGGCGACGTAACGCATCTGCTGGGATAGCCGCTGCACGCGGACGCCGACAACCCGGCGGGCCAGCAGGTGGTTCGCCGCCGCCAGCAGAATGCCGGCCATCACACAGGCGACGAAGAACGTCGGGCGCAGGGTCAACCGGCTGGGCACTCCGAGCGGGATGACCACGAATGGGAAGACCAGGCCGATCCCCACACCCAGGGCCAGCATCCAGACGGCGAGATCGACGAACACCCCCCTTCGCGACCAACGCCCTGTTCGGTCGCATCCAGGCGTATCGCCAGGGCGTGCCTGACACTCAGCCTCCACACAGGTGTCTGTCGGTACCCAAGACGAACTACTTGAACGATCCCAGGGCCCTGGGATCACTGAACTCATGCGGGATGACAGCCCTACAGGACCATGGGAGCGCGACCGATAGAAGATCGAGGACTGGGATCGGGCGACCAGGTGGGTTCCGCGCAGGGCCCGTTCGGTACTGGGCGCTCGGGATGCCTGCGGGAGGGGAGGAAGTGTGGATGCCTGCGAACACCTGACGACATGTGCATTCTTCAACAACAAGATGTCGAGCATGCCACTCGTGTCGCAGGTCCTGAAAGAGCGGCACTGCCTCGACGACTGGGGTTCGTGCGCTCGTTTCCAGGTCACGCTTTCGGGAAGACTCGCCCCGGATGACCTCTATCCGGACGACAACGACCGCGCGACTCAGATCATCGGGAAGTGCTGAAATGACTCGGATGAGGACAGGTATCGGTACCAGTGAGCACGATGACGCCGCTGCTGCCGGGAAGGCAGCGGCCCGATGCGCGATGGAGCAACTCGGACCGATCGATGCCGCCCTCGTGCTGGTGTACGCATCCGTCCGCTATGACCTGCCGGTGCTGCTCGAAGCGATCCGCGGCGTCACCGGCGACACCCCCGTGGTGGGCGCCTCCACCAGCGGGCATTTCCAGCAGGGGACGCTGACTCCGCCTGGCCGAGGCGTGTCCATTCTTGTCCTCGGCGCCGGCCCGTACCGATTCGGGGTCGGCTCCGCCACAGGGCTTCGAGCTGATGCCGGTGCCGCTGGAGCGGCTCTCGCCCGGGAGGCGCGACGTGCCTCGGGCGAAGCCGCATCCGCGCATGCGGCTCTGATCGTTCTTGCCTGCGGTCTCTGCGGCGATCAGCAGCAACTGATCAACGGCATCTACCGGGTGACCGGCGCCGCGGTTCCGGTCGTCGGAGGCGCGGCGAGTGATGACCGGCGGATGCAGGAGACCTACGTCTTCCACGACGGACGGGTGCTGACGGACGCCGCTGTCGGGGTGTGGATCGACTCCGATCACCCGATGACCGTCGTTCGAGGACACGGCTGGCAGCAATTGGGCCTTCCGATGCCTATCACCGGCGTGGACGGCACGGTGGTTCGGACCATCGCGGGACGCCCGGCCTCCGAGGTATTCCTGGAGACCGTGGCATCGGGCAACGCGGCCATCGGAGTCCCGGATGCGCACCCAGCTCCATCCGAGCGTCAACCGGTGCTCCTGGGTGAGGCCGGCCGGTGTCTCGGTCTTCTCGAGCCTGACGGCACACGGAGGCTGCGCGGAGCGTTCATGGGCGAGAACGGGGAGATCAGCACCTGGGTCCCGTTGCCTCCGTACGCGGCCGTTCAGATCATGACCTGCACTCAGGACGATCTCCTCGACGGGTGCGACGACATCCCTGAACAGGCATTCTCCGGCACTGAGCCGGCGGCCCTCCTCGCTTTCAGCTGTGTCGCGCGCCTGCGGATCCTGGACGACCGCGCCCCTGAGGAGGCCGAACGTCTCCAATCGCACGCAGGGGCGGTCCCCACATTTGGTTTCTACACCTACGGGGAGTTCGCCAGGACCACGAGCATCGACGGCGTCCACAATGCCACAGTCACGGCACTCGCCCTGTGATTGTTGCGCCGGAACAGGACCTCCGTGCGCACGCGCAGCCTCAGAACGCGCCCTGACCGAGCGGTTGCGCACCGAACTCGCGGAAGCGACCGCGCAGGCCTGCGCGGCTTACCAGGACAATGCCCGGCTCGTCAGGGTCCTCTCCATCATCGCGCAGCCCTCGGCTCCCGAGACGCTCAGCGATGAAGTCCTCTTCGCACTCTCCCAGACCTACAACGCCGATCTGGCCTGCATCGTGCGGCTGGTCGGCGATCGTCTGGTCGTCGTCGGCGCATGCGGAATCCCGGAGGACGACCAGGCATTCATCGCCGGTTGGCTCGCAGGTGAGACCGCAATCGAGACCTTGCAGGGATCCGAGGCGGTCGGCAAGGGGCACCTGGAATTGGGCGGTGCGGACGACATCCCCGCACCGCTCGCATCACTCGGCATCCGCTCCGCCGCATGGGTCCCGGTGAGGTCCGACACGACCAGCACGAGCACGCTCCTGGTGCTGTACCGCAGGAGCAGCCAGGCGTTCACCCCCACCGAGTTGCGCGGGCTGGAATCGGTGGCCACTCGACTCGCTGTCGCCGTCGAGGCCCGGGAACGAAGCGTCCTCGCCGATCGGCTGGCCCGTTCCGGCCACCGTCTCACCCGCCATCTGAACCTCTCCTCCCTCTACCGCGATGCGTCCGCGCTCCTTCGGGAACTCCTCCGCGCCGACGACGCGTGGGTGATCGCCATCGACGGGGAGTCCGCGCGACGGCCGTGGCCCTCCTCGTCGAAGACCGACCGACTCCCCTCGACCTGGCCCCGCCCGGCATCGGCCCTGCCAGGCTGGCCCACCCTCAAGACCGGCGATCCCTACCGGACGGCTTCGAGCGACTCCTCCGTTCTCACCGGACCCACCACCAGACCCACCGCACTGATGTGCGTGCCGATCATGAGCGATCGACGTCC
>CAZOWW010000182.1:0-8646 GCA_964583765.1 uncultured Kineosporiaceae bacterium
ACCTCGGGCCGCGGCACGGGCGGCGGCCCCGGATACGCCCCGGGCACCGGCCCTCCGTGGGCAACCGGCGGACCCCAGTACAGGCCGGCAGGTGGTCCCCACCTGCCGGCCTGCGGCCCCGGATACGCCCCGGGCACCGGCCCTCCGTAGGCCCCCGGCGGACCCCATCCGACAGCAGGTGGTCCCCAGTACGGGGCAGCGGGCGGTCCGCCCGGGCTCGACGGCACGGGTCCGGAGGGCGGCGCGGACGGCGGGGACCAACCCGATGGCGAGGGGACGGCGGGCGGTTCCGACACGCCCGTGCCGACAGGAGCGGGTGGCACCTCGCGAGCAGCGGGTCCCGTGAACGGGTCACCCACCTCGGGGTGTTCTGCGTTCTCGCTGGTCATGGTGGCCCGAGCCTAATGGCAGTGGTACCGGACCGGCCCGAATTCGGCACCCAGATCCGAGGCCGCGTCCGTCCTCCCGGCCGACCCTGCACCCGACGTCACGCGCTCGGCACGCGACGCCTGGACCGCGCATCCGAGGTCAGCTGCCCGGTGCGGGCGGAGATCGGCGACGACGCGCTCCTGCCCGACCGGTCGTCGCAAGGATCCCCGCTCGTCGCGAGGATCAGCGACGCGTCACCACGGGGTTGCCGAGCACGCCGATGCCCTCGATCTCGACCTCGACCCGCTGCCCGGCACGCAGCGGCCCCACCCCGGCAGGGGTACCGGTGAGGATCACGTCTCCGGGCAACAGGCTCATCACCGACGAGATGTGCGCGACCAGGGACGGGACGTCGTGCACCAGGTCCGCCGTGCGCGCGTCCTGGACCACGGCGCCGTCCACCCTCGTGGTCAGGTGCAGGTCGCTCGGGTCGAGATCCGTGACGATCCAGGGCCCGAGCGGGCAGAAGGTGTCGAAGCCCTTGGCCCGCCACCACTGGCCGTCCGCCCGCTGCAGGTCCCGGGCGGTGACATCATTGGCCACCGTGTAGCCGAAGATCACTTCGGCGGACCGATCGGGCGACACGTCCCGACAGAGACTGCGGATCACCACGGCGAGCTCGCCCTCGTAGTGCACCTCACGCGACTGCCGCGGGAGGACGACCGGATCACCGGGGCCGACAACACTCGTGTTCGGCTTGAGGAAGGCCAGCGGCTCCGTCGCGGTCTCCGACCCCATCTCGGCCGCATGGGCGGCATAGTTCTGGCCGATCCCGATCACCTTGCTCCGCGGGATCACGGGCGCCAGCAGGCGCGCCCTCTCCAGGGGGATGCGCTCACCGGTGGGCCGCACCGGCAGGTAGAGCGGGTCCCCGTTGATCACGAGGAGTTCCTCCTCGCCGGGGTCCCCCTCGACGAGGGCATAACGGGGATCCTGGCCGGTGGTGAAACGAGCGATGCGCACCGGTCGAGACTAATGCGCACGACACGGCCGCCTCTCGGGGCATTCCCGGGCGCAGGGCGGGATCCCAGGAGCACGGGCGGGATCCCAGGAGCAGAGCGGGATCCGAGGCGTACGGGCGGTCCCGGAGCCCGGGGGGAGGACCGGCGCAGGTGGTCCGGAGAGGGAGACTGGGCAGGGACACGGTCCCGAAAACCGAGTGCATGTGATGTACTCGCGGCACGAGCAGCCACGCGAGCGAGCAGGCAGCCGGGCGGACGGACTGAGGGAGGCGAACATGGCACGCACCAGGGCCGTCGGCCGGGCAACGTTGGCGGTCGTGGCCCGCGACGCGGGAGTCTCCCTGGCCACCGTGTCCAAGGTCGTCAACGGCCGCCCTGACGTCGCTGCCGCGACCCGCTCCCGGGTGGAACAACTGCTGGTCAAGCACCGGTACCAGCCCGTTGGGGTACGTCGAGCGAGTACCTCCGGCCTCGCGGACGTGGTCTTCACCGCGCTGGACAGCCCCTGGGCGGTCGAGATCCTCCGCGGCGTGACCACCGCGCTGACCGAGGCGCAGGCGCAAGCGGTGGTCTCGACCATGCCTCCTTCCCACGACCAGAGCTGGCCCTGCCGCCTGATCGCTCTCCGCCACATAGGTGTGATCATTGTCACATCCGAGGTCACCGAACGTCACCGCCGGGAGTTCGCCGAGGGTGGGCTTCCACTCGTCGTGATCGATCCCACCGACCTCCCCAGCACCGAGATCGCCAGTATCGGCGCCACCAACTGGGCGGGCGGGTTCGCCGCGACCGAACACCTCATCTCGCTCGGCCACCGGCGGATCGCCGCCATCGGAGGTACCCCCCGCTTCCTGTGCAGCCGCGCGCGGCTGGACGGCTACCGGGCCGCCATGGACGCCCACGACCTGCCCAACGGTCAGGACCTGATCCGCCACGGCGACTTCCACCACGAGAGCGGCTTCGTGCAGGCGCTGTCCCTGCTGGACGGCGCCGTGCGGCCCACCGCCGTGTTCGCGGGCAGCGACCAGCAGGCGTTCGGGGTCATCGAGGCAGCCCGAGTGCGCGGTCTGCGGGTGCCCGAGGACCTCAGCGTGGTGGGCTTCGACGACCTGCCCGTGGCCCGCTGGGCCTCTCCCCCGCTGACCACCGTGCGCCAGCCGTTGGCGGAGATGGGCCGGATGGCGGTGCAGATGCTCCTGCGCATGGCATCGGGCGGCTCCCGGGACGGCGACCGGGTGGAGTTGGCCACCGAACTCGTGGTGCGCGAGTCCACCGCACCGCCGCGTCCCGAGAGCTGACCCAACACCGCGCCGCGAGCACTGTTCACGGCCCCGCGCCCGGAGAGCTGACTCGAGTCTGCCCGGGATCGGCGATCCCGGTCCCGGGCGAACTCGACGAAATGCTCAGCGACGCGGGATGCCCTGGCGGAGCAGCCCGAAGACGAGCCCGTCGCCCAGCGCCTCCCACGACGCCTCGACGAGGTTGGGTCCCACGCCCACGGTGGTCCAGGTCGTCGCGTCGTCGGCGGTCTCGATGAGCACCCGCGTCACCGCGTCCGTGCCGTGCGAGGCGTCCAGGATGCGCACCTTGTAGTCGGTGAGCTCGAGCTTCTCCAGTTCGGGGTACACCGGCAGCAGGGCCAGGCGCAGCGCATGGTCGAGGGCGTTGACCGGACCGTTGCCCTCCCCCGTGGCCACGAGGCGCCGCCCGCCGGCGTGGAGCTTGACCGTCGCCTCCGACGTCGCGTCGTCCCCGGCCCGGGACTCGGTGATCACCCGCCAGCTCTCGACGTCGAAGTAGCCGGGCCGGGTGCCCTCGGTCTCCTCACGCAGGAGCAGCTCGAAGGAGGCGTCCGCGGCCTCGAAGGTGTAGCCCCGTGCCTCCAGTTCCTTCACCCGGTCCGTCACCCGCGCCACCACGTCCCGCTCGCCGGCGAGGTCGTAACCGAGCTCCCGTCCCTTGAGCTCCACCGATGCCCGCCCGGCCATGTCCGACACGAGCATGCGCATGTCGTTGCCCACGCAGAGGGGGTCGGCGTGCTGGTACAGGTCGGGATCCACCCGGATCGCGCTCGCGTGCAGCCCCGCCTTGTGCGCGAAGGCGCTCGCCCCGACGTACGGCTGGCGCGAGTACGGGGGCACGTTGGTGATCTCGCTGACGGCGTGGGCGATCCGGGTCGCCTCGCCCAGACTCCCCTCCGGGAGCACGGGCTGCCCCAGCTTGAGCTCCAGGTTCGCCACCAGGGTGATCAGGTTGGCGTTGCCGGTGCGCTCCCCGTAGCCGTTGAGCGTGCCCTGCACGTGCACCGCCCCCGCGGAGACGGCGGCCAGGGAGTTGGCCACGGCGCAGCCGGTGTCGTTGTGGCAGTGGATGCCCAGAGCCCCGCGGGTCAGCTCGCCGACCCGGCCCACGACGTCCGCGACCTCGGCCGGCAGCATGCCGCCGTTCGTGTCGCACAGGGCGACCACCTCGGCTCCCGCCTCCAGCGCCGCCCGCACGACCTCGACCGCGTAGGTGGCGTCATTGCGGTAGCCGTCGAAGAAGTGCTCGGCGTCCAGGAACACCCGGCGCCCGTGCTCGCGCAGGTAGGCCACGGTCTCCCGGACCATGGCCAGGTTCTGTTCGGGGGTGGTGCGCAGCGCCTTGGCCACGTGACGGATGTCGCTCTTGGCGACCAGGGTGACCACCGGCGCACCCGAGTCGAGCAGCGCTCGCACCTGGGCGTCCTCGTGCACGGCCGTGTCGGCCCGGCGGGTGGCCCCGAAGGCGGCGAGCGTCGCGTTGGCGAACGTGAGCTCTGCGGCGGCCCGGCGGAAGAACTCGGTGTCCTTCGGGATCGCGCCCGGCCACCCGCCCTCGATGAAGCCGACGCCCAACTCGTCCAGGTGGCGCGCAATGGCCAGCTTGTCCTGGACCGACAGCGCCAGCCCTTCCTGCTGAGCGCCGTCGCGGAGGGTCGTGTCGTAGATGTGAAGCAGGCTCATCGTGGTCTCCGAACTGGGTGGATGCGGTCGTGGCGGGCCCGGCACGAAAAAGACCCCTCGCGATTCGCGAAGGGTCTGCGCGTCGACGGTGCCGGCCGGACTGGGCTAGGCGATGCCGACGCGCCCGCCGATAATGATCACCGACATGCGCATGATGGAGTCAGTGTGCCACAGGCACGGCAGTGGTCGGGCACCTGGACACGGTGCCCGACCACCGGGACGTCGAACGCGCGACGGGACGGCACTGCGGTGCGCCGAACGGCGGGTCCGGCTCTGCCCGCCGTCAGACCAGACGGCGCATCCAGCCGTGGTTGTCCGCGGCCCGGCCGTACTGGATGTCCACGAGGGACTGCCGCAACGTGGCCGTCACCGGGCCGGTGGGGGTGTCGGCCGCGCCGATGTCGCCGTCCTGGGTGACCAGCCGGGCGACGGGCGTGATGACCGCGGCGGTACCGCAGGCGAAGACCTCGCTGATGCGGCCCGAGTCGACGCCGTCACGCCACTCCTCGATGCCGACGCGGCGCTCCTCGACGGCCAGCCCCTGCTCCTTGGCCAGGACCAGGATCGAGGAGCGGGTGACGCCCTCGAGGATGGTTCCGGTGAGCTCCGGGGTGACCAGGCGGCCGTCCTCGTACACGAAGTAGAGGTTCATCCCGCCGAGCTCCTCGACCCAGCGCTGGTCGACCGCGTCGAGGAAGCACACCTGGTCACAGCCGTGCTCGTAGGCCTCGACCTGCGCAGCCAGGCTCGCCGCGTAGTTGCCGCCGCACTTCGCCGCACCGGTGCCACCGCGGGCCGCCCGGGTGTAGCTGCTCGACAACCAGATGGAGACCGGGCGCACCCCGCCGGAGAAGTAGGCCCCGACCGGGGAGGCGATGACCATGAACCGGACCTCACGGGCGGGCCGCACCCCGAGGAACGCCTCCGAGGCGAACTGGAAGGGCCGCACGTACAGGCTCTGCTCGTCCCCCGAGGGGACCCAGTCGAGATCGGTGCGCACGAGCAGCTCGACCCCGGCGAGGAAGTCCTCGACCGGGAGCTCGGGCAGGGCGAGCCGGCGGGCGGAACGGGCCAGGCGTTCGGCGTTGGCCTCGGGCCGGAACGCCCAGGCCGAACCGTCTGCGTGCCGGTAGGCCTTGAGGCCCTCGAAGATCTCCTGCGCGTAGTGCAGCACGGCGGCGGCGGGGTCGAGGGCGATCGGGCCGTACGGCTCGACGACCCCGTCGTGCCAGCCGTCCTGGGGGGTCCAGACGGCGCTCACCTGATGGTCGGTGAAGAACTTGCCGAACCCGGGGTCGGCGAGGATC
The DNA here is from genome assembly GCA_964583765.1 of uncultured Kineosporiaceae bacterium. Classification (GTDB taxonomy): domain Bacteria; phylum Actinomycetota; class Actinomycetes; order Actinomycetales; family Kineosporiaceae; genus CAZOWW01. The sequence continues at coordinate 5,683 of CAZOWW010000182.1, forward strand.
TCGGCGCGCCGCTGGGGCGACGTCGGCGTGCTGGTGAGGTTCTGTCGGTACTGCAGGCCGCTCATGGTGTGACTCCCTAGGTCTCACCGGCGCGAGGATGATCGAGGCGCCGGGGATGCCGCGCGGACGGCATCGAGGTCTGGTGAGGGACCGCTCCGGCGCAGATCCGGGCCTGGTACCGCGATGCGTCTCAGTGCGCGACGCGCGCGGCCAGGGCGTCCCCGATCTCCGCCGTGCGGCGGGGTACTCGGCCGGTGGCGGCCCGCTCGGCCAGATCGGCTGCGACCGCCGCGTCCACGCGCGTGGCCGCCTTGTCCAGACCGAGGTGTTCCAGCAACAGGGCCACGGACAGCACGGTGGCGGTGGGATCCGCCTTCTGCTGACCAGCGATGTCCGGCGCGGAACCGTGCACGGGCTCGAACATGCTCGGCGTGGTGCGGTCCGGGTTGATGTTCCCGGAGGCGGCCAGCCCGATGCCGCCGGTGATCGCGGCGGCGAGGTCGGTGAGGATGTCCCCGAAGAGGTTGTCGGTGACGATCACGTCGAAACGCCCGGGGTCGTTGACCAGGAAGATGGTGGCGGCGTCCACGTGCTGGTAGCCCACCGTGACCTCAGGGAACTCCTCGTTCACACGATCGACCGTACGCCGCCACAGGTGGCCGGCGTGGCTGAGCACGTTGTGCTTGTGCACCAGGGTCAGCGACCGGCGGGGCCGGACCGCGGCACGGCGGAAGGCGTCCCGGACCACGCGCTCCACCCCGAAGGCGGTGTTGAGGCTGACCTCGGTGGCGACCTCGTGGGGGGTTCCCACCCGGATCGCCCCGCCGTTGCCGACGTACGGGCCCTCGGTGCCCTCGCGGACGACGACGAAGTCCACCTCGCCGGGGTCGGCGAGCGGGGACCGGACCCCCGGGTACAGCCGGCCGGGTCGCAGGTTGACGTAGTGGTCGAGCTCGAAGCGCAGTCGCAGCAGCAACCCGCGCTCGAGCACCCCGCTGGGCACGGACGGGTCACCGACGGCTCCCAGGAGGATCGCGTCGTGGCCGCGGATCTCGTCGAGCACCGACTCGGGCAGGGTCTCGCCCGTGGCGTGCCACCGGCGGGCACCGAGGTCGTAGGTCGTCGTGTCGATGACGGCCTCACCGTCGGTGACTGCCTGGAGGACCTTCAGGCCCTCGGCGACGACCTCGGGACCGATGCCGTCGCCCGGGACGACGGCGATGCTGAACGACTCTGGCATGGCTCCAGCCTATCCCTCACGTCCGAATGGCGAGCGTGTCGTCTCGCCATTCGGCGATTCGGTGCTGTCGGATCTCTCACGGTATTCGCCGCCCGAACGCGATCGGTGAGCAGTCCACTACCCGCAGCAGGAGGTTACGCACCACCTGCCCGACCTGACCGGATCTGACCGGGCCCGGACGCCCGTGCCGGGACGACGGACGCCGGTACCGGGACGACGGACACCCGAGCGGGAACGACGGACGCCCGTAGCGGAGCAACGGAAGCCCGTACCGGGACAAACAACCACGCGGGAACGACGGACGCCCGTGCAGGAACGACGGACGCCCGGACCCCGCACGAGGCGATCGGTCCGGGCGTCCGTCCTGTTCTCCAGGGCCACCGGCTCAGTTCTGGAAGGCCACGCGGCTCAGTTCTCGAGGTCCACCAGGCGGATCGAGGTCGCGCCGATCTCCTGGGCGATGTCGTCCAGGAGCCCGGTGTCGACCGTGGTGTCCAGGGTCAGCACGCTCACCGCTCCCCCGCCCTCGGCGTCCCGACCCACGTACATCGAGCCGATGTTGACGCCGGCGTTGCCCAGCAGGCGGCCGATCCCGCCGATGATCCCGGGCCGGTCGGTGTACCGCATGACCAGGAAGTGGGCCACGAGCGGCACCTCGAAGTCGAGACCGTCGATGCCCACCAGCTTCTCGACCTGCTTGGGACCGGTCAGGGTGCCGGACAGGGACAGGCGGGTACCGTCCTGCAGGGTGCCCCGCAGCGAGATGACGTTGCGGAACTCCGGGCTCTCGGCCTTGGTGATCAGCCGGACCTGGATGTCGCGCTCCGCGGCCAGGACGGTCGCGTTGACGTACGTGACCTGGTCCTCGACGACGTCCATGAACAGGCCCTTGAGCGCGGCGACCTCGAGGACGGAGACATCGAAGCGGGAGATCTCGCCCCGCACCTCGACGTCCAGCTGCGTCGGCAGGCCCTGGGCGAGCGCGGTGAACACCCGGCCCAGCTTCTCGACGAGCGGGATGCCCGGGCGGACCGGCTCGGCGATCACGCCGCTGGGCGCGTTGACGGCGTCCGGCACGAGCTCCCCGGACAGCGCCAGGCGAACCGACTTCGCCACCGCGATCCCGGCCTTCTCCTGCGCCTCGCTGGTCGAGGCGCCCAGGTGCGGGGTGGACACGACGTTCTCCAGGTCGAACAGCGGAGAGTCCGTGCACGGCTCCTTCGAGTACACGTCGAGGCCGGCCCCGGCGACCCGGCCCTCCTTGAGCGCCGCGAACAACGCGGCCTCGTCGACGATGCCGCCGCGGGCCGCGTTGATGATCCGCACGCTCGGCTTGACCTGGCGCAGCTCGGCCTCGCCGATCAGACCCACCGTCTCGGGCGTCTTCGGCAGGTGCACGGTGATGAAGTCGCTCTCGGCGAGCAGTTCCTCGAGGGAGACCAGCCGCACACCCATCTGCCCGGCGCGCGAGTTGGCCACGTAGGGGTCGTAGGCGATGACCTTCATGCCGAAGGCGGACAGCCGCTGCGCGACGAGGACGCCGATGCGGCCGAGTCCGACCACACCGACGGTCTTCTCGTACAGCTCGACGCCGGAGTACTTCGAGCGCTTCCACTGGTGCTCGCGCAGGGCCGCATTGGCCTGGGAGATGTTCCGGGCGCTCGCCAGGAGCAGGCCGATCGCCAGCTCGGCGGCCGAGGTGATGTTGGAGGTCGGCGCGTTGA
>CAZOWW010000183.1:0-8586 GCA_964583765.1 uncultured Kineosporiaceae bacterium
GAGGCCCCCGGAGCCGATCGGGCCGCCCATGCTGAGGGGACCGGCCGGTCCACGGTCGTCCGCGGTGGCCGGAGCCCACGATCCCTGCGGTGCTGCTCCCCAACCCGCGCTCGGCGGGGCACCGACGGGCGTTGCCGCCCAGGGTGTGTTCGTGCTGGCGGGTCCTCCCGGTGGCGCGGGGACCGGAGCCTGGTGGCCCGGTTCCGGCAAGCCGCCACCGAACTCCTGGGCGCCGGCCTGGGGATACCCCTGCCCACCGCCGTACGGGAGGGCGGAGGATCCCGGCTGCGGGCGGGCGGCGTCCGGGGTCCCGAACGGGGGGTGGAGGCCGGGGCCGGTCAGGTCCACCCGGGTGCCGCCGTCCGGGAACGGGTGTCCGCTGCCGGAGGCGCGCTCGAGCCCGGCGAGATCGAGAACGGTCTCCTGGGCGCCGGGCATGCCGAGGCCGGTCGTCCCGGCCGGCGGACGCACCACAGAGGCCGGGGGCTCAGGAACCGATCCTCGGTGTCCGGGCCCAGCAGGCGCCTGTCCGGGTCCGGGAGACGCAGGCCTGTCCGTGATCCCGGGGGCCGAGGTGGGCGGTACCTGCGGGCGCGGCGCGGGATCACTGCCCTCGAGCAGGGTCAGGGGCACGGCCGGAGTCCAGGGGGCGAGCTGCTCGGCGAGCTCGGCCGGGGTCCGCGGGCCGTCCTGGATCGTGCCCAGGGTGACGGCGCAGATCGTGTCGAGATCGTTGGGCACGCCGGGCACCAGATCGGCCGGAGGCACGGCCTGACCGCCGACCCTGGGGGCGTCCCCCATGCCGTCCACTCCCGGGCCCGGCCAGCGGCCGGTCAGCCCCGCGTAGAGCAGGCGCACCAGACCCACCGCGTCCACCCGGCTCGCGCTCTCCGGATCGACCAGGTCGATGCCGTTGGCGGCGGCCTCCACCGAGGTGCCGAGTAGCTTGACCGTCCCGTCCGGCTGCACGACGAGGCTGTGCGGTTCGAGTCGCAGGTGATGCAGCCCACGTTGGCCGGCGAGGGCGAGCGCCTGGGCGGCTTCGCCGACCAGCCGGCGCGTGGTGTCGGCCGACAACGGGCCGGACGCGCACAACTGGGCGAGGTCACGACCCACCGGGTGCTCGCAGACCACATGGGCGACCGGCTCGCCACCCACGTCGATCACCCGCGCCATCCGGGCATCGTGGACCGCGCTCGCGCGGCGGGCCGCGTCGAGCACGTCCTCGACGAAGGGCTCCTGAGCATCCAGGACCCGTACGTCGACCGGCAGGTTCAGTACCACGTCGGTGGCGCGCCACATGGTGGCACCGCCTCCGGTGTCAATCTGCTCGTCCAGGCGATATCGGCCCGCCAAGAGCGTGCCATGCCCGATGATGCCGTCCAGTCCAGCCGCCTCCCTCCGCGACGGTCCGCGCGGCCCGGAGGCCGCACGGGCCCCATGCTAGGCCGATCCGGTGGCCCGACGGGAGCGTGTGCGGCGTGGGCCACACTCCGCGTCCGTCCGCGCACGGCCTGACATCGATCCGGAACCGGCAATCGGGACCCTTCCGGAACCGCCACTGCGGGGTCCCTAACCCCTGCCGGGGGTCCGCACCGCCTAGCGGCGACGGCCCGGTAGCAGCCGGCTCAGCAGCGGGTCGACGAGCTCGGCCACCTCGCTGACCCGGAGCATGCGCAGCACCACGAAGTACCCGACGACCAGCACGCTCCCGCCCAGGAACAGCCCGAGCAGGGCCGCCGGCCGGCCCTCGCCGAGCGAACCGGTCACCAGGTGCCCGACCAGCCAGCCGGCGACCCCGGCGGCGAGCCCGGCGGGGACCAGCCGGGCGAAGACCCCGGCGAGCCGGCCCCCGCCGAAGGCGCCGATCCGACGGCGCAGGACGACCGCGGAGATGGCACAGCCCACACAGTTGCCGGCGCTGATCGCCAGGCCGACGCCGGCAATGACGTGCTGGGGTGAGAGCAGCTCGAGGGACAGCACGCACCCGATCATCGAGACGATCGTCACCGGGATCTGGATGAGGAACGGGGTACGGGCGTCCTCGAAGACGAAGAAGACCCGCTGGAACATGTAGTGCGCACTGAACGCGGCGAGTCCCACCACGAGGCCCGCGACCCCCTCGGCGACCCCCTCGGTGGCACTGCGGGGATTGCCCCAGAAGAAGGTGTACGTCACGAGCGGACCGAGGAAGACGAACAGCACGCTGGACAGCACGGTGACCCCCCCGGTGAGGCGCAGGCCGAGCGACAGGTCGGCCTGCACCTTCTCCAGGTCGCCCCGGGCCGCGGCCCGGGACATGCGGGTGAACAGCGCGGTCACGAGCGAGACCGTGACCAGCGAGTGGGGGACGATGTAGAGCAGGAAGGCACGGTCGTAGGTGGCGACCCCCGGGGCGTGGGGGTGATCGCCGGCCGCGGTCATCACCCGCGAGACGACGACGAAGGCCATCTGGTTCACCGCGACGTTCGCGAAGGACCACCCGGCCATCCGGCTCGCACTGCCCAGGCCGACGCCGCGGAACCCCCACCGGAAGCGCCAGCGGTAGCCGTTGGCCCGCAACACCGGCACGAGAATCAGGGCCTGGGCCGCGATCCCCAGGGTGAACGTGCCGCCGAGGACGCCGGCCGTGGTGGGCGACCACCAGGAGGCCGGCTGCGCCTGCGGGACCTGGTGGGGGCGGTAGGCCATCGCGTGGTGGGTGTGCGCGAAGAGCCACATCCCTCCGATGATCACCACGTTGTTGATCGCCGGGGCCCACATGAAGGCGCCGAATCGCCCGCGCGCGTTGAGTACCTGGCCGAGGATCGTGTACAGCCCGTAGAAGAACACCTGGGGCAGGCACCAGAACGCGAAGAGCACCCCGAGGTGGAAGCGGCCGGCGCTCCAGTTGTCGCTGAAGAGCGCGACGAACAGCGGCGCGGCGACGGTGACCGCGGCGGTGATCACGGTGAGGGCGATCAGCGCCAGGGTGATCAGCCGGTCCACGAACTCCCGGCCACCGTCGGGCAGCTGGCTGGCGCGCACGATCTGCGGCACGAGGATGGCGTTGAAGGCGCCGCCGATCAGCAGGATGTAGACCGTGTTGGGCACCTTGTTCGCCACGGAGAACGCCTCGGGCCCGTCGCCGGTCAGACCGATCGTCGAGGCGAGGACCACGGTGCTCAGCAGGCCGAGGATCCGCGAGACCAGCGTGCCGGCGGCCATCAGCGCGCTGCTGCGCATCACGCCCGAGCTACCGGCGTCCTGGTCGGAGCCGGACGGTGTGCCCTGGCCGGAGCCGGTGCCCCCGGAGGAGCCGGACGTGCCGGCTCCGGCCAGGTCCGGACGGTAGATGGGGATCTGTCCGGTGAGCGGCGAGCCGTCCCCGCCCGAGGTGAGATCGGAGTCGGGGTCCGCGGGGAGCACCTGGGGGATCGCGGTGCCCGGGGCCCAGGCCGGGGTGGTGAGCACTCCGGTGCGTGCCCGGGCCATCGCGGCGGCCGTGGCGCGGTCCGCACGTGCGGCACCGACCGATGCGACGGCGGAGGCCGTGGCCGCGGCCGCGAGGGTGCCGTCAGGGGTCGACGCAGCCGCTCCGACGGCCTGGCCCGGGCGCCGACGGGAGCCCCCCCGGGAGGCGTGGCGGGCCCGGGGTCCGCTCGCGCGGCTGAGCCCGGCCTCGGGGTGCAGTTCGTCGAGGTCGGGCGCGCCCTGGGTGCGCGGTCGGGTGCGTCCCCGCCGCACGGTCCGCACGAGGCCCGTGACGAAGAGCAGGACCACCACGCAGGTCGCCACGCTCAGCCCGAGCGACTCCCAGTTGGGATGCACCCGGACCAGGATGATCGTGGGCCGGCTGAGCAGCACGCCGTTCGCGGTGGTCAGGCGGGCCTCGGCGTTCACATTGCCGCTCGCCACCCCCCGCACGGAGATGCGTACCCGTTGGGTGGAGTCGGGATCCAGCACCAGGACGCGGGGTTTGCCCGCGACGAGCCGTCCCGACTGCGGGCGCAGGGTGAGCGTGATCCGTACGGAGTAGGGCAGTGCGTTGGTCACCCACACCGGGAGCTCGGCGGAGGGTGCCCACAGGTTCACCGCGCCGCCCCGGTCGACCGTGATCCCGCCGTAGAGCGTGTTCACGACCCGCGCCAGGTTCGTGGCCTGCTGTGCCATCTCCGGAGCGAGGCCGCGCCAGCCGAGGCCGACGAGAGACAGGGCCCTCGTGCGCATCGAGGACAGCACCGACGTGTCCGTGATCACGGGCTCGAAGCGCGTGGTGCGCAGCTCGCTGGTGGCCAGGGAGGCCACCGACGAGCGGGGCAGCTCGCCGGCCTGGGCACTGACCGGGTAGGCCTCGGGTGAGCGGGTGACCGTGTCGTCCGGGCTCTCCCGAAGCTGGGTCAGGGTGCGCAGGGACACCCACGGCGCCGTGTGCAGCGCGCTCAGCAACCCCGCGACGCTCTGCGGGTGGGCCGGGTCCCAGTTCCTGGGCAGTGCCGCGAGCAGCCATCGCCCGTCGTTGGGGCGCTGCAGGGTGACCACGGCGAGGTCGGCGAGCACCAGTTGGCCGACGAGGGGGTCGTTCGTGGCCCCGGCTGCGGCGAGTTCCCTGGACAGCGTGTGGTCGTAGAGCAACCCGGTCGCCCGGGGGGTGATCCCCGGCAGGGTGACCTTGGCCGAGGGGGTGTATGTGACGTCCGTCCCGACCGGTTCGGTGTCGGAGTCGAGCAGCACCGTGGCGCGGCGATTGGTGGACAGGAAGGACAGGGTCGCCGGGTCGGCCACCCCGGCGAAGGGCCAGACCACCCCCGACTGCGCGGTCAGGTGGGCGGAGGTGAGGGCATGGTTGCCCTCCTCACCGGCCCGGTTGAGCAGCCCGGTCGCCCGGCCGTGGGCGAGGGCGGTCAGGTCCGGATCCGCCCAGGGCAGGGACACCAGGTCCCGGCCCCGGGCCCGGGTGGTGAGTCGGTCGAGGAAGGTCGCGGCGATGGTCCGCAGGTTCGGGTCGTCCCAGACCGTGCCGGAGGACGTGCCGGAGGACGGCGAACCGGGGCTGCTCGTGAGGGTGGACGTGATCTCGGGTTGGGAGGCGCTCTTGCCGCCCGCGGCCGCCCGCGTGGTGACCAGGGTCATCGGGTCGGGCGGGGCGGTGGTCGTGGTCGAGTTGCTCCCGTTGCCCGCTGCGGGCTGGGTGCCGGGGGTGAGCGCCTGGACGAGTGCGGGATCCAGCGCCCACGCGACGGCCGGGTCGGCGATCGCGGTCAGTTCGCGGTCCAGGCGCCCGCCCGGCTCCACCTGCCGGAGCAGATCGGTGGTTGCCGTCCCCGCGTCCGGCACGGCCAGACCGGCCTGGACCGGTGCCACGAGGGTGAGCCGGGTCGGCTCGACGTCGGAACTCGGGTACCAGACGAGGAAGCCTCGATGCGAGCCGAGCAGGTGCCCCGTACCGCTGGCGGTGTCGGTGGCCGCCACCAGCACCCCGTACGGACCGGCGTCGGTGAGGGCGGAGCCCAGGCCCAGGTCGGATGCGGGGAGCTGCAGGGTGAAGGCCGCACTCCGACCCGGCGCCAGGGAGCCGGGGATCGAAGCCTGGGCCGGGACGTGTCGGGAGGCGTTGACCGTGCTGTCCCCGGAAGCCCATCCGGCCACACCGGCGCGGGTGACGAAGGGAGCGCGGGTGAGACGCAGCTCGACCTGCACCCCGTCCAGTGCCTGGCGGGACGTGTTGGTCACCCGGCCGCGGACCACGAGGGTGTCGGCGCGGGTGAGACCGGCCGGGGAGAGCGAGTCCACGTCCACGGTCAGTGGGCGGTCACCCGCGGTCGTGGTGGGGGCGGCGGCGAACACGGTCGCCGCAGGCGTGGCGGTCCCGGCCGAGGCCGGCAGCGCCGCCGCAGTCGTCGCGCCGAGGGCGAGCAGGATCGCGGCCCCACGGGTGGGCAGGCGGGCTGGCCGGGAGTGGGGCGGCCGGGACGACGTCACAGGACCTCCGACAGTCGGGCCGCCGCCTCACGTGCGATGCGTCGTTCGTTCGGGAAGGCCAGGAGGCGGTTGAGCTCCCCCAGCGTCGTCCAGGCGACGTCGATGGCCTCGTGGTCCGGGTCGCCCTCGACGCTCAGGTTCCCACCGACCGCCTCCAGCAGGAAGTGGTGCACGATCTTGTGCACGCGCCGGCCCTCGGCGGCGAACCAGTAGTCGATGGTGCCCAGCGAGCTGAGGATGCGTCCCTTGATGCCCGTCTCCTCCTCGATCTCACGGACCGAGGCCATCTCGGGGGACTCCCCGTTCTCGAGATGTCCCTTGGGCAGACACCACTCGACGCGTCCGGCCCGGTTGAGGCGCGCGATCACCGCCGCGCGCGCGGGTCCCGCGGCGCGGTCGACGACGAGTCCGCCCGCAGAGATCTCCTCGATGGTGGGCACACTGCGACGTCGTCCGGGTTGGGACGGTCGCGGCATGACCGTCACTGTAACTAGTCCCGAGAAGTCACCGTCCAGGGCCGACGGCCCGCGTCACGGTGACCGGTACCGAATCTGGCACCCTTGGAGGTCGTGCCGGCCACTCACTCCCCGCAACTTGCCCAGGCCCGGATGCACCTCGTCGAGGGCCTGACCCGACTCGACCCGATCGTCCTGGACCTGTCCCGGGCGTTCGAGGCGGCCGGGCACCGGCTGGCCCTGGTCGGGGGGCCCGTGCGGGACCTCGTCCTGGATCGCCCGTCCCTGGACCTGGACTTCACCACCGACGCCCGTCCGGAGCAGACCCTGTCCGTGCTGCGTCGCTGGGGTGATGCGCACTGGGACATCGGCAAGGAGTTCGGCACCATCGGCGCCCGCCGGGGGCAGACCGTGGTCGAGGTGACCACCTTCCGCGCGGACAGCTACGACCCCTCCTCGCGCAAGCCCGAGGTGCGGTTCGGGGACACCCTGGACGGGGACCTGGCCCGGCGCGATTTCACCGTGAACGCCATGGCCGTCGAGCTTCCCGCGCTGACCTTCGTCGATCCGCACGGCGGGCTCGCCGATCTCGCGGCGGGGGTACTGCGCACCCCGATCGCCCCCGAGATCTCGTTCGGGGACGACCCGCTGCGGATGATGCGTGCGGCGCGGTTCGTGGCCCAGCTCGGGCTGCGCGTGGCCCCGGGCACCGCCGCCGCGATGCGGGACATGGCCGGCCGGCTGGAGATCGTCTCCGCCGAGCGGATCCGGGTGGAGTTGGAGAAGCTCCTGCTCGCTCCCGTGCCGCGGCCCGGGCTGGAACTGCTGGTCTCCAGCGGGCTGGGGGGCGTGATGCTGCCGGAACTGGCCGCGTTGCGCCTGGAGGTGGACGAGCACCATCGCCACAAGGACGTCTACGAGCACTCGCTGACCGTGCTCGACCAGGCCATCGCGCTCGAGAGCGGGCCGGACGGTCCGGTGCCCGGTCCGGATCTGGTGCTGCGCCTGGCCGCCCTGCTGCACGACATCGGGAAGCCGGCGACCCGCCGCTTCGAGTCGGACGGTGCGGTGAGCTTCCACCACCACGAACTGGTGGGTGCCAAGCTGGTCGCGCGGCGGCTGAAGGCGTTGCGGTTCGACCGCGAGACGGTCCGTGCGGTGTCCCGGCTGGTGGAACTGCACCTGCGGTTCCACGGCTACGGGGACGGGGAGTGGACCGACTCGGCCGTACGCCGGTACGTGACCGACGCGGGACCCCTGCTGGAGCGGCTGCACCGGGTGACCCGCTCGGACTGCACCACCCGCAACCGGGCGAAGGCCGCGCGGCTGTCCGCCGCCTACGACGATCTCGAGTCGCGCATCGCCCGGCTGCAGGCCGAGGAGGAGCTCGCCGCGGTCCGGCCGGACCTCGACGGCAACGCGATCATGGAGATCCTCGGCATCCCGCCGGGCCGGGAGGTGGGACAGGCCTGGGCCTTCCTGAAGGAGCTCCGGCTCGACCGCGGGCCGCTCGGTGCCGAGGAGGCCACGGCCGAGCTCCGGCGCTGGTGGGCGGGCCGGACCCAGGGCGACTGACCGGAGCGGAGTCCGGCGGGCCTGCGACCCGGATCGCGGGACGGCGGCCTCGGGCGCTGGACATGGCGACGCCCCCGGACCCGAAGGTGCGGGGGCGTCGCCAGGTCGGATTCCCGTCGGTGGTCAGAGCGTGTGTGGACGCTCTGACCGGGGCCGGTGGCGCGGGATCAGCGCTCGACCTCGCCGCGGATGAACGCCTCGACGGCGGCGTGGGCCTTGTCGTCCGGGTACTGCACCGGCGGGGACTTCATGAAGTAGGACGCGGCGGACAGGATCGGGCCGCCGATGCCCCGATCCTTGGCGATCTTGGCGGCGCGCAGGGCGTCGATGATGATGCCGGCCGAGTTGGGCGAGTCCCAGACCTCGAGCTTGTACTCCAGGTTCAGCGGCACCTCGCCGAAAGCCCGGCCCTCGAGGCGCACATAGGCCCACTTGCGGTCGTCGAGCCACTGCACGTAGTCGCTCGGGCCGATGTGCACGTTGCGCGCACCGAGGTCGTGGTCGAGGTTGCTGGTCACGGCCTGGGTCTTGGAGATCTTCTTGGACTCCAGGCGCTCACGCTCGAGCATGTTCTTGAAGTCCATGTTGCCGCCGA
>CAZOWW010000184.1:0-8370 GCA_964583765.1 uncultured Kineosporiaceae bacterium
GGCGGTCCTGGCCGTAGGTGGCCAGCAGGGCCTGGGCCTCGATCGGATCGCCCAGGCGGGTTCCCGTGCCGTGGGCCTCGACCAGGTCGACGTCGGTGGGAGTGAGTCGCGCGCTGGCGAGGGCCGCACGGATCACCCGCTGCTGCGCCGGTCCGCTCGGAGCGGTCAGGCCGTTGCTCGCGCCGTCCTGGTTGATCGCGCTGCCCCGGATCACCGCGAGCACCTCGTGCCCGTGCCGCTCGGCGTCCGAGAGCCGCTCCACGAGCAGTAGCCCCACGCCCTCGCTCCAGCCCGTCCCGTCGGCGTCGGCCGAGAACGCCTTGCACCGCCCGTCCGGGGACAGCCCGCGCTGCCGGCTGAACTCGATGAAACCGCCCGGGGTGGGCATCACGGCGACACCGCCGACGAGCGCCATGGTGCAGTCGCCCTGGCGGAGCGACTGCTGAGCGAGGTGCAGGGCGACCAGGGACGACGAGCACGCGGTCTCCACCGAGACGGCGGGACCCTCCAGGCCGAGGGTGTAGGCGATCCGGCCGGACGCCACGCTGGTCATGGACCCGGTCAGCAGATGACCTTCGAGCGGGTCGGGAGTGCCGTCGACCCGCGCGCGGTAGTCGTTGTGCCCGATGCCGGTGAACACGCCGGTCTGGCTGCCCCGGACGGAGGTCGGGTCGATCCCGGCCCGCTCGAGCACCTCCCACGCGACCTCGAGCAACAACCGCTGCTGGGGGTCGGTGGCCGTCGCTTCGCGCGGGGACATTCCGAAGAAGGACGCGTCGAACTGGTCGGCGTCGTAGAGGAACCCGCCCTCGGCGGAGTAGGTCTTCCCCGACGCGGCGGGGTCCGGGTCGTACAGCTCGGCGACGTCCCACCCCCGATTGGTGGGGAACGGGCCGATGGCGTCCCCGCCTTCGTGGACCAGGCGCCACAAGTCCTCCGGCGAGCGGACCCCGCCGGGGAAGCGGCAGGCCATGCCCACGATCGCGAGCGGTTCGTCGGTCGTCGGGGCGATCGACGGTGCGAGGTCCGCCTCGTGCAGGCCCAGCACCTCCAGGCGCAGGGCGGCGGCGAGCTGGGTGGGCGTGGGGTGGTCGAAGACCAGCGTCGCGGGCAGCGGGGCGCCGACGATCCGGGACAGCCGATTCCGGATCTCGACCGCCATGATCGAGTCGATTCCCAGGGCCTTGAACGCGAGGTCCGACGCGATGCTCTCGGAGGTCGCGTGCCCGAGCACGGTGGCCACGTTGGCGCGGACCGTCTCCAGCAGCTGGGCGAGTTGCTCGTCCTCGGTGAGGCCGGCCAGCCGCTGGGCGAACGCGGCGCCACCGGTCGTCGGCGCGACGCCGGCCGTCGGCCGTACGGGGCCGTGGGCGGGCAGGGCCGCGTCCGCCTGCCCGAGCAGCTCCCCGAGCCTGCTCAGCCGCTCCGCCGAGACCGGGCGGGCGACCATGTTCCTCACCGACACCACGGGCACGCCCGTCGGATCGGTGGCCAGGAGCTGGGCGCCGTCCGCGGTGGGGGTGAGACGGACCCGCAGGGTGCGGGCGCCCGAGGCGTGCAGCGTGATGCCGGTCCAGGAGAACGGCATCCGGATCCGGGTCTCGTCCCCCTGCAGGGCCAGGGGGTGCGCGGCGGCGTCGAGCAGTGCCGGGTGCAGGCCGTACCCCGCAGGATCGATGTCGTCCGGCAGAGTCACCTCCGCGAAGAGATCGTCGTCGCGCCGCCAGCTCGCCGTCACCCCGCGGAAGGCGGACCCGTAGGAGATGCCTGTGGCGTCGAGCCGCCGGTAGATCTCGGTGACCGGGACCGGGGCGGCACCCCGGGGCGGCCACTCGGCCAACGCCGCGAATCCGGCGATCTCCGCGGATCCGGACGGTGTTTCGCCCGGGTCCCGGTGCTCGCCGCCGACCTCGCGGGTGGTGGGTGCGCCGAGCACGCCCGTGGCGTTTCGGGTCCAGGCCGCGGAGGCGGACTCGGGGCGCGAGTGCATGGTCATCGGGCGCCGGCCGGCGTCGTCCGGGGCGCCCACGGCGAGCTGGATCTGCATGCCGCCGGCACCGAGGGCCAGGGGCGTCTCCAGGGTCAGTTCCTCGATCCGGGAGCACCCCACCCGGTCGGCGGCGTGCACCGCGAGGTCGACCACGGCCGTGGCGGGAAGCAACACCGTTCCGGACACGCGGTGATCGCTCAGCCACGGCTGGGCCGAGACCGACAATCGCCCGGTCAACAGGAGCGCGTCGCTCTCGGCGACGGTCGTCTCGGCGCCGAGCAAGGGATGCCCGGCATTCACCAGACCGAGCGAGGACGGGTCGCCGCCGCTCATCGGCACCTGGTCGAGCCAGTAGCGCTCCCGTTGGAAGGCGTACGTGGGCAGGCTCACCGGCGTCCGGCCGGGCGGCAACCGCCAGTCGACACCCATCCCTCGGGTGTGCGCCTCCGCGAGCGCCAGCGGGAACCGGTCCTCCTGGTCGCGGCGCAGGGTGCCCAGGACGGCCGCGGGACGCCCGTCGAGCGACTGCTGGAGCGCCACCGTGAGTACGGGATGCGGGCTGACCTCGACGAAGAAGCGGTGCCCTGCCTGGTAGAGCTGCTCGACCGTCTCGTGCAGCCGGACCTGGCTGCGCAGGTTGGTGTACCAGTACTCGGCGTCGAGCCGAGTGGTCTCGATCGGTCCCGCCGTGACCGTCGAGTAGAAGGTCGTGTCCCCCGCGACTGCCCGGACGTCCGCGCAGGACCGGAGGATCCGGTCGCGTACGGGTTCCACCCGCTCGCAGTGCGAGGCGTAGTCGACGGGGATCTTCCGCGCCCGGATCTCCGCGGTCTCGCAGCGGGCGACCAGATCGTCCACGGCCTCCGGGGTTCCGGAGACGACGATCGACGAGGGGCCGTTGACCGCCGCGATGTGCAGGCCGGGGCGCAGGAGCGGGTTCAGTTGTTCGAGGGGGAGCGGCACCGATGCCATGGCCCCGGTGCCGGCGAGCTCGGTGATGGCCTGGGCCCGGAGGAGGACCACGGTGGCGGCGTCCTCCAGGCTGAGGGCGCCGGCGGTCCAGGCGGCGGCGATCTCGCCCTGGGAATGCCCGGCCACCGCGTCGGGGATCACTCCGTGGTACCGCCAGAGCGCGGCGAGCCCGGTCATGACGGCGAACAGCACGGGCTGGACGACGTCGGTCCGCTCAAGGAGCGCCGGGTCCGGGTGGGTCAGGAGGTCGGTGAGGTCCCAGTCCACGTGGCGGGCGAAGGCCGCGGTGCAGGCGGCGATGTGCTCGGCGAAGACGGGTTCGGTCGCGAGCAACGAGCGGCCCATCGCGGGCCACTGCGATCCCTGTCCGGGGAAGAGGAAGACCGTCCGGCCCGACAGGACCGAGCCCGTCGCGAGGGCGGGATGCGGCTGGTCCTGTGCGAGCGCGGCGAGCGCATCGGCGCCGAAGGCGACCGCCCGGTGCTCGAAGGGGGTTCTGCGGCGGAGTGCGTGCGCCACCTCGACGGCGTCGAGGTCACCGGCGTCCGTGAGGTGGGTGTGCAGCCGGTGGGCCTGGTCGCGGACGCCCTTCTCGGTCCTGGAGGAGAGGATCCAGGCCACCGGGCGCCCGTCGGCCGTGGGGGCGGCGGCCGGGCCGTTCGGCATGGCCGCCTCGGTGGGCTCCGGGGCCGGGGGCTCCTCCAGGATCACGTGGGCGTTGGTCCCGCTGATCCCGAAGGAGGAGACGCCCGCGCGGCGGGGGCGATCGGCCCGGGGCCAGGGCTTCGGCTCGGTGAGCAGCGAGACGGCGCCGGTTTCCCAGTCGACCTGCGGCGACGGTGCGTCGACGTGCAGCGTGCGGGGGAGCAGGCCGTGCCGCATCGCCATGATCATCTTGATCACGCCGCCGACACCGGCGGCGGCCTGGGTGTGGCCGACGTTCGACTTCAGCGAGCCCAGCCACAGCGGGCGCTCGACCGGGCGTTCCTGTCCGTAGGTGGCGAGCAGGGCCTGCGCCTCGATCGGGTCACCGAGGGTGGTGCCGGTGCCGTGCGCCTCCACGGCGTCGACCTCGGCGGCGCCCAGCCTGGCATCGGCGAGAGCGGCGCGGATCACCCTCTGCTGGGACGGACCGTTCGGCGCCGTGAGCTGGCTGCTGGTGCCGTCCTGGTTGATCGCCGATCCGCGCAGGAGGGCGAGGATCGGGTGGCCCTCGCGCCGGGCGCGGGAGAGCCGCTCCAGGAGCAGCATGCCCGCGCCCTCACCCCAACCGGTGCCGTCGGCGCCGGCGGCGAAGGCCTTGCACCGGCCGTCGGGGGACAACCCGCGCTGGCGGCTGAACTCCACGAACAGGGCCGGCGTGGCGATGACGGTGACGCCGCCGGCCAGGGCCAGCTCGCACTCCTCCTGACGCAGCGACTGCGCCGCGAGGTGGAGCGCCACCAGGGACGAGGAACAAGCGGTGTCCACGGTGACCGCCGGACCCTCGAAGCCGAAGGTGTAGGAGAGCCGGCCGGAGGCGACACTTCCGGCGCTCCCGGTGCCGACATGTCCCTCGAAGCCGTCCGGAACCGGGTTCAGCCGCGAGCCGTAGTCGCCGTACATCACCCCGGCGAAGACCGCCGTCCTGCTGCCCCGCAGGGTTCGAGGGTCGATCCCCGCGCGCTCCATCGCCTCCCAGGCACCCTCCAGGAGCAGGCGCTGCTGGGGGTCGATCGTCAGGGCCTCCCGGGGGGAGATACCGAAGAACGCCGGATCGAACTCCGCCGCGTCGTAGAGGAAGCCGCCGTGGCGCACGTAGGAGGTTCCGGTGTGCTCCGGGTCGGGGTGGTAGATGTCGGGAGCCCAGCCCCGGTCCTCGGGGAAGCCGGCGATCGCGTCCTCGCCCGCCGCGACGAGGTCCCACAACTCCTCGGGCGAGGTGACCCCACCCGGGTAACGGCAGGACATACCGACGATCGCGATGGGCTCCTCGTCCCTCGCCTCGACCTCGAGCAGCCGCTGCCGCGTCCGGTGCAGATCGGCGGTCACGCGCTTGAGGTAGTCGCGGAGCTTGTCTTCGTTCATCACGGCGGCACTGCTTTCTTCCGAGGGCGGGCGTCCGGGGCACGGGCGACGTGCCTCTCGCGGACGGGGTACGGGGGAGCGGTCAGGCGTCCCCGAACTCCTTGTCGATGAAGTCGAAGATCTCGTCGTCGGAGGCGGAATCGAGGAGCTGGGCGGTGGCGTCGGGTCCTGTCCCGGCACCGACCTTGACCAGCAGTTCCTGCAGGCGGGTGGTGAGCCGCGCCCAGTCCTCACCGCTCGGCGGCAGGGCGAACAGCAGTTCCTCCAGCCGGTCCACCTCGCCGAAACCGTCGGGTGCCGCCGGTTGGACGAGCGTGCCCAGGTGGTCCGCCAGGGCTGCGATCGTGGGGTGGTCGAAGACCAAGGTCGTCGACAACCGGTGCCCCACGGCGGCGCCCAGCCGGTTGCGCAGCTCGAGGGCCGTCAGCGAGTCCAGACCCAGGTCGAGCAGGCCACGGCCGGGGTCGAGCAGGACCGGATCGGGGTGTCCGAGCACCTCGGCGACCTGCCGGGCGACCATCTCGATCAGGATCCCGGTCCGCTCCGCTGCCGGTGCCGCGGCGAGCCGCCCGAGGAAGGCCGTCGAGGCATCCGTGCCGGCGGCCTGCTCCGCGGTGCGGGAGCGGGCACGGCCCGCGGCCGGCGCCAGGTCCCGGAGCAGGGGCGCGGGGTCGCGCAGCGCCGGGACGTCGAACCGAGCGGGCACCACCACGGCCCGATCTCCCCGGATCCCCGCGTCGAACAGCCGCAGTCCCAGCTCGGGCGGCATCGCGACGATGCCCGAACGTGCCATCCGGGCCTGGTCGGCCTGGCCCAGCCGGCCGGTCATGCCGTCGCCCGATCCCCACAGACCCCAGGCGAGGGAGACCGCCGGCAGGCCGAGACCGCGCCGATGTTCCGCGAGGGCGTCGAGGAAGGCATTGGCCGCGGCGTAGTTGCCCTGACCGGCCCCGCCGAGGGTGCCGGAGACCGAGGAGAAGAGGGCGAACAGCCGCACGTCGCCGGCCGCCTCGTGCAGGTGCCAGGCCGCGTCCGCCTTCGCCCGCAGCACCACGTCCAGCCGCTGGGGGGTGAGGGCGGGGATCGTCGCGTCGTCGAGGACGCCGGCGGCGTGCACCACCCCCGTGACCGGATGCTCGGCGAGGAGCGCGGCCACCGCGGCACGGTCAGCGAGGTCGCAGGCGGCGAGAGTGACCTCCGCGCCCAGGGCGGCGAGATCCGCCTGCAGTTCCTCGGCCCCGGGGGCGTCCGGTCCGCGGCGGCTGACCAGCAGGAGCCGGCGCACGCCGTGCCCGCTCACCAGGTGGCGGGCGAGCACGCCGCCGAGCGCTCCGGTGGCTCCGGTGACCAGGACCGTCCCGTCCCCGGCGAGGTCCGGGTCTACCGCCGGTGGGGCAAGGGCCGGCTCGGGGGTCCGCGTCACGCCCGCGGTGAGGCGGGTCAGACGTGGCACGTGCAGGCGCCCTTCCCGGATCGCCACCTGGGACTCACTGCTCGCCAGCGCGGCGCGGACCAGCGGGTTCCTGCCCAGGGCATCGGGGAGGAGGCCGTCGTCCGGGCCGATGCCCGCCGCGGTGCCCCGCTGGTCGGTCACCGGGTGGTCGATGTCCAGGTCGAGGAGGGTGAAGCGGTCCGGGTTCTCGGTCTGGGCGCTCCGCAGCAGACCCCAGACCGTCGCCTGCGCGAGGTGGCCCGGGCCGCCGGTCGCCGTCGGGGTGCCGGTCGTCGTGGCGTCGGTCGTCGTGGTCTCGCCGGCTTCCGTCCGTGGACCGGTCGCTCCCCGGGTGAGCACCACGAGCCGGGACTCGGCGGTCCGGTCGTCCGCCAGCCAGGTCTGCACCAGCTCCAGGGCCCAGCCGGTGGCGGCCCGGACCTGCTGCGGTACCTCACCGGGGAACGCCGGGCAGACGGCGAGCACGGTGCCGGCGAGCACGGTGCCGCCCACAGTGTCGGCGTCCGCGGCGGGGGTCCCGGCCGTCGCCGTACCGGTGAGCACGGTGCCGGCGAGCGCGGCGGCGTCGGCCACCACGGTGACCTCGTCCCGGTGGCCGGGCTCCGGCTCCGGCTCCGACCCGTTCCCGCTCGTCGTCAGCGGTCGCCACCGCACCTCGTAGAGGTCGTCGAGGCGCTCGGCGTCCTGGGGAACCAGTTGCGCGGGCCGGGTCGCCCGGACCGCCAGACCCGCCTCGGCCACCGGATCTCCGGCGGGCGTCGTGACCTGGAGGGACACGGTGTCCGGTGCGGTCGGTGACAGGTGGACGCGCACGGCCCGGGCCGCGGTCGCGTGCACCTGGACGTCGGTCCAGGCGACCGGGAGCCGTGCCTGGCCCGGTTCGACGTGCCCGCCGAAGGCCATGGGGTGCAGTGCGGCGTCGAGCAGCGCGGGATGGAGGGCGAATCCGGCGACCTCGACGTCCGCGGGCAGGACGACGTCGGCGTAGACGTCCTCGCCGTGGCGCCAGGCCGCCTCCAGGCCCTGGAAGGCGGGGCCGTACTCGAGGCCGACCGCGCGCAGTTCGGTGTACAGGGTGTCCAGGTCGACGGGGGTGGCCCCGGCGGGAGGCCACGAGCCGGGCCGGGCGGCGAGCGGCAGGTCGTTGCCGGACCTGACCGCGGACCCGACCTCGGGCTCGGCCGCCACCCAGCCGGTGGCCAGCACGGTCACGACGCCGTCCTGGTGGGACTCGACGGTGACCGGGCGCCGGCCGCCGTCGTCGGTCGCCCCGACACTGACCTGCACCGGGACGGATCCCTGACGCGGGACGACCAGCGGCGCCCGGAGCACGAGCTCGGCCAGCCGCGGGCAGCCCAGGTGGCTGCCCGCGTGCACGGCCAGTTCGGCGAACGCCGTGCCGGGCAGGATCGCGGTGCCGTGGACGGCGTGGTCGGCGAGCCAGGATCCGGTGCGCAGGGAGAGCCGGCCGGTGAAGACCACGCCACCGTCGCCGGGCAGCAGCACGCAGGCGCCGAGCAGCGGATGGTCGGCGGGTTCGAGGCCCAGGTCGGCCGGGGTGCCGGTGGTCCGGGGGGCGTCCAGCCAGTACCGCTCCCGGGCGAAGGGGTAGGTGGGCAGATCGGCGGGGGGCCGCCGGGCGCTGCGGTCCGGGCCCGGGGTGGGCCAGGTGACGGTGTGGCCGGAGACGTGGGCGGTCGCTGCCGCGGTGGTCAGGGTGAGGGCCTCGGGGCGTCCGGGGCGCAGGGTGGGGGCCAGCGCGGGTTCGGTTCCGACCCGAGCCGAGGCCGGGCTCTCGGCCAGGGTGCTGGCGGCCATGGCGGTCAGGGTGGTGTCGGGGCCGAGTTCGAGGTAGGTGCTCACGCCGGCCTGGGCGAGGGTGGTGATG
>CAZOWW010000185.1:0-8283 GCA_964583765.1 uncultured Kineosporiaceae bacterium
GCGCCCACTACGCGGCGGACTGGACGGCCGGGGAACGGGTCGCCCCGTTCACCGGCAAGGCCGGGTACTCGATCGAGAACCTCGCCGAGGTCCTGGTCGACGGCGACCAGCTGATCGCGGACGGGCACCCGTTGCGGGCGTTCGCCGCCGGAGTGGTCGGCTACCTGCGGTGGCTGACCGGTCAGGCCGAGACGATCCGGTTCCCGGATGGGGCCGGGACGGTGTAGCTGCCGGCGGGCTGGTCGCTGCGAGGTGCTCATGCGAGGTCGCTCCCCGCGGTGAGATCGGCTGCGTCCTCATGCGCGCCGGTGCTGGTGGCCTGCTGGTCGAAGGCGTCGCGGCGACGCCGGGCGGCGTCCTCGGCCTCGGCAGCTTGGGCTTCGCGTTCGACGTCCGCGTGGGCGGCGTCGTGGCTGGCCTGGTCGGCGAGCCGGTCCAGGGCGAGAGCCGTGGCGGCGACCATGACGTCCAGCTCGAGCCGGCTGGGGACCCGCGCCTGCGCCGGGACGGTGTTCGACGTGGCGTTGTTCGGCATGGTGCTGGTGGGGGTGAGGGTCTTCGGCGTGGGGCGTTCAGTGAGGTCCTGGGTGTGGTCGGTGTCGTGGCGGGTGGCGCTGTTCCACGTCGCGTCGCCGTGAGCAGCGGTGGCGAGGTCGTTCTCGCTGACGGGCCGGTGTTCGTCCTCGGCGTGGACGGCCGGCTGGTCGGTGAGGTAGTCGGTGGTGGTGGTGCGGTCGTCGTCGTGGTCGACGTCCAGGCCGCGGCGTTCGGCTTCGGCGAGGGCGCGGTCGTGGTGGTGGCGGGTCGTCAGGCTCGCCGTGTACCAGGCAGCACGGGCCTCGGAGACCTGGGTGAGGCCGGCGACCACGAGGGCCTTGAGTTCGGCGTCCTCGCGGTGTTCGGCGGCCTCGGTACGCAGTTGCTCGGCGAGGTCGGCCTGGCCGGCGGCGTCGGCCTGCTCGGCACGGGCCTGGGCGATCGCGGACTGCTGGCGGGCGGTTTCCCGGGCGGTCTCGGCGGCGCGGAGCTGGGCGTCGACGTGGGGCGGTGCCCAGTCCTGCTCGCGGCGCCACGCGGTGATGCGGGCGCGGAGTTGCCCGTCGGACATCCCGGCTTCGGCCAGGGCATCGCGGGGGCGGCCCAGGGCCTGCCAGGCGGCAGCGTAGGAGCTGCGGCGTTCGGTGCTGGACAGGCCCGGCATCCGGTCCAGGGCCCGGGTGGGGTGCTGGTAGCCGGTGGCTTCCCGGTGCGCCGCGACCAGGCCGGCGCGCCGTTCCCAGTCCGCCCGGTCCTCGACGTCGGTGGCCTCGGGGACCGGTCCGAGCCCCAGCACCGCCCACGGGGGTGCCTCGACGGCCGTCTGCGCGCCGAGCACCGCCGTCCGCTGGTCGATGGCGGCGTGCAGGTGGGCCAGACGCTCGGTCATCTCGGTGGGGATCCCGGCGGGGATGCGGGTGCCGGGCACGGGCTCGTCGACGAGGTGGTGCGCGGCGCGGCGGGTGGTGATCCGGTGGGCCAGGACCTGCGCGGGGGAGTTCGCGTCGGCCAGGCCCCGGGTCGCGGCGGCCTCGGCGAGGGTGGCGTAGGGGTCGGCGCCTGTTTGCTCGACGCCGCGCAGCAACCGGGACAGGAACTCGGTGGCCTGGTCGGCGCCCAGGTGAGCGCGGACCTCGGCGTCGATGATCCCGGCGTGGTGCAGGTCGTCGAGGTGCCGTTCGGTGCGGATCCGGCAGGCCAGGCGGGTCTCGGCCTCCAGGCGGGCGGTGAGGGTGGCGAGGGACGCCTCACGGGCCTGGGCGTGTTCGGCGGCGACCGTCGCGGCGACCGCGGGTCCGGGTCGCTGGGGCAGGCCTTCGGGTCCGTCCTCGGGAGTGAGAGCGGTCTCCAGCACGGCGCGGGCGTTGGGGGCGCTGGTGGTGGCCTCGATGCGGACCTGTCCTCCGCGGGGGGTGGTGGCGGCCGGCGCGGAGTTGGGCTCGGACGTCGCGGTGAGGCCGACGTGGGCAGTGTTGCGGTGGCGTCCCCGGGTCATGGCGACATACAGGGCCGGGTTGTCGAGTTGGCGGGCCGGGCCGGACATCAGGTGCGCCCGGTCGACGGTGAGGCCCTCGGCGGCGTGGACGGTCCCGGCGTAGCCGAGCTGCACGTCCTCGGCGACGTAGCCGGCGGGCAGCACGACCGGACCGGTCTGGGGGCGCCCCGGGACGGGCACGGCCTGCACCAGCAGCGCCCCGTCCTCAAGACCCTCTGCAGTGACAGCCGGGGTGTCGGCGGCGGTGGGGGTGGCCAGGACGCGGTACTGGACGCGGTTGGTGACGTCCAGGCGGTAGTCGTTGCGCCGGCACATGATCAGGTCGCCGACGCTGGCGGTGTTCGCGTCCCGCCCCAGGAGCACCCCGCCGTCGGGTTCGACGAGCCCGAGGCTGATCAGTTCGTCGCGGGTCCGGGCGGAGATGGTCGCGGCCTGGTCGTTGGTGGCGGCGACCACGACCACACTGGCACCGTCGAGGCGATCCGCGACGGCGGCGTGGGCGGCCGCGGTGATCGCGTCCTCGGTGCTGGGGTAGTCCAGCAGTCGCCCGTGCCGGTCGTACCCGGCCAGGGCGTCGGGTTCCCCGTCGCGCAGGGCCAGGGACGCCTCGCGTTCCCAGGGCTCGTGGAAGCGTCGGACCTCGGTCAGGGTGTAGCTCTCGGCGTGGCCGTCGAGCAGGCCCATCACCCCACCGGCCTCCACGGACCCGAGCTGGCGGGGGTCACCGGTCAGGACCAGGCGGGCTCCGGCCGCCTCGACGTGGCTGCGGATGCGGGCCAGGTCGGCGGTGGCGACCATCGACGCCTCGTCGACCATGACGACGTCGCGGGGTCCCAGGACCCAGTCCCGGTCCTCCTGGCGCACCCCGTCGGGGCTGGTGAGGCGGTCCTGGGTGGCCAGCCACTGGGCGACGTTGCGGGAGGCCGCGATTCCTTCGTCGCGCAGGACCATCGTGGCGACCTGGGAGACCGCCAGGCCAACCACGCGCCCCTGGTCCTGGGTGAGGTCGGCCCAGGCGCCGGCCAGGGCCCCGGCGGCATAGGACTTGCCGGTCCCGGCGGGTCCGACCAGGACGGTGATCGCGGCGTCGGACGCGGCGATCCCTTCGACGGCGGCGCGCTGGTCGGCGCCGATGTCCGGGCAGTGATCGTCGAGCCACGCCGAGACCTGGGCGCGGTCCAGGGCGTGGGCGCCGCGGGTGATGGCCGCGCGGCGCAGGGCGGCTTCGGCGGCCAGGGTCCCCGTGGAGGCGAACAAGCGGGTCGAGGGCGCGGCGTAGCTGCCGGCGTCCGTCCCAGAGACCGCGACCACCTCGGGGGACGCGAGAGCCTGATCCGCGAGGGCGTCCAGCAGGACCGGCACCTGGTCCACCTCGATCCCCAAGACCGGGGGCAGGTGGAGTTCCAGTTCGCTGATCAGGTTCGCCCGGCCCCAGGTCGCCGAGCGGGACGAGCACACCGCGATCGCCTGGGCGATCACTGCTTCGGGGGACCACCGGGCCTGGTCCTGGCTGGTCACCGAGGCTGGCTCGTCGTGGGCATCGGGTTCTGCGGGGGTGGCCAGGCGGGCGGTGACGTGGCCGCGGGTGGCCTGTTCCAGGAGGTCCCCCAGGGACGTCATGCTGCGCCCGGTCTTGGCGATCAGGTCGGCCAGCCATCGGTCGTCCAGCTCCTCGCCCGATTCCCCCTCGTGGGTCTTCGGGGCACGCGAGGACCGTTGGGCCTCGCGGTGCAGCCGGTACGTCTCGACGTTGGTCAACGCCCGCCCGAGACGCTCCTCGGCCGCGGCGACCAGCGGCGCCATCGCGGCGGTGGTCTGGCGGGCGCGGGTGGAGAAGTGGTCGATGACCTCCTCGGGGACCAGCGCGACCTCGCGGCCCGCGCCGTCAGGGCGGTCGCGGAACGCCAACCCCAACCGTGCTGCCAGGGACTCGGTCAACGCCCGGTCGGCGACCGCGGAGAACGTGTACCGCTGTGCGAGCAGGTCCTGCCCGTCCAGGGACCGGACCTTCCCGTCGGCGCTGAACGCCCGATTGAGCACCACGTTGTGGGTGTGCAGGTGCGGCTCGATCGACCGGTTGGTGTGCTGGGGGAACGACGCCACGATCAGGCCCGGCGCGTCCACCCACTGGATCGCGCCCCCGGACCCGCTCGCGGTCCGGGACGTGGCCACCCGCTCCGCGGCGGCCAGGCCGGCGGCGTTCGCCTCGGCGATCGCGTCCTCGACCTGGTGGCGCAGGTGGGCGAACCGCTCGGCGCGCTGGGCGTCCCCGGCGCGCAGGGCGGCGATCTCCCCGCGCCGCGCCGCGGTGTGCACGATCGTGACCGACTTGGGTACCGCGAACGTCAGATCCCACCCGATCACGTTGGTCCGCTGGGACGCGATGATCCCGGCCCGCAACGCCTCGACCCGCTCGGGTGTGGCGCCGGGCTCCGCGCGCAACGCCTCGGCGAGCCGGTCATCGACGCTGACCCGCTGCGCGGGGCGCCGCCCCAGCCGCTCCCCGGTGACCGGGTTGATGAAGTCGCCGTACAGGGTCTTCATCGCCTCGGGGTCGACCTCGCCGGCCAGCCCCAGCTGGGCCGCCCCGGACCCGGCCCACCGCCCGGGAGGCTCACCGTCGGTGACCGCGTCCAGGTAGTACGACTCCATTCCGGCGGCCACGCCGGACCCAGACGTGTAGTACTCCACGCTCGTGGCCTTCGCCACCGTGATCACGATGAACCACCTCCGGGAAATGCGACGACAACGCTGCGGGCGTGAGGGAACGGGACGGAATCGCGTGCGGCCGGGAACCGTGACGCGGAAGAGATCAAGAGCCACGAGAGTTGATCTTGAATTGACCTACGGGAGCGGAGTTGCATGGGTCCCATTTCTTGATTCTGAATGTGGGGATTGGTGTGGAACTGTTTCTGAAGGTGAAGTGACGTTGACTGGTTGTGATCTTGCTTGGTGATTTCGTGGTGTTGTGGATGGCGGGATTGAATGAGGTGGGACGCGTGTTGATGGCTGACGGTTGAGGGCGGAAGATCGAGGGAGCGGCGGTTCCCGCGAATCCGAGCCGCTGATTTGTGCCGCAGGAAAGGGACAGCGGCGCGACTGCGCTGAGTCACCGAGACAGGTCACGGCAGGGGTGGCCTGGTGGTGGTTCGCCCGGCAGGGACGGCACTGTCGGGGGCGGGTCCGCCGGTGGCGCGGCTCGCGGGACCGGGCTGGCTGGGGTGGTTCCGCCCGTGGCGCCGGGGACGGTTGCCGCGCGTCGCGGCTTGGTGCGCTGGCAGTACCGGCACTGGAGCAGTTCGACCGCCTCGTGGGGGTCCACGACCTGGCCGGCGGCCGGGATGTGGTCCCAGAAGTGGGTGCAGGTGCGGCGGAGGTAGTCCAGGAGGTCGCGGCGCATCGTGT
The DNA here is from genome assembly GCA_964583765.1 of uncultured Kineosporiaceae bacterium. GTDB lineage: Bacteria > Actinomycetota > Actinomycetes > Actinomycetales > Kineosporiaceae > CAZOWW01. Next base: position 5,438 of record CAZOWW010000185.1, read on the forward strand.
GGTGACCGTCGTGAGTGGAAGTCACCGCGAGCAGACCGTGCAGGCGCCACAGCCAGGCGCGGTCATCGGGAACGGACGTCACGACGGGCTCCTTCGGGGAGTAGGGACGGTGCGAGCTGGGTGGGGACGGCGGGCTGGGCTCGCGGACCGGCGGTCCGGTGATCCGGACCGGGCTGGTCCGCCCGGGGTCCGGGTCTGCGGGGTCGGACGGGGCACCCGGGTCGGTCCGTGGTCCCGGGGGTCGGTCTGGTGTCCGGGCACCGGTGGACAGGTCACGGGAGGTCCGGGACGGTGACGGCGGTGCCCTGGCGGGCGAGGTCGTCCGGACCACGGCCGTTCAGGTCCGGACCTGCGCCGATCAGGTTGGGACTTGGGCCGTTCAGGTCCGGACCTGCGCTGGCGAGGTCCAGACCGGCAGTGGTGGGGCCGGTGACCGGTCCGGTCCAGGTCGAGGTATCCGGGTCGGTGCCGTGATGGGGTCCGGCTTCGCGCAGGGCGACGAGCAGGGCGCTGGCGCGGTCGGTGGAGCACGTGTGCCCGGCCTGACGTAGTTCGGCCAGGAGGCGTGCCCGGGACAGGGAATGCCCGTTGGCCTGCACTGATGCGGCGATCTTCCGGGCGGTGGCCAACCGCGCGTCGTCCCTGGACCGGTCAGGACCGGTCCCGTTGACCTGCGCGGTCGGCTCGCTGACGAGGCGGTCTGGTCCGGGCCTCTCGCGGTCCGGCCCGGTTCCCATGTGTGCGGGACCGCCCGCGTGGTGGGCGAGAACCTGCGTCCGGGGACCGAGGGCGGCCACCGCCCGGACGGGTCCGTAGGCCTGGACCGGGGTGCTGGATGTGCCCGGACCTCCCGGACTGGGCCGGTGGGCGCGGTCCGTTAGGTACGGCCCGGCTCCCGGTGCGGACCGCCGCCGGCCGGTCAGGTCGCTGTCCGGTCCGGTGGTCTGCGGGGCCCGGCGTGGCCCTGCCTCGGGGAGGTGGGTGTCGACGTGGTCGAGGCCGCTGGCCTGGTCTCGACCGGCTGGCGGTGTCGTCCAGGGGGAGGCGTCGAGCAGGGTGCCGGGGGCGGTGGCGGCGCGCAGGCCGGTGACGGCGGCGACGGTGGTGCGGATGGTGGTGGCGATGGCGGGGTCGGTGCCGAGGCGGAGGTGTTCGACGGCGGCCAGGGCGTGGTGCTGGAGTCGCCAGGTGGCCCAGGCGGTGCGGGCGGGACGGAGCGTGATCCAGGCCAGGAGTCGTGGGGTGGGGCCTTCGAGGATCGCCAGGTGGAGGCGGGCGCGGGTGAGCCGGCGGAGCCGGCGGGCCCGGTCGAGGTCGGACAAGGTTCGGTCGGTGGCTTCGGCCAGGCCCAGGGCGATCGCCAGGCGGGCGCGGGTCCACCGCCAGACGACGGCTTGCCGTCGGGTCGGGCTGCTGCGACGGCGTTCGGCTGCCAGGCCTCGTTCCCAGAGCCAGGCGGCGACCAGCGGCGCGGCGAACCGGACTGCCCGGCCCAGCCCCTGGGCGTCGGTGGCGGCCAGGACCGAGGACAGGGCGGCCAGGGCCCAGACGGCGGCGCCGTCCACGCCCACGGTGCCCCGGTCGCGCAGGCTGGCTCGGGCGCGGATCGCGGAGACCATCAGGGCGATCTCCAGGAACCCGGCCAGGGCGATCCGGGCGGGCCCGTTGAACCCCAGGGCATCCCCGAACACCCGCCACATCCCGGAGATCGCCACCGCGGTGGCGATCCCGGCCGCCGAGACGGTCAGGGCGGTCTCGACGGCCCGGACCCGCCGGGCACCGGCCGGGCCGCCGGGTGTCACCCCGCCCCCGGTGCCGGAGAGCCCCGGGTTGGTTTCGTGGTCGTCCCGTCGGGCGGGGTGGTGTCGCCCGAGGGCGAACGCGAGGGTGGTCAGGGTCAGCACGCCCAGGCCGGTGACCCCGGCCAGGGCAGGGGTGGTGTTCCAGAACGCGGGCAGCGGGCTGGGCATGGCGGGGCTCTCCCTGATCGTGGTGCGGACGGGATGTCGCATAGGCGGTGAGGTGCGGCGGAGTGAGGGCGTGGGTCGTGCGTGGCGTCGGAGCTGGTGGCGCGGACCGCGCCGGTGCGGGACAGCTCGTGCGGGCAAAGGCGTGGCCAGGGCCGGCGGCCCGGCGGGTGCCGGGTCGCCGGTCGCGGGGCGACCGTGAGAGGTGGAGGCCGGAAGCCGGCGGGGTCAGCCGACGGCGGGTAAGGCGAAGGCCTCGGGTGCGGGCTGGCGGCGGTTGGTGGCCCACCAGGTGGCCACGGAGTCCAGGTCCAGGTCCGTGGCGAGGTAGGTGCGGCCGGACTGGCGGTGACCGCGTTCGCTCGCGCAGGGGTTCAGGGCCTCGTGGATGCGGACGATGGCACCAGGCAGCCATCGGCCGAGCCACTCGCACACCGCGGTCGGGGTCTCGCTGGCGTAGGAGTGGGCGTGCTCGGTGGCCAGGGCCAGGAGCTCGGTGACCACTTCGGGGTGCAGCGGCCAGCACGGCGCCGGCATCGGATGCCCCAGGGCCGGCAGGACGCTGGTGGCGAAGGCGTCGGCCGCCCGGAGCCACACCATCGCCGTCTCGGCGTCCAGGGCCTCGTGGACCCAGTCGGGTTGCCTGATCTGCTCGGCGCCCTGCTCACCAGCCCCCGGCCCCACACCGGTACCGGTGGCCGAGCTTCTGACGGTGGTCCCGGTGAGGCGTCGGAGGTGGGCGGTGAGCTCGGCGGTGCCTCGGCCAAGGGCGGCCACGTCCTGGGTGAGGGCGTCGATGGTGTGTTCGAGGGTGTCGATGCGCGCGGCTAGACCTGTCCTTCGCACGTGGGATTGAGCGGTTTGTGCCGTAGTTGCCGG
>CAZOWW010000186.1:0-6165 GCA_964583765.1 uncultured Kineosporiaceae bacterium
GTCTCCAGGCCCGCCTGATGTCGCAGGCGCTGCGCAAGATCACGGGTGCGTTGAGCAACTCGGGCACCACGGCGATCTTCATCAACCAGCTGCGCGAGAAGATCGGTGTGATGTTCGGCAGCCCGGAGACCACCACGGGTGGACGGGCGCTGAAGTTCTACGCCTCGATCCGCCTGGACGTCCGGCGGATCGAGACCCTCAAGGACGGGTCCGAGCCCGTCGGGTCCCGTACCCGGGTCAAGGTGGTCAAGAACAAGGTGAGCCCGCCGTTCAAGCAGGCCGAGTTCGACATCATCTACGGCACCGGGATCTCCCGCGAGGGCGGCCTGATCGACATGGGGGTCGAGCAGGGCTTCGTGCGCAAGTCGGGCGCCTGGTACACGTACGAGGGCGACCAGTTGGGTCAGGGCAAGGAGAACGCCCGGTCGTTCCTGCGGGACAACCCCGATCTGGCCAATGAGCTCGAGAAGCGCATCAAGGAGAAGCTCGGGGTGGGGCCGCGGGTCGATGCGCCGGCGGTCGAGGCCCCGGTGGACTTCTGATTCCGATGACGCCGAGGCCGGCAGATCCCGGCACCCAGGGGGCCACCGGACCGGGACCGCAGGCACGGTCCAGGTCGGGCGGGCAGCCGTCGGGCAGACGGGCGGCGCCGGGTGCGGCCGACGAGGACCCCTCCGCGCGTGCGAGGTCGATCGCTCTCGGGCAGCTCGACCTCGCCGCCCGGACCCGCGCCCAGCTGTCGCGGGCTCTCGCCCGACGGCAGGTGAGCGAGGAGGTCGCCGAGGCGGTGCTCGACCGGCTGGAGGAACTGGGCCTGATCGACGATGCCGAGTTCGCCCAGGGCTGGGTGGAGGACCGTCGCCGGCGCCACGGCAGGTCCCGCCGGGCGCTGCGGGCCGAACTCTCGGCGCGAGGTGTGCACGGGGACCTGATCCGTGAGGCGGTCGACGGCATCTCCGACGAGGACGAGTTGGAACTCGCTCGCGCCGTGGTCCGGCAGCGGCTCCGGGGGCTCCGGGAGGTCGACCCCGTCCGGAAGGCACGCAGGCTCGTCACATCCCTCGCCCGGCGCGGCTACGGCTCGGCCACGGCCCGCCAGGCGGTCCGGGAGGTGCTCGCCGAGCAGGGGGAGGACCTCGACGAGGACGCCTGGGCGCACGACGTCCCGACCGAGGACGTCCCCACCGAGGACGCCTTCGGCGAGGTGTGAACCGGAACGGCCGTACCCTGGAACGGCGATGAGACCTGAGACCTCCACCACCCCTGCCGACAGCGACACGGCGCTCGAGCTCGCCCCCCGCAGCTACGAGATCCGTACCTACGGCTGCCAGATGAACGCCCACGACTCCGAGCGCCTCGCCGGGCTGCTGGAGCAGGCGGGTTACCGGCGCGCCCAGGGCACGGAAGGCGCCGACGTGGTCGTCTTCAACACCTGCGCGGTGCGGGAGAACGCCGACAACCGGCTCTACGGCAACCTCGGCCACCTCGCGTCGGTCAAGGAGACCCGACCCGGCATGCAGATCGCCGTGGGGGGCTGCCTTGCCCAGAAGGACCGTGCCCGGATCGTCACCCGGGCCCCGTGGGTCGACGTCGTCTTTGGCACGCACAACCTCGGCGCGCTGCCGGCGTTGCTCGATCGAGCGCGGCACAACGCCGCCGCCCAGGTGGAGATCCTCGAGTCCCTCGAGGTGTTCCCCTCGTCGCTGCCCACCCGCCGCGAGTCCGCCTACGCGGCCTGGGTGTCGATCAGCGTCGGGTGCAACAACACCTGCACCTTCTGCATCGTCCCACGGCTGCGTGGCCAGGAGCGTGACCGCCGGCCGGGGGAGATCCTCGCCGAGCTCCGGGCCCTCGCCGACGAGGGCGTACTCGAGGCCACCCTGCTCGGGCAGAACGTGAACACCTACGGGGTCGAGTTCGGTGATCGCGGTGCCTTCGCCAAGCTGCTGCGAGCCTGCGGCGAGGTACCGGGGATCGAACGGTTGCGCTTCACGAGTCCCCACCCGGCCGCGTTCACCGACGACGTCATCGAAGCCATGGCGCAGACCCCCACCGTCATGCCTGCCCTGCACATGCCCCTGCAGTCCGGTTCCGACGCCGTGCTCCGCGCGATGCGCCGCTCGTACCGGGCCGATCGCTTCCTGGGGATCATCGACTCGGTGCGGGCGGCCATCCCGGACGCCGCGATCTCCACGGACATCATCGTCGGGTTCCCCGGCGAGACCGAGGCGGACTTCCAGGCCACCCTCGACGTCGTGGCCGCGGCCCGGTTCGCCCAGGCATTCACCTTCCAGTACTCCCCGCGTCCCGGTACTCCCGCCGCCTCCCTGCCGGACCAGGTGCCCAAAGCGGTCGTCCAGGAGCGCTACGAGCGACTGGTGGCGCTGCAGGAGGAGATCTCCTGGCAGGCCAACCGCCGCCAGGAGGGCCGGGTGCTCGAACTGCTCGTGACCCAGGGGGACGGGCGCAAGGACGAGGCGACCGCCCGGCGTTCGGGCCGGGCGCGGGACGGCAGGCTCGTGCACTTCACCGTGCCGTCCGGGGCTGAGGCGCCCCGTCCTGGGGATCTGGTCACCGTGCGGGTGACCTACGGCGCGCCCCACCACCTCGTGGCGGACGCCCCGGTGGGACCGAACGACGCCTACTCGGTGCGCCGCACCCGGGCCGGAGATGCCTGGGCGCGGGCGGAGGAGGCCGAGGAATCGTCTGCGGAGGGCGGGGACGCCCCAGGACCGGGGGGTCAGGCCGCCCCTGTTCCGGTCGCCCTGGGGATGCCCGGGCGGCGGTCGGGCTGATGTTCCCGGTGGTCGCCGTCGTCGGGGTGACGGCTTCGGGCAAGTCGGACCTGTCCGTGGAACTCGCCACCCGCTGGGACGGTGAGATCGTCAACGCCGATGCCATGCAGCTGTACCGGGGCATGGACATCGGTACCGCGAAGCTCACCCTGTCCGAGCGGCGCGGGGTGGTGCACCACCTGCTCGACGTGCTCGACGTGCGCGAGGAGGCGAGCGTCCGCGCCTTCCAGCGGCAGGCCCGCTCGGTGCTCGACGGGCTGGCCGACCGGGGACGTCCGGGACTGCTCGTGGGCGGTTCCGGGTTGTACCTGCGCGCCGTGCTCGACGACCTCGACCTGCCCCCCACGGACCCCGTGGTGCGCGGACGGTTGGAGGCGGAGCTGGCCGAGGTCGGTGCGCCGGTGCTGCACGAGCGGCTCGCAGCGCTCGACCCCCGGGCCGCCGCCCACATCCTGCCGGGCAACGGACGGCGGGTGGTGCGGGCGCTCGAGGTGGTCGAACTCACCGGCGGCCCGTTCACGGCGGTGCTGCCGGATCCCTGCTACCGGCGTCCCGCCGTCCAGCTCGGCCTGTCCGTCCCGCGCCCGGTGCTCGACGCGCGGATCGAGGCGCGCGTGCACCGGATGTGGGAGGCCGGACTCGTCGAGGAGGTGCGCGAGTTGCTCGGGCGAGGTCTGGCCGAGGGACGCACCGCCGCCCGTGCCCTCGGCTACGCCCAGGCGATCCGCCAGGTGCACGGCGAGTGCAGCGAGGCGGAGGCGATCGAGGACACCGTGCGGGCCACCCGGCGCTTCGCGCGCCGCCAGGAGTCGTGGTTCCGCCGCGACCCCCGCATCCGGTGGCTGCCGCACGACGCGCCGGACCTGGTCGAGCGCGCGGTGGCCGAGGTCGACGAGGCCCTGCGTACCCTGACCTCGTGAGCAGCACGGGCGCCGGGGAACCGGGCACCACAGCCACCCGGGGGCCCGGTGCCCCTCTCGCCGACGGGACAGAGATCCCTCTCGTGGACCGGCCCCCGACCCCTGCCTGCGACCGGTCCACGGTCCCAGTCGCCAAACGGCCCCCGATCCTCCTCGCCAAAGGGCACGGCACGGGGAACGACTTCGTGCTCCTGCGCGATCCGGACGGGGTCCTCGACCTGGGACCGGAGGCGGTGCGGGCGCTGTGCCACCGCCGCACCGGGTTCGGCGCCGACGGGGTCATCCGGGTGGTCCGTTCGGCCGCGCTGGAGGACGGCGCGGAACAGGCCGGTCTGGCCGAGTGGTTCATGGACTATCGCAACGCGGACGGTTCGGTGGCGCAGATGTGCGGCAACGGGGTCCGGGTCTTCGTGCACTACCTGGTCAGCACGGGACTCGTGCGCCTGGACGACGGTGCCCACCTCACGGTGGGGACCAGGGCCGGGGTCAAGACCGTGCACCGGGACGGTGCGCTCCTCGCCGTGGACCTCGGCCCCTGGCGCATCGTGGGCGGCCCGCAGGCGGTCGTGGACGGCGGGGACGTGCAGGTGCGGGCGGCCGGCACCACCCGGGTGTCCACGGGGCTGTCCGTGGACCTGGGCAACCCCCATGTCGTCGTCCCGCTCCTGGACGCCGAACAGCTGCGGGCGACCGACCTGCGGGAGCAGCCGGTGCTCGATCCCGCACCCGAGCAGGGCAGCAACGTCGAGTTCGTGGTGCCTCCGGCACAGGACGGTGGGGACGCCGAGCCCGAACTGCCGATGCGCGTGTACGAGCGCGGGGTGGGCGAGACCCTGTCCTGCGGCACCGGCGCGGCCGCGGCCGTGCTGGCCACCCGGGCCCTGCGCGGCGGCGGCCCGGTGCGGTGGTGGGTGCGGGTGCCCGGCGGGATGCTCCGGGTCGGCTGCGGGCCGGAGCTCATCGCGGGTGCTCACGTCGAGCTGGCCGGGCCCGCCGAACTGGTCGGCCGGGGCGAGCTGGATCCCGGGTGGCTCGCGGCCCACTGGCCGCAGGCCGACGGCTGAGTCGTTCGTCCTGAGTCGCTCAACCCGACCTGAACGGCCGAATTCTGACGTGATCGGCAGGGACGCGCCGTGCCTACTTGCGCGAGGCACCCCGGATGGCGGAATATCACTCTAAGGAGTCGATCGACTGCTGAAAGTGATTCCGCCGGAGGTTCGGGCATGCGTGAACCCGGTGGATGTGGCGGTCGGGCAGACGACCTGTGATCGTCCGGGTGGGTCGGGCAGCAGGTTACGAGTGCGACGGACGAGGGAGGAGGGGGCGTGGGGGCGATCAGAATGGACGCGCCGCGGGGGGCGGCAGCGTTGCCGGCCACTACGTCACCCTCGGACCGTCTGGCTCGTAGGGACGCCCTGCTGCTCCGACTGGAGGCCGCTCGCCGTCGCATGGGACGGCACGGCGAGCGGCCTCCCGGACCAGTTCTTCGCGGTCCCTGCGAGCTCCGTCGCTGGTGAGTTCACCCGGCCCGGAAAGTGGAATTATTCACCCGGGGAAAATCTTTACCCAACTCCCGGCGGGGTGACAGGTAGATCGCCTTCGCCGCTTCAGTCCCTGCGGTACGGGACCGAGAGACTTCACAGGAACCCAGGAACGGGTACTGGACGCATCCCCCCGGACATCAGGACAGGTGAATTCTCAGCCACCGGGGAACCGTGCCCCGGGGCGCGGGGGCAGATGTGTCCGGGCTATCTCAGGGACGGACACCGTGAAGAATCTCTCGATAGTTCAACGAGCCGCGTTGACGATCGTCGCCGTGGCGGTGGTCATGGTGGTCATGACGTTGGCCACGGCCCACGGGAAGGAACTCTCCCAGGCGTTGCTGGAGGACGGCGCGGGGGTCGTCCTCGTCGCACTCGTGGTCTGGTTCATCCTCGCCCAGCCTCTCGTGAAGCCCCTGCGCGAACTCGCGGAGGGAGCGTCCCGGTTGTCGACCGGTGACACGTCGTTCGCCGTGCGGACCGCGAGCGGGGACGAGTGCGGGACGGCCCTGCGGTCGTTGGAGGAGACCAGGTCCGCGGTCGCGGGGCTCATGACCGAGATGAACCGTATGTCGACCGAGCACGAGCGCGGGGACATCGACGTGTACATCGACTCGCAGCGGTTCGCCGGTGGTTTCCGCACGATGGCCGAGGGCATCAACACGATGGTGGCCTCGCACATCGATGTGAAGAAGAAGGCCATGGGGGTCTTCAAGGCGTTCGGTGAGGGTGACTTCTCGGCGTCGATGGAGCGGTTGCCGGGCAAGAAGGTCTTCATCAACGAGACGATCGAGCAGGTGCGGGGCAACCTGTCCGGGCTGCTCGAGGAGATGAACCGGATGTCGACCGAGCATGAGCGCGGGGACATCGACGTGTACATCGACTCGCAGCGGTTCGCCGGTGGTTTCC
>CAZOWW010000186.1:6265-6784 GCA_964583765.1 uncultured Kineosporiaceae bacterium
CGGCGTCGATGGAGCGGTTGCCGGGCAAGAAGGTCTTCATCAACGAGACGATCGACCAGGTGCGGAAGAACCTCGAGGCGCTGGTGACCGATGCGGGCATGCTGGCGCAGGCCGCGGTCGAGGGGCGGTTGGCCACGCGGGCGGACGCCACGCAGCACCGCGGGGACTTCCGGCGGATCGTGCAGGGCGTGAACGACACCCTGGACGCGGTGATCGGGCCGTTGAACGTGTCGGCGGGGTACGTGGACCGGATCTCGAAGGGGGACATCCCGCCGAAGATCACGGATACGTACAACGGTGACTTCAACGTGCTGAAGAACAACCTGAACACCTGTATCGACGCGGTGAACGCTCTGGTGGCCGATGCGGGCATGCTCTCCCAGGCCGCGGTCGAGGGGCGGTTGGCCACGCGGGCGGACGCGAAGAAGCACCAGGGGGACTTCCGGGCCATCGTCGACGGCGTGAACGACACCCTGGACGCGGTGATCGGGCCGTTGAACGTGTCGGCGGGGTACGTGG
>CAZOWW010000186.1:6884-8251 GCA_964583765.1 uncultured Kineosporiaceae bacterium
ACCGGATCGCGAAGGGGGACATCCCGCCGAAGATCACGGATACGTACAACGGCGACTTCAACGTGCTGAAGAACAACCTGAACACCTGCATCGACGCGGTGAACGCTCTGGTGGCCGATGCGGGGATGCTCTCCCAGGCCGCCGTGGACGGCCGGCTGGACACGCGGGCGGACGCGACCAAGCACCAGGGGGACTTCCGGGCCATCGTCGACGGGGTCAACTCCACCCTGGACGCGGTCATCGACCCGTTCAACGAGGTGAAGCGGGTGCTCTCGGCCCTCGAACAGGGTGACCTGACGCAGTCGATCGAGAACATCTACCGCGGGCAGTTGGAGCAGTTGCGGGTGACCACGAACAACTCCGTGGCCAAGCTGGCCTCGACCGTGTCCGAGGTGATCGGTTCCGCCGACCAGCTCTCGAACGCGTCCGGGCAGATCACCGATGCCTCGCAGTCCCTGTCCCAGGCCGCCGCGGAACAGGCGGCCAGCGTGGAGGAGACCACCGCGAGCATCGAGGAGATGGCCGCGAGCATCGCGCAGAACACGCAGAACGCCCAGCGGACGGACGGGATCGCGAGCAAGGCGGCGAACGAGGCCACCGAGGGCGGGGACGCGGTCGAACAGACCGTGGAGGCCATGAAGCAGATCGCCAGCAAGATCGAGATCATCGACGACATCGCCTTCCAGACGAACATGCTCGCGCTCAACGCCACGATCGAGGCCGCCCGCGCCGGCGAGCACGGCAAGGGATTCGCGGTGGTCGCCGCCGAGGTGGGCAAGCTGGCCGAGCGGAGCCAGGTGGCCGCGCAGGAGATCGGGGAACTCGCGGCGAGCAGTGTGCGCACCGCAGAGCACGCCGGCGGCCTGCTGCAGGAGATCGTGCCGAGCATCGGGGAGACCTCCCGGCTCGTACAGGAGATAGCGGCGGCGTCGAACGAGCAGTCATCAGGGGTCGCCCAGGTCGAGACCGCGATGCGCCAGATGAACCAGATCACCCAGCAGAACGCCTCGTCCAGCGAGGAACTGGCGGCCACGGCCGAGGAGATGACCGGTCAGGCCGGCAACCTCCAACAGCTGATGAGCTTCTTCAAGATCTCCGAGGGGGAGCGCCGGGCCGCCCAATCCGCGAGCGGTGGGCACTCGGCGGCCGGGACCCGGGCCTCGGCCTCGCGCAAGCCTGCGGCCGGCGGACACCTGCCCGCCCAGAAGAGGGGCAAGGAACTGGCACCGGCCGGCTTCGACGACAGCAAGTTCGAGCGGTTCTAGGAGGCCCGCATGTCCGACGTGAGCGCGGGCGCTGGGCAACCGGCGTCCACCACGGCGACGTCCGTGGGCGCACCGCAGCGCTACCTGACCTTCGTGCTCAGA
>CAZOWW010000187.1:0-8232 GCA_964583765.1 uncultured Kineosporiaceae bacterium
CCCCCAACCGACCCGCCGCGATCGCCGTCCCGAAGTACCGCCCCGAACCCGAAGCAGCCGCCTGCAACGTGCTCCCCGCCGCCTGCGCACCCACAGGCAGCACGACGACCGCGGCGACGGTCGCCACAGCACTTCCCCACGCCGCCCACAGCATCGTGCGGCGGCCTTCATTCCTGATCATGTTCTTCCTCTCGTGAGTGTGTCCACGTCACCTGGTGACGGGTTCACACCGATGAGCACCCGGTTCTCGGACCGGTCCTGCCCACCGCGGATGAACGCGGGAGACGCACCAGTTCGGAGGTCCTGCCTCCTGTAGACGTCCCCGGACCCCGCGCGACAGCGGGATTGCCGGAAGAGTGCGGGACCCGAATCGGTCGCGGTCCCTCGCCGGGTGGCCCACCGAGGTCTCCGGTGACTCGGGCATGGCGGGCCGGTCGGCGGTGATGTCCCTGCCCGGGACGGACAGGTCCGGCAGCCGTTGCTGCCCGAGCGCAGTCGCTGCTGCTCGGGCACGAACCAACGGGCCCGGAGTCGAGGACCGGAACGGCAGGTCAAGCCGGTCCCGGTCTGCGGTGATGACGGCCATGGCGGCGAGCCGCAGTCACGAACCGGCACCGGGGTCACGCCCCGGTGTCCCGGCTGTGCCGGCAGGTACGGCTGTGCCGTGGGGTACGGCTGTGCCGGCAGGTACGGCTGTGCCATGGGGTACGGCTGTGCCGTGGAGTACGGCGGTCATGGCGAGGGGGACGGGCCGGTGCCGGCCGCGGGGGGCGAGGATCTCATCGGAGGACCTTCGAGGAGTGGACGGACTCAGGACCGGCCGGACTCAGGTCCCTCGGGCATGCCGCAGTACACCCGGGAGCACCTACCGGCGCCCTCCTGGACGGTGGCCGGGGCGGGACCCCGCTCGTCGCCGACCTGACCGGCCGTCCGTGACATCGAACCGCTTCGGCGGCATACCCTCGCAGAAACAATCGGCGATGACAAGGACTGTTTTCGAGACCCGGGCCTGCCGGTGCGCAGGGTGAACACAGGTCCCAGGGCTGTGGTCCGGGCGACCCGGCGAACGGGTCAGGGCGGCGACACCGGGCCGTGGACCGAACGGGTCAGATCGGCGAACCCGCCGGTCCGGCGACCGGTCGGAGCCGAGGACCGGTCAGAGCTCCGGCGGCGGCGCGGTGCTGTCGCGGACGACGAGCGTCGTGGCCAGTTCGACCCGCGTCTGGCTGAGCGTCTCCCCGGCGGCGAGGGCCAGGACCAGCCGGGTGGCCGCCGCGCCCATCTCGACCACGGGCTGGTGCACCGTCGTCATGGGCGGCCCGCAGAAGCGCGTGCCCGGGATGTCGTCGAACCCCACGACGCTGAGATCGTGCGGGATGGTCAGCCCCGCCTGCCGCGCCGCCTCGTAGACCCCCAGAGCCTGCCAGTCACTCCCGCACAGGACGGCCGTCGGGCGATCGGGCATTCCGAGCAGATCGCGCCCGAGCCTCAGCCCGTCCTCGAACAGGAAGCGTCCGGTGCGGACCAGTTCCGGGGCCAGCGGCACGCCCGCGGCGTCCAGCGTCGCACGGATGCCCTCCAGACGGGCCCGGGCCATGAGGTACTCCGTCGGTCCGGTGATCACGCCGATCCGCCGGTGGCCGAGTTCGAGCAGGTGCCGGGTGGGCGAGATCGCGCCGCTCCAGCTGGTGGGGCCGACCGAGGGCACCGCGTCCGGCGGCTGGCTGACCGGTTCCACGGCGACCAGGGGGATCCCACTGCTGCCGAGCAGCGCGTGCTGCTCGGTGGTGAAGCCCGAGTACACCGCGATGATCCCGGTGGGACGCCGTGCCAGCAGGTCGTTCGTCCAGGACCGCCCGTTCGCCGCCTGACGTGGCGCATCGACGAACCCGACCGCCAGCCGGTACTCGCAGGCGACCTGTTCCACCCCGCGCAGGATCCCAAGCGCCAGGTCGTTGTGGATCCCGAAGAAGGCGACCTCGACGCAGGCCGAGGACAACACCGTCTCCGGACGGCGGTAGTCATGGCGGCTCAGCAGTTCCTCGACCCGGCGCCGGGTCTCCGGAGCCACCCCCGGGCGCCCGTTGAGCACCTTGGACACCGTCGGGGCGGAGACCCCCGCCATGCGGGCGATCCCCTCGATCGTCAGCTCGCCGCGACGGCGCCCGCGCCGCTGGCCGGACGTCGTCGCGCCGGCTCCCGGTTGCCCCGTCCGCGGCCCGACGGGGAACGACTCGCCGCCGATCGATGCCGCGGACCGGCGATCCATGAACTGGTCGACGATCCGCTCGATGAGCTCGCCGTCGGGATCGTCGCCCTGTTCCTGCCACCAGGTCTGGACCAGGGAGAGCCAGAGCCGCGCGAGCAGGTCGAGGTCGCTGTCCGTGTGCAGTTCCCCGCGCATCGTGGCACGGGCGATGATCGTGCGGAATCGGCCCGTGAGCGCCCCGGCCAGGCCCTGTTCCCAGGCCGTGCGCAGGGTCGGGTTGGTGGCGATCTCCCCGACCACGGCGGTCAGGGCTCGGCCGATGTCGAGACCCATGCCGGGCAGGGAGCGCAGGAACCCCCGCATGTCGTCGGGCAGGTTCCCGAGGTCCGGGGCCGCGGGCACGATCGAGGCGAGCTGCCCCAGGAGATCGGCGACCAAAGCGGCCTTGTTGGGGTACCGGAGGTAGAGGCTCGCCTTGCTCACACGGGCCACCCTCGCCACCCGGTCCATGGTCAGACCGGTGTAGCCCGCCTCGGCCAGCAGTTCCAGGGAGGCTTCCCGGATCGCGGAGTCCTTCCCGGGGTCGCGGGGCCGCCCCCGCCGAGGACCTGCTCCGGCGAGGGCCGGCGCCGACGGAGCGTCGTCGGACCGCCCGGTGCCCGAGCCGAGCTCCCCGCCGTCCATCACGACCTCCCGACTTGCTATACACGTACACTGCCGTTCACTAATTAGGAATACTACCTGTACGTAAACGTCTCGTATAGAGTCCGGCTTCCTCCGATAGCCCGGTCACCCTCAGTCATCGAGCCCTCCCGTAGGCAGAGCGGGCAGCCTTGACACCCGCCGCTGGCTCACCTAGCCTCCCCCGCCAACGCCTCCCGCCGGCGTCGAACGCTTCGTACAACCGCTCATCGGTCGATGGACACCGCAGGGCCCCGGCCCGGCTCGGTTCCGCAGGCGTCGTGACCCCGCCCTCACTCAGGGACGACCCGAGGTCACGACCTCGGCGCCCCGGTCGGCCACAGCCTGCAGCTGCCGCCGTCCGTCGCCCCTGGCGCCCCACCGCACGCGCTCACCCGCCCCCGCCCCCGCAGCGATCAGAGCGAGTGGGATCATCGCTTGTTAACGTTAACACGATGCGATCCCGGAACCGGGGAACGGAGGCTCTCCGCACACGGACCCATCACCCGATCGGTCCCGCCACGGCCCGCACTGCGCCGTCCTGCCGCCCCGGGCCCCGCCACGGCGCGGCTCTCCGGAACAGCTCCCCCACTCACGAACCCGCCGCTCCCGGCGCATCCCGGCGGGGTCGGGCCCGAGTCCCCGGCCTCACGGAACGGGTTGCGGGCTCCCGACCTCCGCACTCCTGCTTCCTCACTCCCGTCCCCTTCGGAGGCTCCCATGCTGCACAGACGACGTCGGTACCACCTCGCGGCCGTCATGGTCGGGGCGGTGTGTGCCGTCGGAGGGATCACCACCGCGCCCCCCGCGCAGGCGGCTGCCGGCTGCAGCGTCACCTACACCGTGTCCAGCCAGTGGCAGGGCGGCTTCGGCGCCAATGTGGCGGTCACGAATCTCGGCGACCCCCTCAACGGCTGGAAGCTCACCTGGTCGTTCACCGCGGGGCAGACGATCGCCCAGTTGTGGAACGGCAGCGTGGCGCAGTCCGGCGCCACCGTCACCGTGACCAATGCGTCGTACAACGGATCGCTCGCCACCGGGGCGAGTACGGCCTTCGGCTTCAACGGCACCTGGACCTCGTCGAACCCGATCCCCGTCGACTTCGCCCTCAACGGCGTGACGTGCAACGGCATCCCCACCACGAGCACCACGACGACCCGGCCCACGACGTCCACGACGTCCACCACGTCCACCACGTCCACCACGTCCACGACGTCCACGACCAGCCGCACGACAACGACCACGACCACCACGACGAGCCAGCCGGGGAGCAAGCCCTGCGACCTCTATGCCACGGGCGGGACGCCGTGCGTCGCGGCCCACAGCACGGTGCGCGCGCTCTACTCGTCCTACGGCGGCAACCTGTACCAGGTGAGGCGGTCCTCGGACAGCTCGACCAGGAACATCGGGGTGCTGAACACGGGCGGAGCGGCCAATGCGGCCTCCCAGGACTCGTTCTGCTCCGGCACCACCTGCGTCGTCACGGTGGTCTACGACCAGTCCGGCCACGGCAACGACCTGTGGTACCAGGGCAGCGGCAGTCCGGTCGGCGGTAAGGACACCCCGGCGACGGCGACCAGCGAGTCCCTGACCGTGAACGGGAGCAAGGCCTACTCGCTGTACATCAAGCCCGGCAACAGCTACTGGCGCAACGGTGCCTCGACCGGGATCCCCACGGGCAGCGCACCCGAAGGCATGTACATGGTCACCAGCGGCACGCACATGAACAGCGGCTGCTGCTTCGACTACGGCAACAGCGAGACCACGAGGACGGCGGCCGGCGCCGGGCACATGGACGCCATCTACTTCGGCACGAGCTGCTGGTTCGGCGGGTGCTCGGGGAGTGGTCCGTGGGTGCAGGCGGATCTCGAGTACGGGCTGTTCCCCGGGGGCAGCTCCTCCTGGAACTCCGCCCAGCGGGCCTTCACGAGCAAGTTCGTCACGGCGATGCTCAAGAACAACGGCACGACGCAGCTGGCGTTGAAGGGCTCCGACGCGCAGTCCGGCACGCTGACGACCCTGTGGAACGGCAAGCTCCCGAACGGGTACAACCCGATGCGCAAGGAGGGGGCGATGGTGCTCGGCAGCGGCGGTGACTGCTGCGCCACGAACACCAACATGAGCCAGGGCACGTTCTACGAGGGCGCCCTCGTCGCGGGCTTCCCCTCGGACGCCACCGACAACGCCGTCCAGGCGAACATCGTCGCGGCGGGATATCGCTGATCCGCCCGGCACGGCTGAGCTCAGCCCGTCGCGCCGTGGCTGAGCTCAGCCCGTCCCGTCACTCAGCTGCACATCATCGGAGTTCAGCTTCACCATGGGTCGCCGCCGGCCGTACCAGAGCCGGCGGCGACCCGCTGCTGCACGCAAGTGGAGGGCAGCCGAAGTTCGCTCACCCGGCGCGCGGACCCCACCCAGTTCGCGGACGAACCCGGCCCACCGACGAACACGGCCGCCGGGCCCTCCGGCGGGCAAGGTCCCGGCAGGCGTCAAGGTCAATCCGAGCGAGGCGCCTGCCGATCCTCAGCTGTGCGAGGGAGACGGGCGATCCGGGCTCTGCTCGTCTGCGCCTGTCTTCTGCTCCTGACCGCCTGTGCTCGCGCGGGCGCACCCGCACGGGCTGCGAGGTCCCCCGCGACGGCCGTGTCCACGGCGGCAGCGACCACACCCTCCCCGGCGAGCACACAGTCCTCGACGACCACGGCGTTCCCTGTGTCCGGGGTGCGGTTCACCCCGTGCCCGATGACCCCGGCCCCGGCAAGCCGGACCAACCTCCGAGCCCGCCAGCTCACCGCGACGGACCGTGGCTACGACATGCCGGTCCCGGACGGGCGGTTGCTGACCGAGCAGGTCGCCGAGCTGGTGCTCCCCGACGGGCAGCTGGGGGCCGGTAGCGGTTACGGGGCCGCTGCCGGCGACGATGACGACGCTCTGGGGCCCTTCGTGCGTCTTGGCCCGGGCCCGCTCACCGGCGCGGTGGTGCTGTCGGTGCTGGACAGCCCCAGCTGGGGACGACGGGTGGCGTTCCTGGAGATCCGCCTCCGCCCGGAGCATCCGGTCCGCTGGGACGAGGACACCCGACTGTTCATCGGCACGGACGGCGGGGACGGCGGCTTCGTGTCCGCTTCCGCCCTGCAGCACCCCGATCCTGATGGGGAGGCCTACCTCGACGCCATTGAGGCGGAGGACGACGAGAACCTGATGTGCTTCCTGCGCCAGGAGGCGCAGACCACCGGCGGCACCTTGGACGGCGTGCTCTTCGCCACCGGCATCGGGGATGGGGGTTACCCCACCCTGCTCGGCAGGGACGTGAGCGGCCAGGTGGTCAGTGTCGTCTCCTACGGTCTGATCGTCCCGTGGGCCCTGAGCGGACTGCCCGGCACCCCTCCCGCCCAGGTCCTGGAGGAGACGTGGCGCCGGGCGGCCCACCCCGACCCCACCAACACCACCACCGAGACCCCGACCACGGCTGGCTCGCCGGCTGCCTCCACCGCAAGGTCCTCGCCCACTACGGCGACCTCCACCCGGACAGTCCCGGCGCGACTGCACGCGACGGCAGGACCCGGCCTGCACATCAGCCTCGCCAGGTGGATCGTGGGGATCGCCCTCGTCCTCGGAGCGGCCGTCTTCGTCGCCGTCCAGGCACTCCGCCGCTCCTGGTGAACCGCCGCGCCGGCCGCGGCCGATGCCGTCCGCGCACCGGAGCGGGAGGCGGGCGGGCGGCTCGCCCTCGATCCCTCATTACCTTGCATCCCGCCCACCGACATGAAATCTTAGACTCTCAAAGTTTCACATCGATCCCGCGCATGAAAGGATACGAGTCAGTGGCATCCTGCACGGATGTCCGGTGGGAGCCTTCCCTCACCGCGCCAGGCGCCAAGGATCGACGAGGCGGGCACTTCCGCCCGTACCTGCCCGACCCGCTCATGACCAGACCGGTGACGCTGGACGTCGAGCTGGGCTCGCGTGCGGCAGCGGTCGAGAGCACCGTGCGCGCGCTCACCACGGCCCCGGGCGCTCGCGGGCTGGAAGGCCTGGCGCGGTTCCTCCTGAGGTCGGAAGCGATCGCCTCCTCCAGGATCGAAGGGCTTCAGGTCAGCCCGCAACAGGTCGCCCTCGCGGAGTTCGCCCAGGCCGAGGGAAACCAGGCGCAAGGCTTCACGACGAACGCGCGCCTGGTGGCCAACAACATCACGGCATTGCGCAGAGCCGCCACCGACCTGGCCGAATCCCCCCGAGTGACCGTCGAGGGGGTCGAGGACCTCCAGAAGGCCCTCCTTCCGGATCATGATCCGTTGGGGGTCCGCACCCGCCAGAACTGGATCGGAGGCGGCTCCTGGCACCCCCTCGACGCGGAGTTCGTGCCCCCGCCGCCCGATCAGGTGCGCCCCCTGATGACCGATCTGCTGGACTACGTCAACTCCGCTCTCCATGCGCCCCTGATCCAGGCCGCACTGGTGCACGCCCAGTTCGAGACCGTCCACCCCTTCACGGATGGCAACGGTCGGGTCGGCCGCGCATTGATCCACACCGTTCTGGCGCGCCGGGGCCTGGTCCGGGTGGCGGTGCTGCCGGTCAGCGTCGTCCTGTTCACCCGATCCGACGACTACGTCCGTGGACTGACGGCCTACCGGTACGAAGGCGACCCTTCCGGGCCGGCAGCCCGCTCCGGCATGAGGTCGTTGCTGAGCACGTTCCTCGATGCGGTGGAGATCGGTGCCGCTCAGGCGGCGCACTTCGCGCAGGAGTTGGCCGCCCTGCGAATCGAGTGGGAACAGCGTCTGATCAACGAACGTCAGGGCCGTGGGGTGCGTGATCGCCCCAGAGCGGACTCCGCCGTGGCGAAACTCCTCGACCTCCTGCCCGAGGTCCCCCTGGTGACGGCTCGCACCGCGCAGCGGCTGCTCGACATCAGCTTCCCCGCAGCACGCAATGCTCTTGACGAGCTCGGCGAGGCTGGGATCCTTCACCGGCGGCGGGTGGACAGGAACACCACCGGGTACCTCGCGCAGGAGGTCTTCGACCTGCTCAGCATGGCCGAACGACGCCTTGCCAGCACTCGGTGGGACACCCGCGAGGCCCTGCCGCGCCGGCCCGCCCCGGCACTGCCCGAGTAGGCACCGGACCACCGGCGAACCAGGTGCTCCCCGGCAGCAGTAGGCACGGGGACACCCCTACCGAATGAACCGGACAACAGAGCGATGCGGGAGCAGCCGGCTCCGGCGGCTCCCGCATCGCTCGCCGCCGCAGGACCGCTGACGTCCGGACCGATCTTCGGCCCGGCGCGTCGGCGGTCGCCCGTTCCAGCAGATCAGCGGTCGTTGATGAGGTCCGCGATGGTG
>CAZOWW010000188.1:0-7957 GCA_964583765.1 uncultured Kineosporiaceae bacterium
GTGTGCCCCGCCAAGGTCTCGGTGTGCCCCGCCAAGGTCTCGGTGTGCCCCGCCAAGGTCTCGGTGTGCCCCGCCAGCACCGTGCCCTGCTCCTGCAGGGTCCTGCTCTGCTCCCGAATCCGCTCACCCTGAGTGTGCAGGATCGCGTTCATGGAGGCCAGGATGGTGATGTGCTCGGACTGCGTGACGGCAACGTTCTGCAACATGCGATTGGCGGCCCTCTGACGCTCCGCGATCTCGCTCAGATCGCGGTCCACCGAGGCACGGAGTCCTGCCTCCTGACCGACCCGGTCCTCCAGGGCGGAGAAACGCTCCTCGAAGTCCCTGGGTAGCCGCTCCTCGTGATCCCCGTGCATCGGCCCCTCCCACCTCGACCTGCTCCAGGCATCGCCAGATTAGTCCGGTGGGACCCGACAGGCAGAAGTTATCCACAGGCCCGAGACCTTGCGAGGAGCCGCGGGAACCGATCGCTCAGCCGGCTGCCGCCGCCAGCCGGGACAGGGCAC
This sequence comes from uncultured Kineosporiaceae bacterium, assembly GCA_964583765.1. Classification (GTDB taxonomy): domain Bacteria; phylum Actinomycetota; class Actinomycetes; order Actinomycetales; family Kineosporiaceae; genus CAZOWW01. The sequence continues at coordinate 507 of CAZOWW010000188.1, forward strand.
CGCGGACGACGTCCGGACTGGTCGTCGTCCAGAACGGGGGCAGGGACGCCCGCAGGAATCCTGCGTACCGCGCGGTGGCCAGGCGGGAGTCGAGCACGGCCACCACCCCCCGGTCCTGGGACGAACGGATCAGCCGGCCGACGCCCTGGGCGAGCAGCAGTGCCGCCTGGGTGGCGGCCACGGACAGGAATCCGTTACCGCCCGCGGAGTTGGCTGCCTGGGCACGGGCCGCCGACAGCGGGTCGTCCGGTCGCGGGAACGGGATCCGGTCGATCACCACGAGCTGGCAGGACGTTCCGGGGACGTCGACCCCCTGCCAGAGCGAGAGGGTGCCGAACAGGCAGGTCGCCGGATCCGCTCCGAACTCCCGGACCAGGGTGGGCATGCTGTCCTCCCCCTGGCAGAGCACCGGGATCCCCGATCGGGCACGGATCTCCGCCGCCGCCTGCTGGGCGGCCCTGCGGGAGGAGAACAGCCCGAGGGTCCGGCCGCCTGCCGCCTCGATCAGTTGGGCCAGCTCGTCCAGGACCTGCTCGCCGGTCCCGTCCCGTCCCGGTGGTGGCAGGTGCCGCGCGATGTAGAGCATCCCCTGGCGCGCGTAGTCGAACGGGCTCCCGACGTCCAGGCCCTGCCAGCGAGGCGCCTTCTCCCCGCGCAGACCCAACCGCCCGGCCATCGCGTCGAAGCCGCCGCCCACCGTGAGCGTCGCGGAGGTCAGGACCACCGTGCGGTCCACGAAGAAGCGTTCGCGCAGCAATCCGGCCACGGACAACGGGGCCACCTCCAGGGCGGTCCGCACCGCTCCCTCGGCCCGTCGGCTGCGCGAGACCCACACCACGTCGTGGCTGGACGGCGTCCCCGCCTCCTCCGCGCTCAACCGCTCGGCGACGTCGTACACCTCGGTGACCGCGGCCCTGGCCACCTGGCGATCGGCGTCCGGACCCTGTCCCTCGGGTTTGAGCGCCGAGACGAGGTCCCGCGCGACGTCCCGCAGCCGGGTCACGACCAGCCGCAGGTCCTCGGGCAGTCCCTGCGCCAACCGCCCGTCCGGCAGTTCGGCCAGCACGTCGGCCAGTCCTTGGCCCGCCTCGCTCAGCTGGTCACCGGCCCCCGCCCCGGCGCGCCGGGCACGCCGTCCGGCGGCCTCGACCATCCCGGGGGTCAGCTCATCGGAGATCACCGAGGTGACCCGGTCCGCCAACTCGTGGGCCTCGTCGACGATGAGCACCTCGTGATCGGGCAGGAGCCCCAGGCCCTCGAAGGAATCGATGGCCACGAGCGCGTGATTCGTGACCACCACGTCCACCTGGTGTGCCCGGCGCCGCGCGAGTTCGCTGTGGCACTCGTCGACCAGGGGACACCGCTGGGCTCCGAGGCATTCCTCCGCGCTCACCGAGACCTGCCGCCACACCCGATCGCTCACCCCGGGCACCAGCTCGTCCCGGTCGCCGCTGCGCGTGGCCTCGGCCCAGGTGCGGGCCCGCTCGACGTCCCGGGCGAGCCCGCTCACCGGGCCGTAGGTGGCCAGCATCCGCACCCCGCCGACGGAGGTGGCCCGTGCCTCCGGATCCCCCGGGTCCCGGTCCGGGGCGCCGGGCTCCCCCGGGTCCCCGTCGCCGGCGCCGGTCTGCGCGAGGCTCGGACCTCCCGCTGGATCGGCACTGCCGGCGTCGTCCGCATCGCCGAGGCGGAACAGCACGTCGTCCTCGACCGGGAACCCGCCGAGGAGCTTGTTGCGGCAGACGTAGTTGCGCCGTCCCTTGACCAGCTGCCAGGTGGGTCGTCGCCCCAGGATCGGGGCGAGCACGTCGGCGAGCCGGGGCAGGTCCCGATCGACGATCTGCGCCTGCAAGGTCAGGGTCGCCGTGGACACGACCACGGGGCGGCCCGTGGCCACCGCGTGGGCGAGGGCCGGCACGAGGTACCCGAGGGACTTGCCCGTGCCCGTTCCCGCTTCGACCAGCAGGTGCTCGCGCCGGGCGAGAGCCTCGGTGATGGCCTCGGCCATCGCCTGTTGCCCCGGACGGATCACGCCGCCCAGCGGACCGACCGCCGCCTCCAGGAGCAGCGGGACACGCGCAGGATCATCCGGGACGACCCCTACCTCGGACTTCCCGCGTTGCAGGACGCCCGCCGAGGGCGGGTCACCGGTGCCCGAGCCCATGCCCTGAGCCTAACCGTCACCGGGGACCACCCCCGCGGGGCGTCCGGAACCGACCCAGCAACACCCGTCAGGACAGCTCGGCTCCGACGAACTCCTCGCGTACGCCGAACGGTTCCAGCTCCCGGGCCAGCACGGGTCCGACCCGCGCCTCGATCCGGGTGCCCTCCTCGGTGTGCCGCTCCGACAGCACCTCACCGTCCCGGTGGACCCGGGCGAGGAGATCCCCCCGGCCGTAGGGCACGAGCGCGTGCACCTGCCGGTCGGGACGGGGCAGGCGTTCGGTGAGCACCTCCACCAGGTGTTCGATCCCCTCGCCGGTGCGGGCCGAGACCAGCACCGCATCGGGGTACCGCTGGGTCAGCGCGGCGAGGCCGTCCGGGTCGGCGATGTCCATCTTGTTCACGACGATCACCTCGGGGACCTCCGCGGCGTCCACCTCGGCCAGCACCGCCCGCACCGCGGCGAGCTGTCCCAGCGGATCGGGGTGGCTGCCGTCCACCACGTGCAGCACGAGATCGGCCTCGGCCACCTCCTCGAGGGTGGAGCGGAACGCCTCGACCAGCTGGTGCGGCAGGTGCCGCACGAAACCGACCGTGTCGGTGAGGGTGAACTCCCGCCCGTCCGGGGTCAGCGCCCGCCGGACCGTGGGATCGAGGGTCGCGAAGAGCGCGTTCTCGACGAGCACGCCCGCGCCCGTGATCCGGTTGAGCAGGCTGGACTTGCCGGCATTGGTGTACCCGGCGATCGCCACGCTGGGCACCGCGTTGCGCCGACGGCTGTCGCGCTTGGTCGCCCGCGCCGCCTTCATCCCCGCGATCTGGTGGCGGAGTCGGGCCATACGGGTCCTGATCCGGCGCCGGTCCAACTCGATCTTGGTCTCACCGGGACCGCGCGACCCGATCCCCGCCCCGGCGGCGACCCGTCCACCGGCCTGCCGGGACATGGACTCGCCCCAGCCCCGCAACCGCGGCAGCAGGTACTCGTACTGGGCCAGCTCGACCTGGGCCTTGCCCTCCTTGCTCTTGGCGTGCTGGGCGAAGATGTCCAGGATCAACGCGGTGCGGTCGATCACCTTGACCTTCACCACGTCCTCCAGACCACGGCGCTGGGACGGCGACAGCTCGCCGTCGCAGATCACCGTGTCCGCGCCGCAGGCCGCCACGGCCAGGCGCAGTTCCTCGGCCTTGCCCGACCCGAGGAAGGTCGCCGGGTCCGGGTGCGGGCGCCGTTGCAGGACGCCGTCCAGCACGGCCGAACCCGCGGTCTCCGCGAGCGCGGCCAGTTCCCGCAGCGAGTTCTCCGCCTCGGCGGAGTCCCCCTGCGTCCACAGTCCGGCCAGCACCACCCGCTCGAGTCGCAGCTGCCGGTACTCGACCTCGCTGACGTCCTCGAGTTCGGTCGACAGGCCGGAGACCCGACGCAGGGCATGACGCTCCTGCAGCTCGAGCTGGTCGGCGTCCCTTCGGGCACTCGCCGACTCCGCCAGCGGATCCAGCGCACTCGCCGCACGGGACAGGATGCGGTCCAGGGTCTGGGCCGCCCGATCAGAGGCGGTCGTCCTCGGTTCCGGCACGTTCTCCTCGCGATCCGCTCGTGCGATGCCGCCGATCGGCGGCTGGTCTCGGCCGGCAGACGGCCTGGCCTCCAGACTCGCATCCCGCACGGTCCGGGGGCGAGTGGATTCAGCTCGGATTCGGTCCCGGCCGCGCGCTCGAGCCATCGCGAGCAAGTCCTAGGCTGGGCAGATGAAGGCCGACGAATCGACCGAGCACTACTTCAGCCGGTCGCCGGCGGGTCCGGCCCAGGAACGCACGGTCACCGTGTCCCTGGCGGGCCAGGACGTCGAGGTACTCACCGCGGACGGCGTGTTCAGCGGGGACGGTCTGGACCTCGGCACCAGGGTGCTGTTCCGCGAGGCCCCGCTGCCGCCCCCCGCGGGCGATCTCGTGGACCTCGGGTGCGGCTGGGGACCGATCGCCCTGACCCTGGCCCTGCGCTCCCCCGGTGCTCGGGTCTGGGCGGTGGACGTGAACGAGCGGGCCGTGCAGTTGACCGCCCGCAACGCGGCTCGGCTGGGCCTGAAGAACGTGACCGCCTGCCGCCCGGACCAGGTGCCGGCCGGCGTGCAGGCCGCCGCCCTGTGGTCAAACCCCCCGATCCGCATCGGCAAGTCGGCCCTGCACGAACTCCTCGAGACCTGGTTGTCCCGGCTGGCACCCGGTGCCACCGGCCACCTCGTGGTGCAGCGACACCTCGGCGCGGACTCCCTGCACCGATGGCTCGCCGAGACCCTGCCGGCCGGCTTCACGGTGGCCCGCGCCGGCAGCGCCAAGGGATTCCGGGTGCTCTCGGTGGCGCGCACGTCCTGACCGGTCGCCCGCACGTCCGGTGTTCCCCCGGACGCCCGGGCCCGTCCGACCTCCGTCACACGCCAGCGCCGGCCAGCGCGACCACGTGCCGTTCCTTCTCCCGCTCCTCCTGATGCCGGATGAGCGTGGGCACGTCGATGATCAGGGCCACCTCGCCGTTGCCCAGGATGGTCGACCCGCCGATGCCCTCGACATGGGCGAACAGCCGGCCGAGAGGCTTGATCACGGTCTGGAACTCCCCGAGCAGGGCGTCCACGACCAGGCCGATCCTGGTGCCCGCATGCTCGACCACGACCACGCTCTCCCGGCGGCTCCGCTCCTCGCACACGCGGAAGAGCCTGCGGAGCCGCACGAACGGCAGGACCTCGCCCCGCAGATCCATGTAGTCGTGCGAGTCCCGGCCCACCGGATGTTCGACGCACTCCACGACGTGGTCCAGCGGAACGACGAAGGAGGAGCCGCCCACCTTCACCCCGAAGGTGTCGATGATGGCCAGGGTGAGCGGGAGCCGGATCCGCATCGTCGTGCCGACGCCGAGGGCACTCTCGACCTCGACCGAGCCCCGAAGCTCCCCCACGTTGCGCTTGACGACATCCATGCCCACCCCCCGCCCGGAGAGGTTGGACACCTGATCCACCGTCGAGAACCCGGGCTCGAAGATCAGGGCATGGACCTCCTGGTCGGTCAGCGGGATCCCGGCCTCGACCAGTCCCCGCTCGACGGCCTTGGCCATGATCCGCTCCCGGTCGAGGCCACCACCGTCGTCACTCACCTCGATCACGATGCTGCCCGAGTCGTGGAAGGCGTTGAGCTTCAGGACGCCGGGCCCTGGCTTGCCGCGCTCCGACCGCACCTGCGCCGGTTCGATGCCGTGGTCCATCGCGTTGCGGACCAGGTGCATGAGCGGGTCGCCGATCTTCTCCACGAGGGCCTTGTCCACCTCGGTCTCCCCGCCGGAGACCACGAGGTTGATCTGCTTGCCCAGTTCCTCGCTCACGTCCCGGACCACGCGCTGGAACCGCCCGAAGATGGTGCCGATCGGGACCATGCGCAGCTGCAGCGCGCTGTCCCGCACCTCCTCGACGAGGCGCATGACCTCGCCCACGGACTCGATCAGGACGATGTTGGCACTGTCCGCGGCCCGCACCCCGGCGCCGGCGCCGGCGATCACCAGCTCGCCGACCACGTTGATGAGCCGGTCCAGGCGGGCGGCGTCCACCCGGATCGACTCGCCCTCCCGCCGGGTGCGCTCGGTGGCCCGGCGCTGCTTGTCGATCGCCGCGTCCACGATCGGCTGCTGCACGATGCGCTCCTCGACGAGGATCTCGCCGAGCAGCCGGCGCTCGCCGGACGGTACCTCCTTCGACAGTTCCTCCTGACGACGCAGACCGGCGGTCAGTTCGGCGGCGGTCACCGCCCCCGACTGCACGAGCAGTTCCCCGATCCGCGCGTTCTCGTCGGGCACGGACTCGATGAGCGCGATGTACTCCTCGATCCGGCTGCCCGGGGGCAGTACGCGGATCATGCTCTCGTCGCGGACGAACTCGAAGACCTCCTCGATCTCCTCCTTCGTGGCCGAACTGACCAGGGCGATCTCGTAGCCGAGGTAGTGGGTCTCCGGATCCATCGCGGCCGCTGCCGGGATCGCGTCGGACACGGGCAGGACGCAGGCGACGTCCCCGACCGTGGACAGGAACCGGATGGGGGTGAGGGGGTCGATGCCGTTGCGCAGGCAGTCGGGCCCGAACCGCAGGCTCAGGTGCCAGCTGCCCTCGGGCACCTCGCACGGCGCGATCTCCCAGATCCGGGGACCGAGGTCGGCTCCGGACGTCGTGCCACCGGTGACCGGTCCCGCCGACGCCACCGGATCCCGGTGCAGCAGGCCGTGCAGCGAGACGAGCAGTGCCTGCCCCGTCGCCAGCTCGTCGTCGGTCTCCTCGGTCCGACCCCGGGCCACTCCCTCGATCAGAGAGGCGATGTGGTCTCCGCAGGGCAGCAGGACGCCGACGAGCGCCGTGGACACGGGCAGGGACCCCTCCCGCACGTGGTCCAGGACCTCCTCGACGACGTGGGTGAAGCGCACCACGTGGTCCAGACCGAAGAGCCCCGCGGACCCCTTGATCGTGTGTGCCGCGCGGAACACCGCGTTCACCATCTCGGTGGAGTCCTCCACCGACTCCAGGGCGAGGAGGCTCTCCTCCATGTCCTCCAGGAGCTCACGGCACTCGACGACGAACGACGCCCGGGCCGCCTGCATCTCGTCCTCGTATGCCATCAGGCGCCCCCTGCCTCGTGTCGCTGTGCCGGTTCCTGCGCGTGCCTCAGTTCGTGCGCCCGCTCCAGCCGGGTCCGCATCGCCTCGTCCAGCTGGACGATCTCCAGCACCTGGCGGACCGCCGCGGAATGGCGGGTGAAGGTCAGCGCCCGGCCCTGCTGCCGGGCCTCGCGCCGGGCGAGCAGGAGCAGTTGGAGCCCGGCCGAGTCGAGCTCGGCCACCCCCGACAGGTCCAGCTCCAGTTCGTCGCCGGACCCGAGGAAGTCCAGGAGGCGGCCCTTGATGTCCAGGGCGTGGAAGATGGTCACCTCGCCCTCCAGCGCCAGGACCGCAGGGGCGGTCCCGCCCGGGGCACCGGAGACGCCGGTCCCGCCCGAGGTACCCGAGGCCCGGGTCCTGCCCGGCGCGCGGGTCGCGCCTGAGGTCCGGATCACGGCAGGATCAGCTTCGAGACGGCGGCGAGCATCTGCGCGGGTTGGAACGGCTTGACCACCCACGCCTTGGCGCCGGCGGCCTGTCCCTCCCGTTTCTTGGCTTCCTGGGACTCGGTGGTGAGCATGATGATCGGGGTGAACTTGTAGGTCGGGAGCTTCTTCGCCTCCCGCACGAAGGTGATCCCGTCCATCACGGGCATGTTGACGTC
>CAZOWW010000189.1:0-7904 GCA_964583765.1 uncultured Kineosporiaceae bacterium
GTTCCCGTGCGGTGACGCCGCCCCCGGATGGTTCCCGTGCGGTGACGCCGCCCCCAGATGGTTCCCGTGCGGTGACGCCGCCCCCGATGGTCAAGGAGGAGGTCGGCCCGGACGAGGTGGCCGAGGTGGTCTCGGCGTGGACGGGCATCCCCGCGGGGCGCCTGCTGGAGGGCGAGTCCGCGAAGTTGCTGCACATGGAGGAGACCATCGGCCGGCGGCTGATCGGTCAGGTGGACGCCGTCCGGGTGGTATCGGACGCGGTACGGCGGGCGCGGGCAGGGCTCAGCGACCCGGACCGCCCGACCGGATCGTTCCTGTTCCTGGGGCCGACCGGGGTGGGCAAGACCGAGCTCGCCAAGGCGCTGGCGGACTTCCTCTTCGACGACGAACGGGCCATGGTCCGGATCGACATGAGCGAGTACTCCGAGAAGCACTCGGTGGCCCGCCTGGTCGGGGCGCCCCCCGGGTACGTCGGGTACGAGGAGGGCGGACAGCTCACGGAGGCGGTGCGGCGGCGTCCGTACAGCGTGGTGCTCCTCGACGAGGTGGAGAAGGCACATCCCGAGGTGTTCGACATCCTCCTGCAGGTGCTCGACGACGGGCGGTTGACGGACGGGCAGGGGCGCACCGTGGACTTCCGCTCGGTGATCCTCATCCTCACCTCGAACCTGGGCAGCCAGTTCCTGGTGGATCCGCTGCTCTCGGAGCAGGCCAAACGGGAGGCGGTGCTCACCGCGGTGCGGGCCGCGTTCAAGCCGGAGTTCCTCAACCGGCTGGACGACGTGGTCGTCTTCGACTCGCTCGACATGGAGGCGCTGGCCCGGATCGTGGAGATCCAGGTCGCCGAACTCGCCCGGCGTCTGGCGGAACGGCGCATCTCCCTGCAGGTGTCGCCCGCAGCCCGGGAGTGGCTGGCCCTGACCGGCTACGACCCGGCCTACGGCGCGCGTCCCCTGCGCCGGCTGGTCCAGAAACAGATCGGGGACCAGCTGGCCCGCTCCCTGCTCGCCGGACAGGTGCGGGAGGGCGACGCGGTGGAGGTGGACGCGCTGGAGGACCTGCCGACCGGATCCGACTCCGCTCCACGCGGCGGACTGGTGATCCGCCGGCTCCAGCAGGCGTCGGCCCCGGGCGGAGCCGGCTGAGGTCACCGGCCCCGGGAGCCGGCGGACGCTCCTGCACCTGATGGGTGTTGTCGGGCCGGATCAGTGGGCGGGCGGCGACGGGCGGACGTCGGCGCCCGCTCCCTGCGTGCTCGGGTTCACCGGTGGGTGCGCCTTCCGGGGACCGAAGTGCACGGAACCGGTGGTACCACCCCTGGAGGGCATGGTCTGATCGCCCGGTCGGGCGTCGCTCTGTGCGTAGAACTTCACATGGGCCGGGCACTCGTCGACACCATGCTCGGCAGCTGCCACGGACGACCGCTGCCACGGCATCGGCGGGAGGGGCGGAGGCGAGGCATGGTCGGACCGCGGACGAACGCGTGGAAGGTCTACCTGGCGATCGGCCTGAGTCTGCTGGGCTGTCGGATCCTGGACTTCTCCACCGCCTTCGATCAGATCTGCATGAGTCTGTCGGCCATCCTCAGCCTGGCCGGAGTGATCAGCGGGCCCTGCCTGCACCGGCCATCGGATCGGCGCCCCTGGCAGTGGATCGCCGTCTCGGGCGCCTTCTTCATGTTCGGGACCATCGCGCGCCCGTACTCCGTGCATGCCGACGGCCCCGGAGCCTTCGTGGCGGACGGTCTGAGCCTCATCGGATACACGGCCTGTATCGCCGGGTTCCTGTTGCTCATCGAGATCCGCTCGATCGTCGACCGCTACGCCCTGGCGGACGGGCTGACGGTGTGCCTCGGCGTCGCCTGCGTGCTCTGGGTGGCGATGATCCACCCCGCCCTGCAGGCCGGCCACTGGGCGACCTGGATCTCCATCGTGAGCGTGATCTACCCGCTCTGCGATGTCGTCCTGCTGCTGTTCATGCTGCACCTCGGCTTCACCACGGCGGCCGCCCGCCGGTCGACCTGCTTCCGCGCGGTCTCGGCGTCCTTGCTGTTCGCGTTCCTGTCCGACCTCGTCATGGCCTGGAGCACCGCGCACGGCAACCGCCTGGGGCCGCGGTGGGCGGACATCCCGACCCTGGTCGCGCTCATGTTCATCGGGCTGGGTGCGCTGCACCCGAGCATGGTGGGCCTGGGTGCGCACGGCGCGAGCCGCGTGCAGGCCTGGACGCTCTCCAGGCTGGGCCTGCTCGTGCCCTCTCTCTCCCTGCCCGGCCTGTTGATCATCGGTGTCGGTGGTACCTGGGCGCAGCAGGAGCGCATCCTGCTCGCGGGGAGCTCGCTGATCTCCGTGACCCTGGTCCTGTGGCGGGCGGTGGCGGCCGTGCACACGGCGGCCAGGGCTCAGGAGGACCTGGAGCATCGGGTCACCCACGATGCCCTGACGGACCTGCCGAACCGGGAGGGGCTCTCCCGCACGATCGCGGTCTACACCGATGACCGGCCGGTGCGGCCCGACCTGCTCTGGCTGCTCGCGCTCGACCTGGACGGCTTCGCGAACGTGAACGACTCCTGGGGCCACCGCACCGGGGACCAGCTCCTCGTGGAGGTCGCCGAGCGGATCGGCACCGGCCTGCCCGCCACCGCACACCTCGCCCGACCGGGCGGCGACGAGTTCCTCGTGCTGGTGACCGGCACCTGTGACGAGGCCCGGGACATCGCGGAAAGCCTCCGCGAGCTCGTCTCCGAGCCCTTCGAGGTCGACGGCATGGACTTCGTCGTCAGTGCCTCGATCGGGGTGGCGGGGATGCCGGTCGGCGAGGACGCGGTGGGCATGCTGCGGGACGCGGACACCGCCATGTACCGGGCGAAGGCCGCGGGCAAGGACCGGGTGGTCCTCTTCGGGTCGCAGATGCGCGAGGGTATCCGGGAGCGCGTCGAGCTCGAACTCGCCCTGCGTCACGCCGTGGACCGGAGTCAACTGCGGGTGCTCTACCAGCCGATCGTCGACCTGGCCGACGAGCAGGTGGTCGCGGCCGAGGCACTCCTGCGCTGGTCGCACCCCGGCCTGGGGAACATCTCCCCGAACGACTTCATCCCCATCGCCGAGGAGACCGGGCTGATCGTGAGCATCGGTGCCTGGGTCCTCGGGGAGGCGGCCCGCACAGTGGCTCAGTGGCGACGCGAGGGCTGTGTGGCCCCGGACTTCGCGGTCTCGGTGAACGTCTCCCCGCGGCAGCTCCGGGACCCCGGGCTGCTGCAGACCGTGGAGGCGGTGCTCGCCACGAGCGGGTTGCCCGCGGCCTGTCTCGTCCTGGAGATCACCGAGTCGGCGGCCATCGACGACTTCGACGTGACCGTGGAGGTACTCCGCGGCCTGCGCATGATGGGCATCCGGCTGTCCGTGGACGACTTCGGCACCGGTTTCTCGTCCCTGGCCTATCTCAGCCGCCTTCCGGTGACCACGGTGAAGCTGGACCGCTCGTTCGTGAGCAATTTCGGCTGCAATCGTGACGACGACGCCATCGTGCGTGCGGTGCACGCCATTGCGGGCGCGTTGCGGCTCGGCATCGTGGCCGAGGGGGTCGAGACCACGGCGCAGCGGGACGCGCTGCGCACCCTCGGGGTGCCCTGCGGGCAGGGCTGGTTGTGGGGCGCGGCCACCGAACGCGGGGAGTTCGTGGGGAAGTTCGGCCTCCGGGCGCAGGAGCCGTCTCCGGATCCCGCGTGAGCGGTGGCCGCGCTCGCGGGTCTCAGCCGGCGCGACGCCCGACCGCGGTCGCGGGAAGTTCGGGCACCGTGTACGCCCAGTAGCTCTGGACGTCCACCCGTTGCATGCTGACCTCGGCGTTGATCGTGCGCACCAGTCGCAGCACCGCCTGCGGCAGCCGGATCGCCTCCTCGTTGAGCCGGCAGGTGTCCAGGCCGACGATGCCCCCGCGTTGTTGCACCTGGGCGAAGAGCCCCCCGATCAGGTGGGACACCGCGCCGGTGCCCTGGTAGTCCGGATGGATCGCGAGGATGCCGACGTACCAGATCCGCGACTCCGCGAACTCCTGCGGGTAACGCTCGGCGAAGAACCCCGGGGAGACCCACGAGATCGACTCGAACCGGTTGGTCATGGTGGCGACGCCGATCAGCCGGTCGGGCTCCCGGGTGTCGTGGACCACCACCTTGAGCACCCGCTTGTCCTGCATCGTCTCGTCGAACTCCTCACGGTGCATGAGGTGCCGGGCCGCCGCCCGCACCGCGAGCTGCTCGAAGGCCTCCAGATACAGGTGCCAGGCCTGTTCGGCCTGGTCTCCGTCCACCCACTCCAGCACACTGACCTGCATCGGTCCCCTCCCGAGCCCGGCTGCGGCGATGGTGGTCCGCAGCATCCGGGGACATGAAGCCAGAGGGACAATTCGATCCGCTGAAGGAATGCTGAAGGTTGGCGAGCCGCGGGCCGGGGCCCCGCAGGACGATCAGCCGGGGTGGACGACGATCAGCCGAGCTCGACGATCACGGGAGCGTGATCCGAGGCACCCTTCCCCTTGCGCTCCTGCCGGTCGATCCCGGCGCCGGACACCCGCGTGGCCAGGGCCGGGGAGGCCAGGACGAAGTCGATGCGCATGCCCTCCCGCCGGGGGAAGCGCAGTTGCTGGTAGTCCCAGTACGTGTAGACGCCGGGCCCGGGGGTGTGCGGGCGGACGACATCGGTGAAACCGGCGTCCACCACCGCCGCGAACGCGGCCCGCTCGGCCGGGGAGACGTGCGTGGCCCCGTCGAAGGCGGCCATGTCCCACACGTCCTCGTCGCGGGGGGCCACGTTCCAGTCGCCCACGAGCGCGATCTGCGCGTCGGGGTCCTCCGCGAGCCAGCCCTGCCCCAGCACGCGCAGCCGGTCCAACCAGGCCAGCTTGTAGGCCAGATGCGGGTCGTCGAGGGCACGGCCGTTCGGCACGTACAGGCTCCACACCCGCACCCCACCGCAGACGGCGCCCACCGCGCGCGCCTCGGCCATCGCGGGCTCCCCCCACGTGGGCACCTCGGGCAGGCCCACCAGCGGATCCGCGAGCCCGATCCGGGAGAGCACGGCCACCCCGTTCCACTGGGACAGCCCGTGGTGGACGACCTCGTACCCCGCGGCCTCGAAGACCGCGTACGGGAACTGGTCGTCGCGGCACTTGGTCTCCTGGACGGCCAGGACGTCGACGTCGCTGCGCTCGAGCCAGGCGACGACGCGCTCGGCGCGAGTCCGGATCGAGTTCACGTTCCAGGTGGCCAGCCGCACCGTTCGAGGCTAGCGGAGTTCCCCGGGATCGCCCTGACGGGAGGTCACCGCGTCGGGCGCGAGCTCCAGGCGCACCTGCTCGACCCGCCGTCCGCGCATCTGCGTGACCGTGAAGCGCACCGGGCCCAACCGGGGGTCCGGATGCACCGCGGATTCACCCACCTCGGGGATCTTCCCCAGCTGGCGCAGCAACCAACCGGCCGCGGTGTCGTACGGGCCGTCCGGCAGGACCACCCCGGTGGCCTCGGCGAACTCCTCCACCCGGAGCTGGGCCTCGACCGGGTCCGTGGGAAGCGTCGGCGCCGTGTTCGCCCCGTCGGGCCGCTCGGTCGAGGCGCCGGGCACGTCGAACTCGTCGGTGATGTCGCCGATCAGCTCCTCGATCAGGTCCTCGAGGGTGACGATCCCGGCGGTGCCGCCGTACTCGTCGAGCACGACGGCCAGGTGCTCCCCGGCCCGGCGCATCTCGGCCAGGGCGGGCAGGGCCCGCCTGCTGTCCGGCAGGCGCATGATCGGGCGGGACAGCTCGCGCAGACTCGTGTCCGGGGCGTCCCTCGCCAGGAGCAGCTCGCGCAGGTGGACGAACCCGACCACGTCGTCGAGGCCGCCCTCCACGACGGGGTACCGCGAGAAGGGTTGCCCGGCCACCGCGGCCACGGCCTCGGCCAGGTTGAGGTCCAGGCGGAGGGCGCTCACGTCGACCCGCGGGATCATGATCTCCCTGATCGGCCGGTCACCGGCGTCGAGCACGTCGCCGATGAGCCGGCGCTCGTCCAGGGTGAGGTCCTCGTTCTGGGCCACCATCTCCCGTAGTTCCTGCTCGCCGATCGCGTCCCGCCCCTGGGTCGGGTCCCCGCCGACGAGGCGGACGACCAGGTTGCTGCTGACCCCGAGCAGCCAGATGACCGGACGCACGGTCTTGGCGAGGCGCTCCAGCACGGGTGCGGTGGCGAGGGCGACCCCCTCGGTGTGCTGCAGCCCGATGCGCTTGGGGGCGAGTTCGCCGAGGACGAGTGACACGTACGCGACCAGGATGGTGTCCGTGACCAGGGCCAGGGTGTCACTGAGCCCCACGGAGAGCCCGGCGTCCTGGAACGCGCGGCTGATCGGCCGTGACAGGGTGACGGCCCCGACCGCCGAGGAGAAGAACCCGGCGAGGGTCACCCCGATCTGTCCGGAGGACAGCAGGCGCGTCGGGTCCCGCAGGAGACGGACGACGGCCCGCCCGCGGCGCCCCTGGCCGGCCATCCGGCCCACCTGGCCCGGACGCAGGGAGACCAGGGCGATCTCGGCGGCCGCGAAGAACCCCCCGACCACGATGAATCCCACGACCAGCGCGATCTCGGCCCACATCGGCATGTCCACCATCCTCACCGCCCGGCCCGGGCGACCGCCCGGCGGGGGACTCGCTGGCCGGTGCGGGCGTGCCGTCGACCTCGCAGGTCGGTGGCGTGGGCCGATTATCCCGAGGAGTGTCCCGCCACGAGCGGCATCTCCCAGGCGTGGCGTCCTCCGACCCGCGTGGGCAGGGTCCCGCGGTGGCAGAGTCCCTCGTCCGCAGGGTCCTCGGCCGGACTTGCCCCGGAGGTCCGGATCCGGTACTTACACCGTATGGGGACAGCTCTCGTCACAGGTGCCACCTCGGGGATCGGCAACGCCTTCGCCCGCAGGCTGGCCGCGGACGGCCACCAGCTCGTGCTCGTCGCACGGGACGTGCCGCGGTTGGAGCAGGTGGCCGCCACCCTGCAGGCGGCCCACGGGGTGCGGGTGGAGGTGATCGGTGCCGATCTGGCCGACGCGGACGCGGTGCGGCGGGTGGCGGCACGGCTGGCGGACCCGGAGCGACCGGTGGACCTGCTCGTGAACAACGCGGGTTTCGGCCTGAGCGGCTCGCTGCTGGAGACCTCGGTGGAGGACGAGCTGCAGGCGCTCGACGTGATGTGCCGGGCGGTGCTGGTGCTGACCAGGGCGGCGCTGCCGGGGATGCTCGCGCGCCGGCGTGGCGCCGTGATCACGGTCTCCTCGGTCGCGGGTTTCCTCCCGGGGCGGACCTACTCGGCGGTGAAGGGGTGGGCGACCCTCTTCATGCAGGCGGTGGCGGCGCAGGTGCGGGGGAGCGGGGTACATGCCGTGGCCCTGTGCCCGGGGTACGTGCGGACCGAGTTCCACCGCCGGGCACGGCTGGAGATGGGCCGGGTCCCCTCCTGGCTGTGGCTGGACGCGGATCGGGTGGTCGCCGAGTGCCTGGCCGATCTCGCGCGAGGGCGCGTGGTGAGCGTCCCGAGCCGGCGGTACAAGGTCGCGGTCGCGGTGGCGCGGCGAGTGCCGTTGCGGGCGCTCTCCCGCGGAGTGGGGCCGGTGCGGGGCGGCCACGACACGGAGGGGTGAGCCGTTCGGGGGGTGGTGCTGCTCCGGCCTGCGGTGAGCGCCGACGCGCGGTGCGCAGTCGGGTGAGTGGGGCCGGGTGGTTCGGGGCGGTTGGCGCGGTTGGCGAGTGACCACGGGGTGCGCTGTTGGGGTGAGGGCGCTACGGCAGGAGTGGCATGCTTACTCAGCGCTGTCCTGTGAACACTCTATGAGATGACGATGGTGGGGTCCCCGATGCCACGGAGTCCTCATGATGCGTCGTCG
>CAZOWW010000190.1:0-7871 GCA_964583765.1 uncultured Kineosporiaceae bacterium
GTCCGGGAGGCGTTTTGCTGGCCGTGTTCCCCTTGGCCGGTCCCCTTTCCTCCCCCACCTCCGCCGCCCCGACCGCAGCCGGGACGTTGTTCGGCGGGTTCGCAGGTACTACGGGACCGTCCGACTTCCCACGCTCGTACATCTCAGGCGTACCTCTCGTTCCCTGAGCGGCCCGCCCGGTGATCGGCCGGACGGGCGAACGCGGGATCTCCCGGTTCTCGCGCATGGAGGTTCCGTACATGCCATGGCTCTCTGACCCCGCGGGGCCCGCCGGCGCCTCGCGCTAACGCCGCCGGCAGTGTTGCCTTCCACCTTTGAAACAGCGTGGGCACCCCGAAGCTGTGATTTCGTGGCTCAATAACCCGGCCTGCACGTACCCCTGTCAACGCTTCGCCACACCCTCGCGGGACGTCGACGCATGACTCGGGGCCGCCGTGGGTCGCTACCCCTTCGGCGTAGAGCTCTTCCATCTCCTCCTCCATGCCGGTTCATCCCGGCGCTTTCTCCAAGCAGCGGCCTCACCGCCCATCGGCTCCACCGCCGGGACGCTGCCTAGCGTCGCCGTAGCTGTGCCGGCGCTCACCGAGTGCCCCACCGCTGCTGGGCGGCCTGGCGGGTGGTCCCGAGCCGGGAGGCGATGTCGCCCCAGGAGTACCCGAACTCGCGCAGCCCGCTCACCGCTGCCTGGGTGGCGGCGGGACTCCAGTACTGGGCGATCTTGTGGAAGGGATCACCCTTTGTAATTGGAGTCCCGCACTACGTGGGGGACGTCGTCCGGCGTGTCACGCTCGGGATCTTGACTCACGCAGCGTCACGGATCGTTGCTCGGAAAGGCTCACTGCGTTCCCCAACCTGGACGACGAGGTCATCGTCTCCCCGGCCGCGTTTGCCGGGCAGTCCGCGAACCACGGTACGGAGGCCTCCAAGGCCATCCGAGTCCGTCAATCACCCAGTGCTGCGACCATCCCTGGATTCCGCCTTGACAAACTCAGGTCCTTGACCTGCGACGTTGACCCCACAGGCCCGACCGGTCACGGAGACCGGGGCAGGCCGTTCAGGTTGGCCAGCAATCCGTGCTGGTGATTGGCAGGCCGTGCTGGTGATTCACGGGCAGCGTCGACCACGGCTGACGACGACCGACCGCGTGACCGTGTGGCGTGCCTGAGCTCCGTCACGGGATGGCAGACCTCGGGTGCCAGCCGGGGAGCGTCCTGGGCGCCGCTGGACCAGGAGGTCTTCGCTGCCCACCGCCGGAAGTACCGCCTCACGAGACCCGAGGCAGACCCCAGCGGAAGACGAGTGGGTCGCCGGCCGGTCCGGTCATCTGCTCCCAGGACCGTCAGTTGCAGTCTCCGCTGCCGCTGTAGCACGGGCGGTAGTCCACGGGGATGATGGGCAACTCCGGGAGCGAGATCTCCACCTCGTGCATGGACGTCGAGGACACCGCATACCCACCCGCTGCTGCTTCCAGGGGCACCTGCGCGGGACAGCCGTAGTGCGCGACCGACACACTCCTCGCCGGCTCGACGAGGACCCGCTCGCATGTCTTGGCCACCGACCAGACGGGCGAGAACCAGCCGGTGTCGATCGACGTCCACACGGAGATATCGACTTCTACCCGGCCGTCAGCCCTGGTGGAGGTGCCCAGCACGACCACTCCCGGCGCACTGGCGAGCAGGTTCCTGAACTGGTCCTCCGATACCGCCGCCGGCGCCTTCATGACGAGGGTCTGGACGTGCTCGACGCGGGTGCGAAGCGCCTTCGTGACCGGCGCCGCCTGGATCGCCCGGCCGACTGCTCGTACGCCCAGAACTGCACCGACGACCACGCAGATCGTCAGCAGCAGAAGAGTGAGGCGCCGCGCCCGGCTGCGGGGGCGTTGTGTCCCCTCCTGATCCTTGCCAGGGTCCCCCCGGTTCGGGTCACCCCAGGACCTGTCACCCGGCTCGGGATGCTCCGAACTCACCTTCCCCCAGCGCATGTCTTCCCCCTCGACCGCCTGATCGTGGCGGGAGTTTAGCGGGACTGAGCGCACGTGCCCCTGCAGGCGTCCCCATACCGAGCGGGCACCGGCGAAGCGGCACCAGGACGGCGGAAGGCCTCGAGGCGGACCATCGGCGCGAGGAGGAAGCTCTCGGACAGGCGGAGTCCAGCGATCGTCGCCCGTGTTGCGACGATCGCTGGAATCCGCCCCCTTCGCTACCTCGTTTCCTATGGGCTTGCTGTGCGAAGCTGTTCGCCCCACCGGGAGAAGAACTCGCGGACGGCGCCGGCATCAACGCCGCCCGGGACAGGGATCTCCGCGTCGGTGAACCGGGCCAGCGAGTCGAGCATGACCGCGAGCACTCCGCGGTCGAATCCAGCATCGACGGCCCCGGCCAATTCGATCAGCCGTTCCGTGCCGTACCGCTTCGCCAAGACGTAGACATCGGCAAAGTCCCGCACCTCAGCACGGTCGAACAGGGCCACGACCTTCCGGCCGGCGAGCTCATCCCGGTCGAGGGCCGGACCGAGGAACGTCACCGTCGGCGGGTATTGAGGCGTCGCATCCACGGCCAGGTCGAGGACGACGGCATCCTGTCCGCGATGGATGATCACGCGGGCGAACGTGTCACCTTCTCGGACGACCTCGACGTCCCAGCCTCGCTCAACCGCCCGAGCCGCCACGTCGGCCAGCGCCGTCCGGACGTTACCGCGGCCCGGGGAAGTGAACAGGTCCAGATCCTGGGTGGGCCTCGAGGTCACGCCCTGCGCGACCAAGGCCGCACCACCGGCGAGAAGGAAACCGTGCGCCGAGGACAACGCGAAGAACTCCCCCGCCACCTCAACCTGGAAAGCGGTCAGAGCGCCCGAAGCCGGGTCCGTCCCGGGATCTACAGGCGAGTTCGTCGGCCGTGGGTCCGTCATGACGCGACCGCGGCCCGCCCCGCCGGCAGGACAGAATCGACCAAGGGCTGCCAAGCGGCACGGACCGCGACCGGCAGGACCAGTTCGCCCCACAGGTCGGCAAGGAGCACGCCGTCGACGCAGCGGAGGATGTCCCGCGGCATTCCCTCCCGAAGGACAACCTCATACAACCGGGCCCGCTGCCGCCGATCAGCCAACTCCACCACTCGGCCCGGCACCGACCACTCCAGCTCCAGAGGCAACACCACCGCGCCCAACGCCTGTGCGGCCTCCAGTCGCCACAACCGTGACGCGACCCACCCACTTCTGCCCCGCCCCTGGCCGTACTCCCGCCAGGTGACCACGGGGACGGCGTCCAACTCGAACCCTGCCACCGAGACCAGCCGCTCCAAGGTGTCCGCCGACGGCGACTTCCGCCCGCGCTCATAGGCCGACAACGTCGGGCGCGACGTGCCCGCCCGACGCGACAGATCCTCCTGACTCAGCCCCGAGTCCGCCCGAACCCTGCGCAGCAGCGACGCCGCGTCCATCCCACACCCCCTCGCCACGTATCCGATCGGATACTCTCACAGCAAGGGCCGGACGTCCAGCGCGGACCAGGTCCCCTGCTCGAACGTCGACACTGAACAAGACGCAAGCCCCAACCCAGCCGCGCACCACCCCTCCCTCCAGCGCACCCGCACAGGTGCCGGCAACCGGATCCCCCATTCCACGGCTTGACGCGACCACGTCGTGCGCATCCGGGCCGCCAACTGCTCCGCAGCCGCAGTCTGCGCGGCCTGTGCGGCGGCCGGAAGCTGGGCGGTCCTCCGTGACCATGCCCACCTCACCACCAGCACCACAGGAACCAGCACAGCCACCACGGCCGCCAGCACCGTCGCCCTGTGGTCCTGCTCCTTGCCTGAAGACGCCCTGACCACATAGAGGACGGCCCCGGCGCCGGCCACGACCGCCGCCAACACCCACAGCAGGACGCCCGAAAGCCCGTCTCTCACGATCAGCCATCGTTCCAGGCCACACCCACCCAGAAGGGTCATTCCCCCCGATCCGCCTGATGAACCCCGGCGAAGCCGCCCCGTACGCTCCGACACGCAGCAGACGGCACCACCACGACCAGACCCACAAGGAAAGCCCCGCTACCCCCGACTGGACGGGACCGGCGCGCGAACCCCGCGGACGTGACATAGGGCCGCCCGTAGCTTTCAGCGCAAGACCAACGTTTAGCCTGGTCAGAGGCGATCCTGTACGCGCAGGTGGGGAATCCTGGCTCTGCCGTGAGTTCAGCCGGACTGAAGATCCTTTGACATGAGCCCATGGGGTTTCGGCGGGCGTGGCTGGGGTGGGGCCGTGAGTTCGTCGAGACCCTCGCCCGTGTCAGGACCGGCGGTCTGCCCGGCCCGGTCGTCGCCGAGGCCGGCGGGACCCGGAGCCGCTCCGCCCCCGAAGGTCACCACCCTGGGCGACAAGGCCGCGCGAGGCCCTGGGAGAACCCAGGCCAGTCGATTACGAGAGCTCACCAGTCTCACGGGCCGATATCGTGCGCCCCGGCGCTGGCAGGAGGGCGCGCGAATCGCCCGACCAGCCCGACGCTTCAAATAGAGCTCTCTTCCAGGCGACGGTGACCGGAGAAGAGACGAGAGGAAGGGGACTGCCGGCATGGAGGTCGAACCGGTCGGCACGGTCAGCAGTCGACGGGTGGAAACGGTGGATGAGGACTGGGGTGCGGTGGTGTCCACCATCTCTCTGGACAGCGACCGCTTCACCCCGGACGCCGTGTGCGGCCTGGACACGTTCTCACACGTCGAAGTCGTCTACGTGTTCGACCGGGTCGACCCTGACAGCGTGGTGACCGGTGCTCGGCACCCGCGGGGAAATCCGGACTGGCCCGAAGTCGGGATCTTCGCCCAGCGAGCGAAACGCCGTCCCAACCGGATCGGGGTATGCGTCTGCCAGTTGGTCGACGTCCGCGGACTGGTGCTGACCGTTCAGGGGCTGGACGCCGTCGACGGGACGCCGATCCTCGACATCAAGCCCTACTACGGCGAGTACGGTCCGCGGGGCGAGGTCCGGCAACCGGACTGGTCGCACGAGGTCATGGTCAGGTACTGGGAACCCTGGGCGGCCACGCCGTGACGGGGCAGGAGAATCGGGCGCCGGAGTCGACGGCGGCCGATGCGGCCCAGCGCGACCCAGACGTCGCCCAGTACGTCGCGGGGCTGCCCAAGGCGGAACTTCACGTCCACCTGCAGGGCGCGGCGTCCGTGCCGACGGTGCTGAAGTTGGCCCGCCAGCACCCCGAGGTCGGTGTCCCCACGGACGAGCAGGCGCTGAGTTCCTTCTACCGGTTCACCGACTTTGCCCACTTCATCGAGGTCTACCGACAGGTGAACCGGTTGATCCGTACCGCGGACGACGTTCGAGCCCTGGTGACCGGGTTGGGCCGTGACCTGGCGGGGGTCGCAGTCAGGTACGCCGAGGTGACGGTCACGGCGGACAGCCACCTCCGCGCGGGCATCGACCCCGAGGGCTTGTCCGAGGCATTGTCCCGGGGCCGCTCGGAGGTCCTCGACCGCTACGACGTGGACCTGGCCTGGGTGTTCGACGTCGCCGGAGACCTCGGACCGCCATCCGCGGACAGAACCCTGGACTGGGTCAGCGCATACCGGCCCGAGCACTGCGTCGGCTTCGGCCTCGGTGGCCCGGAGGCCGGTGTCCCCCGCCCACCGTTCGCCGAGGCGTTTCGCCGCGCTCGTGACCTGGGACTGGCGAGTGTGCCGCACGCCGGCGAAACGACCGGCCCGCAGCCGATCCGGGATGCGCTCGAGGCGCTGGGCGCCGTGCGGATCGGGCACGGCATCGGGGCTGCGCGGGATCCGGCCTTGCTGGCCGAACTGATCCGCCGCGACGTCGTCCTGGAGGTCTGCCCGACCTCGAACCTGTGCACCAGAGCAGTGACCGACATCGCCGATCATCCGCTGCCCGGGCTCCGCGACGCCGGGGTGCGGGTCACGATCAACACCGACGACCCGGGGATGTTCGACACCGACCTCAACCGGGAGTATCTGCTGGCCCATCGAATCTTCGGGCTGGGCGTCGAGGAGTTGACGGAGTTCGCCCGGGAAGCCGTGCGAGCCTCGTTCGCCTCTGCCCTCACCCGGCAGCGGCTATTGGCCGAGATCGACAGCTATGCGCACGCCCGCGCCGTCGCAGGCCGGCCGTGACCGACCCGGATCCCGGTCCGTCGCCGTCCGACGGCGGTCTACTGGCGGCCGCGTCCGCTGGCAATGGCAGCGTGCCGCCAAGGCTTTCGCACTCCGCCGGCGTCGCCACGAGACCGGGAAAAGATCTTCATGCCCGCGGCCAGGCGCCCGGGGACCACCGGTCGGCGATCACAGAGCCGAGGCTGGTTCCACCGAAAGGCGCAAGTGCCTCGCGGTTCGGCGGCGACACCGGCATCCGAACGGGATTCCGGCCCCGACCAGCGATTTGTGGTCGTGGACGGGTGCGGCGTCGAGGCCACCGTCAAGATGGGAACCCTGGAGGCGTTGCTGACCGGCCGCAGCTATGCGGAAACCATGGCCGAGCGGAACCTCGAACCAGTCGCAATGTGGGACGACGGGAGCGGATGGTGGAACGTCTGCCGGGCACGTCGACGACACGCCGGCTCAGCACACCACCAAGATCAACTTAGGCTACGTGGCATTGGGCCCAGGCCTGACATCGGCCGTGATCCGCCCCGATCGCGTCGCGCGTTAGCAAATCCGTGAGAATCGGACATGCAAACGGGCCCGGAGGGAGTCCCTCCGGGCCCGTTTTGCCTGGTAGCGGGGGCGGGATTTGAACCCGCGACCTCTGGTTTATGAGCAGCTTGTCACCTGTCTCATGCGTCTCTCCAGACGAGAGTAAGAGCACGTTCACCAGCTGCGACACCTACAAGGAGTCTCATACGTCCCGCACGGTCCGGCGTTTCTCGATGCCTCTTGGTCACGCCTTGGTCATAGTCCCTCCGGCTTCCGGCACCGTCTCGGCGCAGGTGATCCCACGCTGGGACGACCTACGCACTGCCCGGCGGCTACGCGTCGCGCTGTGCCCCCCGCTGCCATGGGAGACAAGGAGGTGTCAGCCACGACCGCCGCAGCCGTCAGTCCACGGTGTTCAGACTTTGGCTCTTCTCGCCCCATGACGACGTTCGACGTCCTCTGCGTAGGGAGATCGTGTTGACCCTGGTTGTCGTCATGATGCGCGATGATGACCAGAGTGCCGTTCGCGACGCAGGTCCAGCGGTTCGACGTTCCTCTCGGCAAGGGCTACGCGGTAGACGACGACGGTATCCGGACTGAGAGCGCGTGGAGACCCCCTCGCCGGACAAACACGGCCTGGACACGCTCGGTAGCCGCCAGTCGTTTGCGCTGTTGGGAGAGCCAGGGGCGGGTGTCAAGGTCGCAGCCGATCGGTCACGGAACGATCACCCCATCGCCAGGTTGAAGTAAGCCCCGGCTACGACGGTGTTGACGGCGCCGAGGTCCGGCGGTGTCGTCGTCTCGCCGTAGGAGTTTTGTCCCCAGCCGACCACGGTCCCGTCACCCTTGATTGCCAGACTGTGCATGAGCCCGCCGGCGATGGCGCGCACCGCGCCCAGGTTCGCTGGCGGCGTCGCTTGACCGTAGGCGTTGTATCCCCAGCCGACCACGGTCCCGTTACCCTTGATCGCCAGAGCGTGCGAGCCGCCCGCGGCGATGGCGCGCACCGCGCCCAGGTTGGCTGGCGGCGTCGCCTGACCGTAGGTGTTTTGTCCCCAGCCGACCACGGTCCCGTCACCCTTGATCGCCAGACTGTAGTTCCAGCCGGCAGCGATGGCGCGCACCGCGCCCAGGTTGGCTGGTGGCGTCGCTTGACCGTAGGCGTTGTTTCCCCAGCCGACCACGGTCCCGTCACCCTTGATCGCCAGGCTGTGGAAGCCGCCC
>CAZOWW010000191.1:0-7753 GCA_964583765.1 uncultured Kineosporiaceae bacterium
AGGCCCTCATCATCCACGGATCCTGATCATCATCCGGCAGGTTGAAATCTCCTCATCGACCAGCCCACGCCCGGCGATCAACAGGCGGCCCCCCCGCGGTGCAGATGCGAAGTGGTGCACAGTGCCAACGTCATCCGGACGGGACGCCGGGAGCGGGACCGGAAATCCCCGCCTGATCGCCTACCTCACCACCACCCGCACCGGCACCGTCGCCGTTCGGACCTGGCCGGCGTTGACACCACCGCCCCTGCACACACTGTCCCTGACTCTTCCGCTCCCGACGGACGGCTTCGTGCGGGGCTCGGCGGCCTGGGAGGCGATCCAGGGCCGGACCTGGGAGCAGCTCGGATCAGGGTTACCGGATCTCCGCTGTCGCTCGATGAACCGTCCTGTCCCCCCATACGTGTCGTGTTCGCGGGGGGTCCTGATTGGGGGCCCCTCGTGGGGAGCGCCGATGCTCACGGTCTCGTGGGGGCGGGGTGCGGGCGCTCGTCGTCGGTGCGCCGGCCGGAGCGGGGACATCACGGGAGGGAGGAGGGGCGGGGGATACCACCGCGAACGGAGCCCAGCACGCCTTGTCGAGCCCTCTCAGGACCCGACCACCCGAGAGTGATCCCAGTGGGTTTCCGGGCACAGATCCGGCGTGGCACAACCAGAGATCGGAAAACGGCCCTCAGAGCGGTGCACACGGCACCGAAAGGGCCGCTCCCGATGGGCCGCGGACACGGTCGCGACCTATCCCATGACACACCAGCCCCGCCCGCGGCGAGGCAACCGAAAAAGGAGACACCTCTCATGAAGGCACCTGGGACCGTCACGGCAGGAATGGTGTTCGTGGCAACGATCGCCCTGACGCTCAGCGGCTGCGGATCCAGCACGAAATCCACCGGCACTGCCGCGTCGACGGCGCCGACTCCGAGCAGCACCAGCGCTGCCAGCGCCGGAACGCCGGTGGTCGTGACCGAGAAGGAATTCTCCATCTCCCTGTCCACGACCACCTTCAACGCGGGCACCTACACGTTCACGGTGAAGAACGAGGGGAGCTTCCCCCATAACCTCACGGTCAACGGACCTGGCGTGAACGCAGCCGCGACACAGAATCTGTCCGGAGGGCAGACAGGGACGTTGACGGTGACCTTCCAGAGAGGGTCCTACGAGTTGTTCTGCTCGGTGCCCGGCCACAAGGATCGCGGCATGGACCTGACGGTGCAGGTCAACTGAGCACGCTCCGACTCCGGCGCGTCCTGCCCCGACCGACGATTCCGTGAGTACGTAGTAGCTTCAGAGAGGACCCGTCAGTGTCTCGATCAAGCCGCCGAAGCGGTCTCGGACTTCCAGCATCACTGATTGCGCTCGGCACCGGAATTGTCCTCGCGCTACCCGCGCAGGCGGCGAACTCCTGGACGCCACCGGTTCAGCTACCCACCGGATGCGCAGCATCGTCCACGGCTACCGGGTCGGTTGCGGTCAACGCCACCGGCATGCAGGTCGCAGCCGCCAATGTCAACGGCATCAGCGCCGTTTCGGTCTGCACCAGTCCCGACGGACAGTCCTGGTCCGCGCCGTCCACCCTCGGCCAGGGCGTGAATCCAGCCGTGGCGCTCGCCGCGGACGGCCGTGCTGTCGTGGCGTGGGAAGGCGGGACCTTCGCCGCCACTGATATCGAGGCCAGCGTCCGCCCGCCCGGCGGGACCTGGGGCGCCCCGGTCGTCGTCAGCGCCGCCGGCTACCCCGGCGCACCATTGATCGGCATCGACGGGTGGGGCAACGTGGTCATCGCCTCCGTGCAGGGGGCCACCGGAACGATCGCCACCGCCAGTCTCCGAGCCGGTGGGAGTTGGTCGCCGGTGCAGACCCTGCCCACCCATGACGGCAGCGGCCTGGACATGGCGGTCAACTCCGCCGGATCGGTCGTCCTCACGTGGGCTGGCAAGGGCGTGAGCATCGGCGCCTACGCCGACTCCGGGACCGTCCTGGGCGGTTTCGGCGCACCGGTCAAGGTCGGCCTGGCGCCCTACAACGGCGGGCGAACCAGCGTGACGCTGAACGATGCCGGTCGTGCAGTGATGGTCTGGGCGGTGGGGTCCACGGCAGCCAACGTGGCCGCCACTCGCTCCGCAGCCGGGACGTGGAGCGCCCCGGTCCAGCTGTCCGGGGACGAAGCCAGCCCCCTCGACGTCGCGATCGACGGCGCCGGGAATGTCATCGCCGTCTTCGAACAGTACGTACTGGCTCAGGGCAGCTCCCTCACCTCGCTGTACGCCTCGAGGCTTCCGGCGGGTGGGTCCTGGGGAGCACCGACTCTGCTGTCCGCACCGGGAGATTCCGTCGGCGGCGGCGGGCGTGTCGTCGCCGACGCTGCGGGGACGTTCGTCATCGCCTGGGATGACGCCACCTCTCGAACCTTGACCGCACTCACCAGCCCTCCCGGCCGCGGTTTCGGACTCCCCGCGACCGTGGCCCGCAACGTGGGTGGGATCGGGCGACTCGTGCTCGCCCCGGGTCACGCGGCGCTGACCTTCAATTCGGTCATCACGAGTGAAACGGTGAGTTGACCGCATCCGCACCATCTCGTGCCGACTACGGCACGAGATGGTGCGGATGATCGCCAACACGTCGTCCTCGGGGCCCCCACGTACGAGCGTTCGAGGTCCGTGTCCGTGTCCCTCCACGAACGGCCGGGTCTGGATCTCCGGCCCGGCCGGTCCCGTGAGGACGCCCTGGATGGTCTCGCGGCTGAGCCCGGGCACGAGCATCCTTGTACCGATGAGCCCGCGCGCTGGACCGGCCGTGCTTCCGGACCGGCGGCGCGCCGAAGGAACCTGGTGCCAAGGTTTTCCTGGCGAGTTGTCGTATCGGCGGGATGCCGTTCGTGGTGGGGTGGAAGGCGGTCACCGGAACCGTCCCGACCTGAGGAGAAGCCAGATGACGCACTACCTGCTGGCCGTGCACGGCCCGGCCGAGAGGAACGAGTTCGGCAGCTACGCCTCCAAGGAGGAGATGGAGGCGGCGTTCGCCGCGACCGGCGCCTTCAACGACAAACTGCGCGCCGAGGGCTACTGGGTCTTCGCGGGTGGGCTTCAGCCGGTCGCGACGGCGACCGTCGTCGACGGCCAGGGTCAGACGCCGGTGCTGACCGACGGCCCCTACCTGGAGACCAAGGAGGCCTTGGGGGGTTTCTGGGTCATCGACGCACCCGACCTCGACGTGGCGCTCAAGCTCGCGGCCGAGGGATCCCGGGCATGCCGGGGCAAGGTCGAGGTCCGTCCCTTCGAGGGCCTCGCCTGAGCCGGCCCGACGTACGACTGATCGATGCAGGACTGATCGATGCAGGGCGGGACGGCGGCCGTCGAGCGGGTGTTCCGCGAGGAGTACGGCCGCCTGATCGCCTCGCTCGTCCGCCGCTTCGGTGACATCGACCTCGCACAGGAGGCAGCCGGCGAGGCGCTCCTGGCAGCACTCGAGAAATGGTCGGAGTCCGGCGTACCTCCCAACCCCGGCGGCTGGCTCACCACCACCGCAGGCCACCGCGCGATCGACTGGATCCGCCGCGAGAAGCAGCGCGAGGCCAAGCATCAGGCGGCCTTGATGTCCTACGACGACACCCCCCACGAACCCACCGGACCGGTCGAGGATGACCGGTTGCGGCTTGTGTTCACCTGCTGTCACCCGGCGCTGGCCCCGGAGGCGCGGATCGCGCTGACGCTCCGGCTCCTCGGGGGGCTGACCGTGCCCGAGATCGCGCAGGCGTTCCTCGTTCCCGAGACCACGATGGCGCAGCGGATCACCCGGGCCAAGAAGAAGATCGCGGCGGCGAAGGTGCCGTACCGGGTGCCGGACGCCGCAGACCTCCCTGATCGGCTGGACAGCGTGCTGGCAGTGCTGTTCCTCGTCTTCAACGAGGGCTACCTCGCCACCGGCGACGGCGACCCCATGCGCGCTGACCTCACCAGCGAGGCCATCCGACTCACCAGGATCCTGCGCCAGTTGCTCCCCCAGGAGCCGGAGGTGGCTGGCCTGCTCGGGCTGCTGGTCCTCGCCGAGGCCCGGCGCCGGGCCCGCGTCCGGAACGGGCAACTGGTTCCGCTCGGCCAACAGGACCGCGCCGGCTGGGACCGCGCGCTGATCGCTGAGGGCCACGACCTGGTCCGCCAGTGTCTCGCGATCAACCGACCCGGCCGTTACCAGATACTCGCCGCGATCAACGCCGTCCACACGGACGCCCCCACGGCGCCGGACACCGACTGGTCACAGATCGTCGCACTGTACGACCAGCTGACCCAGCTCGACTCCTCGCCGATCGTGGCACTCAATCGCGCCGTGGCGGTCGCGGAACTTGACGGCCCGGAAGTCGCCCTCGCTCTGATCGACCGGCTGCCGCTCATCGGCTACCACGCGTGGCACGCCACCCGCGCCGACCTGCTCCGCAGGCTCGGCCGCAGCACCGAAGCGAGGCAGGCGTACGACGACGCGATCGCCGCCACCAAGAACACCGCCGAACGCACCTACCTGGCCAGGAAGCGCGGCGAACTGGTCCAGCAGCGCCCGGCGTCGCACTCTTCCCCGGCTCTCCATCGGCAGAGCCACCTCCGCGGCCGGGGATCTCCCAGCGGCTCACCAGCTGGGCCCGCACGAGACCGGTCCTCCCCTGGGTAGTGCCCGACCGTTGCCACGGGTCGATGCCCTGAGCTCGGTCCGAGTGACCCTCTCTTGATCAGCTTGAGCGAGTCGAGTGATCGACCGACCTAGCTCTCATGGAGCCGGTGAGTCGATCAGGGCGGAGACCGCGCGTGCGATGGCCCTTCTTCCTCGCGCTCGTGCTCGTCGCTGCAGGTGCGCCGCTTGTCTTGGCGGTACCCGCATCGGGCGAGACGGACTCCTCACCGGCTCAAAGCACGACGCGGCAGGACTACTCCGCCGTGGAACGGACGTTGAGCAGCCTGCCGGCACCGCCAGGAACCTCCAGGGACCGGTACGCCACGGGGTGCGGGATACCGACGCCGTACTGCCTCATTGATTCCCGTGGTCATCTGTCCCGACTGTTCACGGACACGGTGTCCCTGCTCCTGGCACACGGGGTGTCCGTGGACTGGTCCCTGTGCTGGCCCGAAGCGCGCCAGTACTGGGACCTGGCCGCCTGCTCCGTGCAGGCGCGCTACGGGGACGTGCCCCTGCTGGTGATTGCCGACGACCAGACGAGTCCTCTGCATACGAAGGTGACGCCGTGGCTGGCCGTGCTCGATGGCAGTGATCCTCCTGCGATGGGGTTCTCCCTGCCCACCTGGGGACAGCTGGGGCTCGCCGCACCGGGGTGGAACGGGGCAGCGACCTGCGCGCGTCGACTCGAAACCGGGTGCCGTGAGCTGCAGGGGACGTTCATCGTGCCGGGGGCCTCACCCGCCAAGGTCGCGGCGTCCTGGCAGGCGTGGCTGGGTCGCGCCGGATACCGGGTCGACTGGGCCAGGTGCCACGTCGTGGGCCGCGCTCGCACGCCGCGGTGCGCCGTCACCGCCACGCGTTACCTCGCCCTCGGCGGACGGGACATGGTCACCGTCGTCGCGGCGTTCCGCCTGGTTGTGCCCGGCGGGGTCGGCATCACCCTCACCGCCGGGAGTTGAGTTCCGGCCGGGCTGGGACGTCGCCGGGGTGGCCCGCGGGGGTGCGTCCGGTTCGGCCCAGCCGTGCCGCAGGATCGCCTCGAGATCCACGTGTCCTCCTGTGCCTGAGAACCAACACACAACACCGAGCCCGCCTGCGCTGCGCTCCGCCGGGAAGCTGCGCCTGCCCACTCACCGTTCAGTTGCAGCTCAGTAATCAACGCGGAGCACTAGGGTCCGAGCCAACCGATGCCCGGCATGTTGCGCAGCACGGCGAACGACAGGACCACCGACGCCAGGACCCAAATGTGCTGTGGCCGCATCGACCGGCCATTTTGTGCCGTGCCTGCGGAATGCTGCGGTTTGGGCCGCCGGAACCACAGGGCGCAGGGGATTACGGTCACGACGAGAAGATTGTGGTGGAGGGCGGTCGGCATGTCCCCGTGAAGCATTGCGTGAACGGCCCGCAATGCTCCGCAACCCGGGCAGGCGAACCCGGTCAGTGCGCGAAAAGGGCAGGGAGGGTAATGTCCGGGACGGGTCGGGTCCACGTACGCGATGTACATGAGGGCGCAGGTAAGAACAAGCGCTTTGGTGACCCGTGCCGCCTGGAAACGCCGGGGCGAAGCCACATGTGGTGGTGACGGAACCGTGTTCGCAGGTCGGGACATCGTGAACAGTCCTATCAGATCCCATGATCACGTCGAGGAAGTGTGACCATTTGATCCCGTCGAGGATCACGTGGCCGAGCGCACCTCGTCTGCGGACCGCACCGTGCTCCGCCATGACCGGTAGGACTGCGCCGACCGCTCGACTGGTTTCTAGGCGGTAGCGGAAAGCGCACGAGCATAGTTGACCCGGGAGTTGTAGTCCGCCACCTGCGACAGGTTGTGAACCGGCAGATGGACCTGGTGGAGGAAGCGGTGTCCCTGGACGGTGATCTGGACCCATCCCGTGGTGCGCGTTTCTTTGGCCAAGAGGAACAACAGTCCGAGGAAGCAGAACAAGAAGAAGATGACGGTGAGCACGATCGCCCACGTCGGAATGGCCTGGGTGGTTTGCGACATGTCGGTGAATGTCCACGTCACGGCGCCTATTGGTTGACGTCCGGACGGTGTGATGACCTCGGTCTGGGTACAGACAATATCCCCGATGGTGACCATCGTGGGGCCGGGGGTATTGAAGGCCGGCGGCATGGACCACCCCGTCCCAGGTTCTGGTGGTTCAAAGCCCTGCGGGTACCCGGGTTGCGTCACGCCCGTGATCTTAGAGCCAGCAGAGCGTCGGGGAACAGGGGGAGTGGCTGTCGGCGAGTTCGATCCCGACTGCGGCCGGACCTTGAGGAGGACTTTCGGGGTGAGGCGTCTTGCAGGAGCATCCCTGCGGATGATCGTCTGGGTCTGTGGACAGGGTCGGCCCGGCGCATCGTGCGTGGCCGTTGCGGGATGGCCAGTGACCTGCCCTCGTCGGCCCGGGGCGGCTACCGTCGATGCGTGCCTTCTCGGAGATCGCCGACGGCCCGGGATGTGGCCGCCGCCCGCCTGATCCTGCTCGACGGACTGGCGAGCAACGTCGACCTGCTGGACGAGGTCGCCTGGTGGCAGACCGACGACTTCTGGTGCTACGCCGCCTACGCCGCGGTGGCGTACATCCGCCTCGCTGCCGACCGAGCGGGCGTGCCCGCGTCAGAGGTGTGCCGCGCGCTGGCCGGCGGACTGCCCGCCTCACCCGAGTGACCTGCACCCATACCCGCCGTCATGGTCAGGCCTGCTCCCGCTGCGGTGTCTGCACCGCCACGTG
Organism: uncultured Kineosporiaceae bacterium; assembly: GCA_964583765.1. GTDB lineage: Bacteria > Actinomycetota > Actinomycetes > Actinomycetales > Kineosporiaceae > CAZOWW01. Next base: position 7,398 of record CAZOWW010000191.1, read on the forward strand.
CCTGCTCGCCGGCAACGAGGCCACCTTCCCCCGTCATCTCATCCGGAACGCCGAGGTCGGGCTGACGGACGAACTGCTGGCCAGCAAGGAACTGTGGACCTGCTACCACCGCGGCCGCTGCTCCGACAGCTGCCCCACGCAGGCCGATCCCGGGGAGTTCATGGCCTCCGCCCGCCGCAATGCGATCGCCCGGTACGACCGGACGGGGCTGGCACGGATCCGGTACACCCGCCCGGTTCTCGGCTCGCCGTCGCCGTCACCGCTTTCTTCGCCGTCTTCAGGTACCCCGTTCACTGGATCGGCCTGCGCATGGCCGGGCCCGACCGTCCCGGTTGCTCGGGGCCGGGGGTCAGGCC
>CAZOWW010000192.1:0-3286 GCA_964583765.1 uncultured Kineosporiaceae bacterium
CCACCGCACCCGCGTTCCCCCCATCGGTCACGCCCACGGAAACCTCCGGCTGGGGCGCCTTCCCCCCGCAACGCCCGGCCCCGGGAGGCTCCCGCCCGTCGCGGCGGGCCCGAGGACGCCTCCTCGCGATCAGCGGGGGAGTCACCGCTCTCCTCCTCGCCGCCTACCTCGGTACCCAGTACCTGACCTCGCCCGATGCCAGTTCGTCCGCGACGCAGCCGTCCGTCACGATCAGCAGCGACACCACCGAAACCGCTCCGACGACCTCGGCGAGTCCCTCCCCGACCGTGGCGCCCACGGTGACCCAGTTGGTGGAGACCCGCATCGCCATCGACGACGCCCTGCCCGAACTGCCCTGGCCGGACACGGGACAGGCCACCGTGCAGGTGCAGGGTCTGGGAACCCTCGGACAGCACGGCCGCAGCAGGCCGGTGCCGATCGCGAGTGTCGCCAAGGTGATGACCGCCTATCTGGTGCTCAAGGACCACCCGCTGCGTGCGGGAGCCTCCGGCCCGAAGATCACCGTGACGGCGGCGGAGGCGGCAGAGTACTCGACGCAGCGCAAGCAGGGTCTCTCTCTGGTGCGGGTGACCGCGGGCGAGGTCATCACGGAGCGACAGGCGCTCCTCGCACTCATGCTGGCCTCCGCGGACAACATGGCCCAGATCCTCGCCCGCTGGGACGCCGGCAGCCCGAAGGCGTTCGTCGCGCGGATGAACGCCGCCGCCGAACGCCTCGGCATGGACGACACCAGGTACACGGATCCCTCAGGCCTGGACGCCGGCACCGTCAGCACCGCCCACGACCAGGTACTCCTCGCCTCGATCGCCCTGAGGTCGTCCACGTTCAAGACGCTCGTCGGCCTGACGAGCGCGGTGATCCCGGTACAGGGCCGGATCACCAACTACAACACCCTGCTCGGGGACGACGGCGTGTTCGGCGTCAAGACCGGGTCCACCCGGGCTGCCGGGGGCTGTCTGGTGTTCAGCGCCAAGCAGAAGGTGAACGGGCGCAGCTACACGCTGCTCGGCGCCGTGCTGAGCCAGCCGGGAACGTCGGCGACCATCCTTCCCAACGCCCTGTCCGCCAGCCGCACCCTGATCCAGGGCGCCCAGAAGACACTCGCCCACGTCGTGGTGAAGGCCGGTCAGCAGGTGGCAGACCTGCGCTACGAGGACGGGACGCGGGTTCCCCTGGTGGCTTCCGAGGACGTCACCGTGTTCGGCTGGCCGGGGTACGTCTACCACCTGGAAACCTCGGTGACGGACGCGCAGCACCGTTCGGCCGTGCTGCACGTCGAAGGGCATCACACCTCCCTGGACGTCCCGCTCGTGCCGAAGTCGGGCAATGCCGACGGGAACGGGCCGACGGCGTCGTCGGACACCGGTTCCTCCGGGACCGGCACCGGAGCTTCGAGTTCGACCGACGCAGGAGCCTCGGACGACGCGGGCACGGCGCCCACCGCGGGGAACTGACGGCCGGACGGCACCCGCCCTTCCTGACGCCGCCTCCACCGTCGACCCTTCCCTGGCACCGTGCCCACGGTCGACGGCAGGAACACCTTCGGCCGAATCGCGCACCGCTGTCCTGATCGTGCGCGTCCCCCGACGTCAGGGAAATTCCGGGGACCCACACGGGCGACACCGAAGGACAGACGAACAGGAAACGTGTCGAATCATCAGGAAACATCATGACGGTCACACCCTGTCGTCGTCCGAGAACGGATTCATGTCCTCCACGCCCGAACGGATGAATCCGGGGCTCCCTCCCGGAATTCCGCCCCGCCACCCGTAAGAAATGCCGCTCCCCACGGGTCAGGACCGGTGAATGGCGTTCCTCGAACGAACCCCTCCGAGAGGACAACACCGATGAAGGCCCACAACCGCGTGTTCCGGCGTCGATTCCTGGTGTTGGTCGCGACCCTCGCCCTGGCCGCCGTACCTGCTTCCGCGTCCGCCTGCCTGACGCCGGGTGGCTCCCACCACACGACGCAGTCGAGCGGCGGGACCGCCCATCACCGTTGCAGTGTCGGTCACTGTGCGTACGGAACGCCGTCCACGCCCGTCTGCGGCGGGACCTGCGCCCCCGGGACGCCGTCCGCCCGCAACTGCAGCCACCACTGCGCGGCCGTGACCCCACCGTCGGCCCCCACCTGCGGCGGGACCTGCACCACGACCCAGCGCAGGCCCGGCGCCCCCGCCGGACGGCACCCCGCCCGGCACTCGACACCGACCTGCGCGTCCCGCTCCGCGGGGGCGAAGGGGCACGGATGCACGACGGTGGTCGGCACACCCAACTTCACCGGCTGACCCGGGCACCCCGGCCGAGAGGGCCGTCCGGGATGGGCCGACCGTGCCGAACCGGTCGGCATCCGACGCGAGGCGGGCCGTCCCGGGCGGGTGGGGCGAACCGCTTTCCGGGGACGCCACCGACCGTTCGGGCATCCCCGCCACCTCCCAGTAGGCCATCCGGGAGAGCAACCGAACCGTGACCGCAGAAAGTGTCTCGAGACTGCGTAAGGGATGCGATGATCGCCGGTCATTACAGGTGGGCGTCCACCCCTCCGGACGCCGCCTCATGGTGAGAGGACCGTTCCATGCACGCCAAGTCGTTCCGGCCCGGGCGCCGGATCAGCGTTCTCCTGGCAGCCGTGGCACTCGCGGCCGGCCCGGCGACGTCCGCGTACGCCTGCCACAACACGACCCAGCCGACGCCACCGCACCACTCGTGGTCGCCCACCCCGCCCGTGGTCACGACCACGACGACCACGACCACCACCACGACGACCACGACCACCGCGCCGGTCACGACGACCACCGCGCCGGTCACCACGGCGCCCGCCTCCACCCCGCCGGCGGCGACGACCACGACCACCACGTCGTCCACGACCACGACGGTCCCGCGCGCCACGGTCAAGGCGCAGTGCGTCACCGACACGGAGGACTCGACGTCCGGCTGCACCACCGTGGTCGGCACGCCCAACTTCACCGGCTGACCCGGCTCCGGGTGCCGGTCCGCCCGGCCGGCACCCGCCCACCGAGTCCGGGCGCCAGCCCCGTCCCACGATCGCGGGACGTCGTCCCCCACGAACTGCGCGGGGCCGACGCACCGCATGCCCGGCGGCCCGACGCCGCGGGGAGACCAGGATCCTCCGCGGCCCATCGCGCGGATCCCGTCTCCGAAGGTGAACGGCACCCGTGTCGCGCCGGTGCCGACCGCCCGACCGTGTCCTCGGGTTCCGCCCCACCCGGGTGCGGTCTCCTTCGAACTGGCCTCGGAGGAGACC
>CAZOWW010000192.1:3296-7722 GCA_964583765.1 uncultured Kineosporiaceae bacterium
TCGTCCGCGCGGTGACCGCGACCGCCGCCGCGATCCCCTTCCCTCGAACTCGTCCCTGGGAGTACTCATGCCCCGCCGCCGTCTGATCCTCCCTCTCGTGCTCGGTCTCTCCCTGGGCCTCGCCGGTTGCGGCTCCGGCGCGGCGAAGTCGGGCAACACCGCCGTCAACGCGGCGGCGACGCAGCAGGGCGACGAGAGCGCACCGGTCACCGGCACGAGGGCCACCAGCAACGTGGACGGCCAACTCACCATCCGCAAGGGCCCCTCCAAGGACTCCGGCGTGCTCGTGCGGCTCTCCGCCACCACGTCCCTGGGCACGGTCCGCACCCTGCTGGTCGATCCGGCCAAGGCCACGCAGACGGGGTGGGTCCCGGTGTTGCTGCCCACCCGCCCCAACGGGAGCAGCGGCTGGGTCGCGGCGGACGACGTCCGGCTGGAGAACGTCCACGACCGGATCACGGTGGACCTCACCCGCCGGCACATGCAGATCTACATCGACGGCAAGCAGATCACCGACGCGCTGGTCGCCATCGGCCCCAAGGCGGACCCCACCCCCCGCGGGCTCTTCTACGTGATCGACCGGATCAAGGCGAAGAACCCGGGCGGCGGTTACGGCCCCTTCGCCCTGGGGCTCTCCGCCCACTCGCCCACGCTGTCGGCCTACGGCGGCGGTGATGCCCAGATCGGCATCCACGGCACGGACAAGCCGGAATCCATCGGCAAGCCCGCGACCCACGGCTGCATCCGTGTGACCAACGACATCGCCAAGCTCCTGGAGCAGGTTCCCCTGGGGACGCCGGTCCAGATCAGCTGATCCGGGCGGGCCGGCCACCAGGCGCGACGGGGGCCGGCCGCCCTCCAGGCATCCGGATGAACGAGCTCGAACAACCCCGACCTCCGAGGTCCCCCATGCCAGGATCCCCGTCCATGGAATCGGCCGAGTCCACGCCCCGCCCCGACGAAGACCTCGTCCGCGCCGCTCTGGGCCCAGAACCGACCGCCTACGGCGAACTGTTCCACCGCTGGTACGACCGCTGCTTCGACATCGCGTGGAACATCAGCCGCAACCGCGAGACCGCTGCCGACGTCGCCCAGGACGCTTTCCTGAGCTGCTGGCAGCACCTCGCCGATCTGCGGGAACCCGCGGCATTCGGCGGCTGGGTGCTGCGGGCGACCCGCAACCAGGCCCTGAACCGACTCGAACGGGACCGTACCCGGGCCTACGAACCCCTGATGAGCGGGGAGGCAATTGTGGCTCCCGACGCGGACGCGGACCCGGCCCGGGTGACCGAGCGGCACGACCGGCAGCGGCTCGTCTGGACGGCGGCCGCGGCCCTGGGCGAGCGGGACACCAGCCTGCTGGATCTCCACCTCCGTCACGGTCTCGAACCCTCGGAGATCGCCGACGAGCTGCAGATCACCCCCAACAACGCCCATCAGCTCCTGTTCCGGCTCCGCTCCCGCCTGCGCCAGACCATCGTCGCCGCGTTGCTGTGGCGGGAGGGCCGACCCACCTGCCCCTCGCTGGCCACGATCGTGCCCACCAACGGGCGCTTCGACGCCCAGGTGGCCAGCGCGATCCGCAAGCACCAGCGCGGTTGCGACGACTGCGCCAGCGAGGCCGGCCGGGAGAGCAACCCCGAGTGGCTCTTCGCCGGGGTGCCGTTCGCCATCGCGCCGCTTGCACTCAAGGCACGCGCGGTGGCCGCCCTGATTCAGGCGGGGGTACCGATCTCCCCGATCGGATCGGCCGCGTTGTCGGCGGGTGCCGCCGGTGCGGGGCACGCTGCCGGTGCCTCTGCGGGGCACGCCGCCGGTGCCTCTGCCGGGCATGCCGCCGGTGCCTCTGCGGGGCACGCCGCCGGTGCCGGTGCGGGGCATGCCGCGGCCCGCCTCTTTCCCCCGCTGCGAGGCCTGGGTCGTGTCCAGCAGTGGACCGTCATCGGCGCCGCCGCGGGGGTGCTCCTCCTCGGGAGCGCCTTGGTGATCACCCACCAACCGCCGTCCTCCGGTGGCCGACCCGGAGGCGGCATTGCCGCCGGGTCCTCCGTGGGCACCGATCCCGGTACCCCGACCCCGACGGACTCCCCCGCGACGCCGGGGACACCCGGGACGACCGCGGGAGGGGACGCCACCGACGCCGCCGGCGGCACCCCCCAGGGCGCGGGAGGCACGGGCGGAGCGACCGGCACGACCGCGGGCGGGAGCTCGGGAAAGGGTGCCGGCAAGGGCGCCGCGACCACGGCGAAGCACACGTCGCACCGCACGAGCGCGTCCCGGGCAAGCACCACCTCGGCCCCGGCCAGGCGAACGTCCCCGACCCGCACGAGCGGCCCGACCGAGCCGAGCGGCGGTCCCGGGGACCCGCCGACGGCTCCCGCGAACACTCCGCCCGTCGTCCCGATGCCGCCCGGACCCCCCTGCGTCTGTGGGCCGTGGCACTGGCATCACCACTACGGAGAGTCCGTCGTCTGGTGCGCGGTCTCCGATCACTGCAAGCTCCCGGACGAGGTCCGGGACTGCTTCGCCGTGATCGCGATCGAACCCGGTGACGTCCGCGTTGTGGCCTGTTTCACGGGCCGACCGTGATGCCGGGATCGGCAACCCGCGAGCGAGGTGAAGCGCTTCCGCTGGGCTGAAAGTGGTCATCGCAGCACCCTGCGTCGCCAATTTCGACGTTCCCGCAACGCACCCCCGACACGCGCGAAGGACTCCGCGGAACGCCTGTTTCGGAATGCCCCGGAGGTGCTTACACTGCCGCCCCGCGACCGAATTCTGCGTCGCGTCGGCGCGGCGTGCCCGCAGTCCCAGGACGGGACGCCGGACGATCCACCACCTCCCGAGGAGCGTTCGATGATGAACAAGAGGCGCGGCACGGCCGCCAGGGTGTGGAGCGCCGCCGCGGCGTTCTCCCTGGCAGCCGCCGGGCTCATGGCCGGCGTGGGTGGCGGCACCGCCACGGCCGCGACGGCGAAGGGCACGGGCACCGGATACCTGAGCACCAACGGCAGCCAGATCGTGGACTCGACCGGAGCCACGGTGCGCCTGACCGGTCTCAACTGGTTCGGCATGGAGACGACGAACGCGACGTTCCACGGCCTGTGGGCGTCGGTGACCTGGAAGTCCATGATCGACCACATGGCCTCGCTGGGGTACAACACCCTGCGAGTGCCGTTCTCCGGCGACGCGTTCAAGTCCGGCGCCACCGCGTCGAGCGTGAACTCGAACACGAACCCCGACCTCGTCGGCCTCAGCCCGCTGCAGATCCTGGACAAGGTCGTGGACTACGCGGGCCAGAAGGGCATGCGGATCTTCCTGGACCGCCACCGCCCGGACTCCTCCGCCCAGACGGCCCTCTGGTACACCGGCTCGGTCTCCGAGGCCAGCGAGATCGCCGACTGGCAGATGCTGGCCAAGCACTACGCCGGCAACCCCACCGTGGTCGGTGCGGACCTGTTCAACGAGCCGCACTCCGAGGGCACCGACCCGGCCGCCACCGGCTCCTGCTGGGGCTGCGGCGACACCAAGCGGGACTGGCGCCTGGCCGCCGAGCGGATCGGCAACGCGGTCCTGTCGGCCAACCCGAACTGGCTGATCATCGTCGAGGGCGTCAGCTGCCCCTCCGGCGGGAACGCCAACGTCTGGGACAGCATCCCCGACGACCCGATGACCTGTGACTGGTGGGGCGGCAACCTGTCCCAGGCCGGCACCTACCCGGTCGAGCTCAACGTGGCTCACAAGCTGGTCTACTCGGCCCACGACTACGGCATCTCGGTCTACGACCACCAGGACTGGTTCGACACCACCAAGCACCCGGACTTCCCGGCCAACCTGCCTGCCGTGTGGGACCACTTCTGGGGCTACCTGTACAAGCAGAACATCGCGCCCGTGATCGTCGGTGAGTTCGGCAGCACGCTGGCCGACCCGCGGGACTCGCAGTGGATGAAGGCCCTGGTCAACTACATGGGCACCGGCTCCAGCGGGATCTCCTTCACCTACTGGTCCTGGAACCCGGACTCGGGTGACACCGGCGGCATCGTGCAGGACGACTGGGTGACGGTGAACACCGCCAAGCAGGCGATCCTCCAGCCGGCGCTGGTCCCGCCGGTGGGCAGCGGCACCACGACGACGAGCACCACGACCACCCCGGTGACCACGACGACGACCACGACCAAGCCGGTCACCACAACGACGACCACGACCCGTTCGACGACGACCACCACGACCACCACCCCCGGCCGTACCTGTGACACCACGGCCACCGGTTGCCTGCCCCCGACCACGACGACCACCACGACCAAGCCGGTCACCACGACGACGACCAGCGCTGGCGGCAAGACCTGCACGGCGGCCTACGTGCTGACCAGCTCGTGGAGCACCGGCTACCAGGCCACGGTCACCGTCACCGCCGGCAGCTCGGCGATCA
>CAZOWW010000193.1:0-7530 GCA_964583765.1 uncultured Kineosporiaceae bacterium
CCACCAACCCCCCGGGGACACCACCGCGACCCGCAGGCAGGTTGAAATCACCTCACTGGCTGGATGACCTGAGGTTTTCGAAGCAAGGTGAATATAGAATGCAATCCATGGAGAAGGTGGTTTCTCATGGTAGCTGGAGATACGCAGGTGCGGTGTCAATGCCGATTCGCATCGTCTGCCTTGATTATGACTATTGGCACATGATTGCCGAGGCTGATGGTGAATTGGACGTCAATGAAACTCCAAGTCTCAATATCGACGGTAATGCCTATTACCTATGCTTCAGGCCGGATTGGGAGGAAGGTCAATCGTTCTGGCCGGATTCTGTGGGCTATATGTCCGAAGCTGAAGCCAAGGCGGATGCGGAGCGGAGAGTGCCCACGCCCATCAATTGGATCGAATGATCCTCTCTTGGTGGGGCGTGGAACCGATGGATCGGAGCGGCCATGCTTTCGGATGGCCACTCAGGGGCCGGAGTGCGATGACCAGGTGTCCGTCACCTAAGTGTGTAACCATCTCGACCGCAATTGCCTTCGCAGGGAGCGTTCATGATCTCTGCACTACCTACCCCCGAAGTCCGCAGGGAGTCCGCACGAAGACCCGAACGAGTGCGAGGTGACGAGAACTGTCATGAGGCATAGCTGCAGGTCAGGGCTTGTTTGAGCAGGCCAGTCGTTCCGGACAACACATCTCGCAATGCGTAGGTCTCGGGCTCGAATCCCGAAGACGGCTCCGCCCCAAACGGGCCCTGACCTGCTGATCCCTTGATCGGATCCGCGAGTCAGGGCCCGTGATCGCTCCGAGTCGTCTCGGCTCCAGTCTCAGTTGACATGCGTGGCCTGCGCTCCGTGGCGGCGGGGACTCCAGCGCCTCCACGAGCGGGACCGTCGCTTGTCGATCAACCCGCACAACGAACTGAAGTTGTTGATTGAGGTCTTGAGCTCTTCCATCGCTCGCTCCCGCTGTGTCTGTCCCTTCTGCTTCGACAGTGCTACGACCTGCGCGGCGTTGACTACCTCGCGCGCAGCCTCCGAGAGCTTCTCCTCTCCGAGGAAGAGCAGGGTCATCGGTGCTGCGGCCAGCCTAAGCATCGGTGGCATCGCATTGGATACGCCGGATTCTCGTTCAGCCCGGCGCCATGCCTGAAGTGTATGCATGGCGCCAGGCAATCCGCGCCGGAATCCCTTCATGTCACCCGTATGGTTGCCAACAATCTCCGCCGCAGCTTCCGATACTGTTAGCCAGTTCTCGATCGGCGAGAGCCAGCGCTTTCGATGCATCTCCATCATGGCGCAGAACTCACTGGCGGCATAGATCAGTTCCCGCCCGACCTGCTTCCTTCGGTCTGTCTTCGCCTCTCGCTTCCGGAACCAATCGATGGTGAGCGTAATGAGCACTCCGAATGCTGTGCTGATGATGCTGAGCAGAAGCTGGCTCCACATGAGGTCCATCCTAGAGGCGGCAAGGTTACATGGAGGCGATCCGGGAGCGGTTCGGTCGAAAATCCCGAATTGCCGGAAATCCCGCGTTAGTGATTGCTGTCGTCCGACAGCGCGGTCACCATCCGGGCGGCGGCGTGCCTGGCGGCGGGTGAGGCCACATGGGTGTATCGCTGGGTGAGTCTTCGGTCGGAGTGGCCAAGGACTTCTATGACGGTGCGGACGTGCACCCCTGTTCGATGAGCAGAGTCCCGGCGGTGTGGCGCCGTCGTGGAGGCGGACGTCTCTCACTCCAGCCTCTGCCAGGACGGCCTTCCATTCGCCCCAGTCGTCACGAGGGCTGATGGGGCGGCCATCAGATTGTCCGCTGCTCTACCAACTGAGCTACAGCACCAAGACGCCCGAGGGACTCGCGCCCTCGTCCCGCGGATCCGATAATCGACAACCTTCGGCCCGCCCGGGCCGCGTCCAGTGTGGCCGCGCGCTGTCTTGCCCTCAAGCAGGTTGACTCGTCCGCTGCCGCCGCTTCAGAGGAGAAGAGGTGCAGAAACGGGACGTCGATGCCGAGATTAGGCTGTGCGGGACTTCTCTGGGTGGTCGACTGCCGATTTGTTCGCTGCGGCGGCGGCCGGCGACGACGAGGTCGCGAGCGACGCCGTGTCAGAGGTACACCGTCGCGGGGGAGCCGAGGAGGTGCGGGCCGCGCTGGCGGCTCTGACCGATATGCGTCCAGCGGCGCGCCGGTTCGGGGCTGACGTGCTGGGCAAGTTCGGGTACGAGACGCCGTTGTTGGAGAGACTCTTCCGGGCGCCGAGCATCGTCGCGCTCGTCGAGGCGCTCACCGTCGAGACGGACCAGGAGACCATCACCTCGATTGCGATGGCCCTCTGTTGGCTGCAGGCGGAGGAAGCGGTCGACCGGCTGCTGGAGTTGTGCCGGCACCCGAACGAGTACCTCCGGTGTGATCTGGCAATCATGCTGCCCTACTTCGGTCCGGATCATCCGCGCACTGTCGCGGCGGTCGAGGACCTGCTGCTCGACCCGGCGCCGCTCGTCCGCGACTGGGCGAGCTTCGCTTTCACCAACGAGCTCGCCGGCGCCGACTCACCACGTCTGCGAGAACGGCTGCTGACCCTGACCACGGACCCGGACCGCGTGACCGCAGCCCAGGCCATCCACGCCCTGGCGATTCGCAACGACCGACGCGCGCTGCCCGCCCTGGTCGAGGCACTCACGGGCCCGCTGGACGACGCTACCTACTCTCTCTTCCAGGCAGCCCAGCTCCTGCCGGACCGGAGTCTCGTTCCGGGCCTTTCCCACATGCTCACCCTCCCCGACTGGGAGGACACCCCCGAGCTCATCAGGATGATCGTGATCCTCATGGCCCCACCTCGACATCCTGCGTAGGTCTCCGTGCGAGGGACCGGCGATCTGCAGTCCGTGGCATGACGCGTGGCATGACGCCCCTCGTCCGCCCAGGTCGCGCCCGTGCGGCGAGTTCGTCGTGGTGAGCGTTGTGCCTGCTGAGAGCCCATTGAGGATCTTCCCGGCGGCCTCGTAATGCGTAGGTCTCGGGTTCGAATCCCGAAGGCGGCTCGTACGGAAGTGGGCCCTGACCTGCGGATCCCTTGATCGGATCCGCAGGTCAGGGCCCCTCGTCGTTCCGGGTCGTCTCAGTCGTAGTCTCAGATGCCGCAAGCGGGGAGGCTGCGACAGGTCCGACTGCCTGTGCGAGGACCTCTGCCGCCTTGGCAGGTCACGCCTAGCGGGGGGTGTGGTGGACACGGTCCGTTTGTGTGTCGTGACACGCCGCAAGTTCGTGGCAGTTGCCGCCATGCCAGGTGCCACAGCGCCTCGCGTGCGGTTTACTTGCACAGGAAGCCACCTGACCGGCCGATAGGAGGGGCATGATGCTGCGAAGCTTCCGCCTTGAGAACCACCGGTCGTTCCGCGATGAGGCGGAATTGTCCTTCTTGTCAGCCTATGGCAGTGATCGGATGGCGGTTCCCGTCGCAGCCGTCTACGGGGCCAATGCCGCGGGCAAGTCCAACTTACTCCACGGCTTGCGGTTCATGACGAACGCGGTACGTGACTCATATCGTCGATGGGATCCTGACGGGGGAGTGCCTCGGGCGCCTTTCCGGCTTGGCGGGCCCGCTCGCACCAATCCGTCAACATATGTTGTAGAGCTCCTTATTGACGGAGTTAAATACGTGTATGGCCTGGTTGTTGACGATGATGTCGTATGTGACGAGTGGCTGTACAGCTATCCAAAAGGGAAGCGTCGCAAACTCTTCTCTCGCGGACAGGATGGCATCGAACTAGGCGAGTCTTTGAGCGCGCCACGGGCCCTCACTGATGTGCTCACGGAGCTAATTCGACCAAATTCGTTATTCCTCAGCCTTGCGGCACAACTTCGTATACCCGAACTCACGCCTGTGCATCACTGGTTCGTGGGGGGTGGAATCCAATGGTCTGATGACGTTTCTCGGGCGGGCACCGCAAGTTCAGCCAATGACCGATCGAAGGCCTCCGTGATCCGCAGGGTCGAATCGCGCAGTGGGATGATGCGGGTATTTTCTCAAGGGCCGATAATTTCCATTCTCGCGGACTCAAGCGATGAGAATTCAGATAGGAGGGATCGATTTCTGGCCTTACTCCTCTCTGCCGACGTAGGCATTCAAGATGTAATTCTCGAAGAAGATAGAAATGGGCAGAACGAGCTGCTAGTAGCGTACCAAGAGCGCATATCGATAGCGCAGGATGTTCTCGATCGTGCAGAGGAGAGCGGCGATCAGGAGAGAATCGCCCGCGCGCTTCGTGAGCGGAATTTCGCATTGTCTAGATTTGAGCGAGTGGTTCGTGATGGACAGCGCCTTACCGTGAAGTTCAATCACGGGGGGGCTGAGCTCTTCGACGTTTCGGATGAGTCGATGGGCACCCTCGCCTGGCTTTCCCTCCTCCCAACGGCCCTTTCCGTTCTGAGCGAGGGTGGCTTGCTTGTCGTGGATGAGATTGACTCCAGTCTTCATCCAAACCTCACCGCACTTCTGATCAAGCAATTTCGCTCCCCGAATGTAAATGAACATGGGGCGCAGCTCCTCTTCACGACCCATGATGCAACTCTTCTCGGTACTGCTTTCGGCGAGGAAGTCCTGGGCCGGGACGAGGTGTGGTTCGTGGAGAAGGAATCCGACGGAGCAAGTCGCCTCTACCCGCTAACAGACTTCCATCCACGCACTGGTGAGAATCGAGAGCGCAGGTATCTCGGCGGAAGCTACGGGGGAGTTCCGGTTGTTGGCGATCCGGCTCTCCGGGCCCGAGAACTGACTGAGCGGCTGTGAGATTCGAGTGATTAGACGAGAGAATTCGAGCAGTCGGCGTGCGCCGACCCGGACTCCACGCCCGCGCATCCTGATCGTATGCGGCGCCCAACGTACCGAGCCGGACTACTTTACGGCCCTAAAGGGAAACTTCAGGAACCCAGCGGTCATAGTCAAGATTATTGCGAAGCCGAAGGACCCGGATGCCGTTGTCGGCTACGCCTCACAGATATGGAAGGAGTCACCTGGTGATTATGACGAAGTGTGGTGCGTTCTAGACGTTGATCATTTCTGCTTTGACCGCGCTATTCCTGCCGCCAGAGAGCGGAAGATCGATTTAGCTATCTCAAACCCATGCTTTGAACTCTGGCTTCTCCTACACTGTGCGCAAATAGCAGCGCCAATTCCGAATGCCCAAGATGCGTTATTCAGGTTGTGTAAACTGGTCCCGGGGTACGACAAAAGTTCTCTTAGCTTCCCCGATTTCTCGTCAGGGGTTCGCAATGCCATTGAGCGGGCAAAGAAGCTAGATCCGGGATCGGATGGATGGAGTGGTAATCCCTCCACGGGTGTGTGGCGTCTCGTTGAGCGCATCCTGCCACAATGTGTCGAGTGATCTGCTGCCATTCCCGTCGGGTGGCCTGTTATCCAAGATCGATAGCTGCTAAGGAGTTGCTGAGCTGCTGATCGCGCCGTGATCGCGCCAATCCCAGATTGCTGACCCCCACGGCCATGCGGCGGTGGTGGCGTCCACCTATGGGAGGCCTGCCACACGCGCCGTTGTCGTGCCGCCAATGATGTCCGTGTCTGAGTTCCGCCATAGCGGGGCGTTGGATGCGCGGTCGGTAGGAAGGGGTGTTTCGCCGTCTGGCAGCCACTATCGTAGTGCGGACAGTGGGCATTTCCTTCGGTGTCAATACTCCGTGCTCACGCTTATGTGGACTTCGTTTCTCATCCCGGTCGCGCCAGCGGTCTGATCGAGCTCGGTCCCATGGGTGGCGCATCTGGTTCTTACCTCTCCCGTCCTCTGGATCTCCGGGCTTCGGGAGCGTAGATCCAACACGTTGAGGAATGAAAGCATTGGAGGAAGCGAGGGCGGGAATGTTGGTCCCCTGTGTAGAGGTGGTTCCCGCCCTCGCGACTGCGCGTAGAGTCCCTACTGGGTAATTGCGGCGAGATCTACTCCTGTGGCTTATGAATCCCAGAGCGCCCGACCCATGCGTGCCGCGGCATCTCTGGACGATGCTGAGGCCACGTGAGTGTAACGCTGAGTGAGTCTGAGGTCGGAATGGCCGAGCACCTCCATCACTGTGCGGACGTGTATTCCCTGCTCGATCAAGAGGGTTCCGGCCGTGTGGCGGCCGTCGTGTAGACGCGCGTCTCGCACCCCTGCTTCGGCCAGAACTGTCTTCCACTCGCCCCAGTCGTCGCGAGGGCTGATGGGGCGGCCGTCGTGCTTGCAGAACACCAGGTCGTAGTCGTGCCAGTCCTCTCCTGCGACGTCCCGTTGTTCCTGTTGAGTTTGCTGGTGTTGGCGCAGGATGGTCACAAGTTGGGGCGGGAGGGCGATGGTGCGTCGGCTCTTGCCCTTGGGCTCACGGAAGATGAGGCCACCGTCCTTTCGTTGGGGGCAGGTGCTGGCGTGACCGGTGCAATCCTTGGTGCAGGGTGGGGGACAGGCACGGGTGTGCTGGCGACAATCGGGCGGGCACTGGACGAATCGGTGACGCGTCCGGCCCTTGGTGTCCAGCCGCATCCCACACTCGTGAGGATTGGCGCACCCGTGGCGCCACTTCGTGCGCTGGATCTGCCACCACACCTTGACCTGACCTCCGTCCAGGTCGACGTACTTCCATCGCAGGCCGAGGGCCTCGCCTTGGCGGAGTCCTAGAGCGAGTCCTACGGACCAGCGCACGCCGTTGGTCCGTGGCATGGCTGCGTTGAGTACGCGGCGGGTCTCTTCCTGGGTGAGGGGTTCGATTTCGTCTTCTCGGACGGAGGGCGCGTCCACGAGCTTGGCTACGTTCCGGGGGACGTGGCCGCGTCGGTAGGCGATTTCCAGGGCCCGGGAGATAATGCGGTGCACCTTTAGCTGGTGGCTGGGGGCTTTCCCCGCGGCCTGCATGGTCGCGTAGAGCTTGTCGAGGTGCTCGGGACGGAGCCGGTCGAGCCGGTGTTGTCCGATCTCCGGGAGGATCCAGTTCTTCGCTTTGGACCGGTAGTCGTCCAGAGAACGCGGTGCGAGGGTGCGGGACGCGGTGGTGTCCAAGTAGGTCGTTACCCACTCGGCGACCGTCGGGGCCCTGCCGGGCTCGCGCAGGGCCCCGGTGTCCCGTTCCTTCTCAAGTTTGCGGACCTTGCGAAGTACCTCGGCCTCGGTGGTGGCTTGGACGTGACGCCGGTCGGGACGGCCGTTGTCCTTGACCCCGACGGTGACGCGTCCATGCCAGTAGCCGTCCTTGCCGAGGTAGACGCTCGATGTGCCGTTCGGGCGGCGGGAGCTCATCAGGCGGCACCCGCCAGGCGGCGCAGATTTGCCACGTAGACATCCAGAGCATCGGGCGGAATGCGTCGCAGCCGGCCGACAGGCACGGACTCAATCTCTCCGGCCTTCAGAAGCGCGTACACGTTCGTGCGGCCGATTCCCAGACGCTCGGCAGCCTCTTCGACGGTCAGCAGGAGCTTGAGAGTGGGCACCGCGGGTGCGGTAGTCGGGGTGGTGATGGTGTCCTCCGGGACGGTGATGGGGGTGGGCTGGACCAGGTGGG
>CAZOWW010000194.1:0-7441 GCA_964583765.1 uncultured Kineosporiaceae bacterium
GGTCGTGGTCGTCCGCGAGGTCGTCGTCGTGGTCACCGGACGCGTCGTCGTCGTGGTGGTCGTGGTGACCGGCTGGGTGGTGCTCGTCGTCACGGTGGTGCTGACCGGGGTGGTGACGACGGGCCGGGTCGTGGTGGTCGTCGTCGTGGACGTCGTGCTCACCGGCGTACCACCGTTGCAGGGCGTCCCGTTGATCGAGAACGACGTCGGAGCCGGGTCACTACCGCTCCAGCTCCCGTTGAAGCCGATGCTCGTCGAACCGCCGGTCCCCAGCGCGCCGTTCCACGACATGCTCGTCGCGGTGACGTTCTGGCCGCTCTGCGTCCAGTTCGCCGACCAGCCCTGCGTCACCTTCTGGCCCGAGTTCGGGAAGGCGAAGCCCAGGTTCCAGCTCGACCAGGCGGGGCCGTTGTTCTTGATGGTGATGTTCACCGACATGCCGCCCGGCCAGTCACTCGACTGGTACTGCACCGCACAGGTGCCGCCGGTACCGCCGCTCGTGGTCGTGGTGGTGGTCGTCGGCGGCCGCGAGGTGGTGGTCGTGGTCGTGGTGGTGGTGGGCCTGGTTGTCGTGGTCGGCGGCCCCGAGGTGGTCGTGGTCGTCGTCGTGGTGGTCGTCCCCGTCGTGGTCACGCCGTTGAGGGCGGCGAGCACCGAGGTGTAGGCGGCCTTCTTGTTGCCGCTGCTGTCGAAGAGCAGCGGGGTGTCGCTCGAGCGCCACGAGTCGCTGTCCCGCACGCCCCAGACCGTGATGCCCTTGCAGGCGGAGACGGCGAGGCAGTCGTTGACGATGCTCGCGTAGGTCGTTGCAGAGGCGCCCTGCACGTCCAATTCGGTGATCAGGACCTCGACGCCCAGCGCAGCGAAGCTCTGGATCGTGGTGCGGTAGTTGCTCGGGTAGGGGCTGCCCGAGTTGAAGTGGCTCTGCAGACCGACGCAGTCGATCGGGATACCCCGCGACTTCATGTCCTTGACCATGTTGTACGCGGCCTGCGTCTTGGCCCAGGTCCAGTTGTCGATGTTGTAGTCGTTGTAGCAGAGCTTGGCGTTCGGGTCGGCCGCGCGCGCAGTCTGGAACGCATCATCGATGTAGCTGTTGCCGATGTTGTTCTGCCACACATCGGCCCGACGGCTGCCGTCGCTGTCGTTGAGCGCCTCGTTCACCACGTCCCAGTAGGCGATCTTCCCCTTGTAGTGGTTCATGACCGTGGTGATGTGGTTCTCCATCGCGGCCTTCGTGGCCGAGGCGCCGCTGAGGCTCTGCATCCACCCAGGGAGCTGCGAGTGCCAGACGAGGGTGTGGCCACGCACGCGCTTGCCATGGCTCGTCGCCCAGTTGAAGACCGTGTCGCCCGCAGAGAAGCTGAACTGGTTCTGATTCGGTTCGGTCGCGTCGATCTTCATCTCGTTCTCGGGCGTGACCATGTCGAACTCGCGGTCGGCGATCGACGTGTAGGTCGAGTCGCTGAGCTTGCTCGCGCTGATCGCCGTGCCGAAGTACCGGCCGCTGCCCTCGGCGGCGGCACCCAGCGTGGTCCCGGCCGCAGTCGCCGTGTTGGGCAGCACGACGATGGATGCGGCGACGACGGTGGCCGCGCCGACCAGCGCCATCCACGGACGCTGTCGGTGCGGACCTACGTCCTTGTTCATTTCTGTCCTCTCCTCACTGCTGTGTCGCCTCGTACACCGCACGCAGCCATGCCGCAGGGGCTGATCGATCAGAACCTCTGTGGTGTGACTGTCCGCACCGAGCGGTTCCCCGGCCGCCAGAGCGGCCGGGGTCGAGGACGCAGCACGTCAATTGACGCAGCGGAGTATCACCACGCGGACAGCCAGCGTCAATAAGCCTCGTGTGACCGTTCCTTGACGCTCTGCATCCGCCCCTTCCCGCGTGGTAAACGATTTCGAACCAGGGCCATCGCAACTCCGGGGCAAGCGCTTGCCTGCCGAAAATCGTGACAGAGAGTCACCTTCGGAAGTGTCGGGGGGCGCCGCCGGATGCCGCGAAATCCGTTCCCTCAGGCGGGCACGATGCGCGTCCGGGCACCGCAGACGATCGCGTCCGGGCACCGGGCACGATCGGATCCGCCTGCGGGCAACCGGACCGGTGCCCCGAGTGGTGTAGGGGGTGGACGACGGCGGGGTGGCGAAGGGAAAGCGATGCGAGAGCCCAGTGGATTCCGGGAGTTCGTCGAGACCAGACAGGCGGCCCTGCTGCGTCTGGCCTGGCTGCTCACCGGGAACTGGCAGGACGCCGAGGACCTCGTGCAGGTGGCTCTCGCGAAGGTCTGGCGCAGGTGGGCCCGCGTGGCGGCGGAGGGGAGCCCCGAGGCCTACGTGCGACGGATCATCGTGACCACTCACCTCACGTCCCGACGGCGCCGCTGGCACGGCGAGCGCCCCGCCGTCGACCTGCCGGAGCCCGTGCTCGACCAGGACGGCGAGCTGACCCGGGTCGAGGCCCGCGACGAGCTGGTCCGCGCCCTGGCGCAACTGCCCCCGAGACAACGCGCGGTGCTCGTCCTGCGGTTCTACACCGACCTCTCCGTGGACGCGACGGCCCGAGTCCTGGAGTGCACCCCCGGAACGATCAAGAGCCAGACCGCCAAGGCGATGGCCCGGATGACGGCGACAACGAAGGAGGCCACCCGATGACCATCGACGACCGGGAGCAGTGGCTGTCCCAGGAACTCCACGCACTCGTCCCCACGCCGCCGCTCGCCCCGGGCCTGTTCGACCGGGTCGCGGGTCGGGCCCGACGCCGGAGCGCCGTCCGCCTGGCCGGCTCCACGCTCGCGCTGTGCCTCCTGGGGAGCACCGGAGGGCTGTACTGGCACGACCTGTCCGGCGGCACCGGGCCCGTGACCTCGGTGGGGCCGGCCCCCGTGCGCTCGTACGCACCCACCACCAGCGCGACGGGGACGACACCGTCCTGCCCCGGTCTCGCGCCGCGCGGGGATCGACCGCCCCGCCCCACCGTCCCGGATGCCGATCGCACCCTGGTCCCGGGTTCCCCGGCGTCCGTGTCGCTGTGCCGCTACCTCGGCCGGAGCGGGCCTGCCCTGCTGCGCGTGCTCGACCGCTCGACCACCCTCCGGGGACGCGACGTCACGACACTCGCCACGGCTCTCAACAAGGCGCCCGTCTGGTACCTCGACGGTGCCTTCTGCCCGATCGACGACGGCTCGCTGGCGCTGGCTGTCTTCGGGTACCGCGACCATCGCACTCTCACGGTCCAGATCGGCCTGCGAGGGTGTGGCTTCACGAGCAACGGAGCGGCCGATCGGACCACCGCCGCCACGACGATCCCGGAGCTCCTCGCGCGGTACGTCGGCACCGGACCCGGCATCGGGCTGGGATCGTGGCTGTGACGGCCGGCGGCTCCCCCGCCGTCTCTTGCCGACGGCAGGACCGGGCCACTCGACTCAGCTGTCGGTCACCGGGCCACTCGTCGGCCAGATTCGCTCGAGCCTCACGACGTGGTTCTCGTCGCGTGCCCCGGCCGTGCACAGCAGCCGTTCGCGGACCCGGGCCTACCGGTGGACGCGCCGCGTCTCGTAGGCCCAGATGGCGATCTCCACCCGGTTCCGGGCGCCGAGCTTGTTCATGAGATTGGTGAGGTGGG
Organism: uncultured Kineosporiaceae bacterium; assembly: GCA_964583765.1. GTDB lineage: Bacteria > Actinomycetota > Actinomycetes > Actinomycetales > Kineosporiaceae > CAZOWW01. The sequence continues at coordinate 3,626 of CAZOWW010000194.1, forward strand.
TCTTGACGGTGCTGAGGCTGAGGTGGAGTTCGTCGGCGATCTCGGCGTTGGTCAGGCCGCGGGCGACCGTGCGGAGGACCTCCTCCTCCCGCGCGGTGAGCGGGTCGATGGGCTCAGGAGCCGGTCGGGCCGTCGGGGTGTCCGCGAACGCGCTCAGCAGGCGGACCGTGACGTTCGGGGCGATCAACGCCTCGCCGTGAGCGGCGGCCTCGATCGCCTGCCGGAGCAGGTGCGGTCCGGCGTCCTTGAGCAGGAAACCTCGGGCGCCGGCCTTGAGCGCACCGTAGACGTACTCGTCGAGGTCGAAGGTGGTGATGACCACGACCGCCATCGGGTCCGTGACATCGGGCCCGGCGAGCGCCCGGGTGGCTTCCAACCCGTTCATCCTGGGCATGCGGATGTCGAGGAGACACACGTCGGGGCGCAGGCGGCGGGCCAGGGCCACGGCCTCGACGCCGTCCCGGGCCTGGGCCACGACCTGGATGTCGGGTTGGGCGTCCAGGATCATGCTCAGGCCCGTCCGGACGAGTTCCTGGTCGTCGGCGACCACGACGCGGATGCTCACCCGGCCACGCCCCTTCGGGGGAGCACGGCCTCGACCAGCCAGCCGCGATCAGGACCGGGACCGGCGTGGAGGGAGCCGCCCAGGAGCTTCGCCCGTTCCGTCATGCCGGAGATGCCGTAGCCGCCCGGACCCCGGGCTGCCGGCGGCAGGTCCCCGTCGTCCCGGACGGTGAGGCGGATGCGATCGTCCTCGCCGTCGACCTGGACGAGGATCCGCCCGGCATGCCGGGCGTGCCGCAGGGAGTTGGTGACGGCTTCCTGGACGATCCGGTACGCCGCGCCCTCGACCGAGGGACTCAGCTCCGCCGAATCGACACGGACGTCCACCTGCACGCCCGGCCGTCCGTCCGCAGGACGGGCCAGGCGCACGATGTCGGCGAGGCCGCCTGCGGGAGCGAGTTCCGCGTCCTCCCCCTCCCGCAGGGCCCGCACGATGGACCGCATCTCGGTCAGGGTCCGGGTGCCCTCGGCCTCGATGACCTGCAGGGCCTCCAGCGCGGCGTGCGGGTCGGCAGGGGCGACGACCTGCCCGGCCTGGGCCCGGATCACGATCGCCGTGACGTGGTGCGCCACGGTGTCGTGCAACTCCCGGGCCAGCAACTCCCGCTCCCGGAACCTGACCTGCTCCAGTTCCCGGAGCCGGGATGTGGACCGGAAGCGCAGGGACAGCCCCAACACCGCGGGAAACACCAGGACGACGAAGCCCGCGATGCACGCGCCGAGGTCGGAGTGGTCCCGGACGGTTCCCACGGCGTAGCCCGTCAGGGCGATCGCCGAGCCGATGACGGTCTCCCGGCCGGAGCCCCAGCGGAACACGGCGTAGGGCAGGAGGAGCAGGTACATCATCGTGTACAGGCCGACCTCGCCCGTGACCCCGGCCATGACCCCTGCGAGATCCACCACCAGGGTGCCCCCGCAACAGGCCACGAACACGGCCAGGGGATGGGTACGCCGCCAGGGCAGTGCGAAGGCCAGGCCGATCGCCTCGACCGCGGCGACCGGACGCCAGACGACCTCCGGGCGCAGAACGGCCTCGAGGACGGCAGTGCCGACGAACGCCGCGACCAGCGCCCAGTCCCACGTTGCAGGTCCGGGGGCTCGGGCGGCTCTGGGCGCGGTCCACACGGACCGGACCACGGTGGCGATCACGTACCCCAGCGTAGGCAACCTCGGGCGTCACGGATCGGCCGGAAGTACGGGTCCGGCACCGGACCTTGGGCCGGGGGAAGGCGGCGTCACGGCCGATGTGGTGCTCCACGGCCCCCGACACGATGGCTGCACGTCGGCCGAGGGGCCACCTGCACCTGGTCAGGACGTCGCCGGCACCCGCTTCCGGGGGCGGCGGGCAGCGCCCGTCGACAGGCAGCGCGGGTCAAGGACAAGTGGAGCAAGGGACAAGTGGAGGTGAGGAGCGTGAGCTCGTCGAAGTCGAGAGCGCGTCTGGTGGGAGGGCTGTTCGTGCTGGCGTCGGCCACCGCGATCGCCGGCGGTGGGCTCCTGCTACCGATCCGGGAGCGTCGGTTCCTCGACGCCGGCGGCACGAGGGCCCTGCTCGGCACCGGGGCCGTCCTCGAGCTGGCGCTGGCCGCCGCCGTGGTCGCCATCGCGACTCTGCTGTATCCGGTGCTCCGCCGGGCCAGCGAGTCCTTGGCGATCCTGTACGTCGCCGTCCGGACCCTCGAAGGCATCCTGGTCCTGGCCGCCACCGGCTGCGCCCTGATCATGATCTCCGCGGTCGGCACGGGCGCGACGAGCGGGGTCGGTGAGGTCTTGCTCTCCGGCCGGGACTGGGCCCTTCGCCTGGGCACGCTGATCGTGTTCGGCGCGGGTGCCGTCGTGCTCAATGCGGTGCTTCGTCGGGCCCGCCTGGTGCCGTCCTGGCTGGCGTGGTGGGGACTGGTCGGCGGGGCCCTGGCGGTGGTGCGCGGGGTGTTCGAGCTGTACGGCGTGAGCCTGCCCCTGGCGGTCCAGGTCGTCCTGACCGCGCCGATCGCCGTCGAGGAGATGGTCTTCGCGGGGTGGCTCATCGCCAAGGGCCTCGCGGACGGGGTCCCCGCGCCTCGCGAGGTCGGCGTTCCCGAGATGTCCCCGTCATGAGGGAGCCCGCGGGCACGACCGCCGGGAGGCCCGGGCGCCACACCCACGCTGCACTACCTCTTCTTCAGTGCCGTCGAGATCGGTGGCGCGCTGGCCATCGCCCGGCACGCGTGGACCTGGGGGTTCCCGGAGTGAACGGCGAGACCACGATGTCGCGGAACCCGGACCCCCTCCCCCGACCCTTGGCGCCTCGGTACCTGGGCGCTGCCTTCCTCACGGTCGTCCTGACCAGCTTGGTCAGCGGCGCGGCAACAGATTCGGCCACCGGCTCCGGGACGGTCGACCAGCAGGTGACGAGGGCGGGGCACCACGCCGGCCTCCTCCACCTGGCCTGTCTGGTGGGGCTGCTCAACGCCGTCGGGATCCTCGTCCTCGCCACGCTCCTCCACCGCGTGCTGGCCGTCCGGGGAAGGATCATGGCGTTCGTCGGGCTGCTCTGCTGGGCCGGTGAGTCGTTCTTCTACGCGCTGAACCAGATCGCCACGAACGGGCTCGCCCGGCTCGCCTCGGGCCTCCGGGACGCCGACGGGACGGGTGGTGCCGGCGCCTCCCCCGACCTTTCCCTCGCCCGGTTCCTCCTCACCGACGTCCACCGGTACTGCGGCACGATCCTGATGTTCTTCTACTGCGCCGGGGGGATCCTGTTCTACTACCTCTTCTTCACCTCGCGGTTCCTCCCGCGCTGGATCTCCGGCTACGGCCTCGTCGCCGCGAGCATCGGCCTGGTCGGTGCCTGCGTCGAGCTGCTCGGTCACCCGCTGGGCCTGATCCCCTACCTGGCCATCGGCCCGTTCGAGATCATCATCGGGGTCCGCCTCCTCGCCCGCGGTATCCGGAGCACCGCGACCGTCCCGCAACCCACCGGCTGCGCAGGCGCGGGGTGACACCCGGAGCCGGGCGGGCCGACGCCTGCACCGCAGCGCACGGGAAGCGGCAGTGAGGCACCACGGTCAGCACCGCGGCATCGATCAGAGGCACGGCACGCGGGGACGGCGGAGTATCGCGGAAGGCGGGGAGCAATCCAGGTGGGTTCGCGCATAGGATGCAGGCAAGCGCTTTCCCGAGCCGAGCCCTTCGTCCCGCTTGTCCGTTCCGCGTCCCGTCTAGCCCCGTCCTTCGCACGTGGGATTGAGCGGTGAGGGCCATCGGGGTTGG
>CAZOWW010000195.1:0-7382 GCA_964583765.1 uncultured Kineosporiaceae bacterium
CACCCGTGGCGCGGGAGGCGTAGGGCTCGTTGAACAGGTCGAAGATGACCGCGTTGTTACCCTTGAACGCGGTGGCGACCTGGGTCCAGAAGGTCGGGGTGTACTGGGTGTCGGGCATGGGCTTCTGGCAGGTGGCCTTGATGTCCGAGCAACCCGCGCCCGAGCCGGTGTACTGCCCGTAGGTCCAGTGCAGGTCCAGGATGACGTTGATGCCGTTGGCCACGAGCAGGTTGACGTAGTCCTTGACGGCCTGCTGGTAGGCCGCGCCGCTGGTCCCGGCCGCGGGGACGTCACTGGTGCCCAGCCAGCACTCCTCGTTCAGGGGGATACGCACCGCGTGGATGTTCCAGGTCTTCATCGCGGTGATCGAGGCCTGGTCGGCCGGGCCGTCCCACATGCCATTGCCCTGGATACAGGCGAACTCCCCGCTGGAGCGGTTGACGCCCAGTAGGCGGTAGGTCTTGCCCGCCGCAGTGACCAGGTGATTGCCCGACACGTGCAGGGCCGGAGCCGCCCCGCTGCTCTGCGACGTTGTCGTGGTCGTCGTGGTCACCGGGCGCGTCGTCGTGGTCGTCGTGATCGTCGTTCGGGTCGTGGTGGTCGAGGTGGTGACCGGCCGGGTCGTGGTGGTCGTGGTGGTGACCGGTGCGCCACCACAGCTCACACCGTTCAACGCGTAGCCGGTGGGCGCGGGATTGGACCCGCTCCAGCTGCCGATGAAGCCGATGCTGGCGGTCCCGGAGGTGGCGAGGGCCCCGTTCCAGGACATGCTCGCGGCGGAGACGGCGGTGCCGGACTGGCTCCAGGTCGCGCTCCAGCCCTGGGTCACCTGCTGGCTGGCGTTAGCGAAGGTGAAGGTGAGTTTCCAGCTGGTCAGTGGGTCACCGAGGTTGTGGATGGTCAGGTTGCCCTGGAACCCACCCGTCCACTGGTTGGCGGAGTAGTCGACGGAACAGGCTGCTGCCGCATGGGCGCTGGGCGCGATCACCGTGAGGGGAGCGACGGTGAGCAGTGCAGCCGTCAGGAGAGCGGCTCGACGTGTCATCAGAGATCCTCGCAGGGGGCGTGGACATGGAGGGGTGGGGAATGGCGTCGCCGTGCGCTCTGATTCCCCGGTCGCGGGTTCCGGCGGCGCCTGTGGCACATGACGGCAGCGCACTCTAGGTGCCGTGCCATCGGCTGTCAATAAACCGGTTTATCTACTTCTTCGGTCCCTGCACCGCTTGGTGACCGGGTGTTCCCGCTGGGGTTCCGGTGCCTCGCGCTGGGGCGGACCAGGTCGGGCGAACGTTATCCCTGCAGGTCAGAGCTGTCCAGTCCGCACGGCCGGAGGTGGCGGTGTTGCGGTGCCGCGATGGCCTCGACCCGGGCCGGGTGAGCCTCCCCCCGCTCAGGAATGCAGGAACGACGCGTGCATCTGAATCGATTCATCTATCTCTGCGGACGTCGGTGGGTACGGTGAGTGATGCATTAACCGATTAAGTGGGGATGGCCGGGCGCCGCTGTCCGGTGGGGCGTTGTCCGGGCTCTTCGTTCCCGTGACCGGCGACCGAACGGCACCGCAGTGTCCCTGGGGCGCAGGGGGCCGGGGGAGCTGTGATCCCTGAGGGGAGGCGTACGGGGTACCGCGTGCTCATCGGGTGATCCTCCATAATCGGGGCGAGCGGTCGCCGCACTCCCGGCGACCACGCCAGAGGGCGCCCGTCGTCGTGCGTCCTGGATCCTTCGTCCTCCGTACCGCCGTGCGCGTCCTCCGCGCCGAGGCGGTCCGCAGCGTGTCGAGAGGAAGCGTCCCGTCGTGAGCTATTTGCGGAGCTTTGCCCCCTGGATCATCTTCGCCCTCGTCAGCCTGGTCGACTGGCGGTTCGGCGCCCTGGCCGGCGTGCTGTCCTCGGCCGTCGTGCTCGGGCGGGCGCACCGTCGGGGCGAGGCGCTGGACGGGCAGATCCTCGAGCTCAGCTCCACCGTCTTCTTCGTGCTCCTCACGGTGGTGGCCTTCGCCGACCCGCACTCCGCGCTCAAGGGCTGGGCAGCTGCGGCGTCCCTGCTCTGGCTGGCCGCCACCGCCTGGCTCTCGCTGGCCGTCGCGCGACCGTTCACCCTGGGAATCGCCCGTCAGACAGTTCCCCAGTCGCTCTGGGGCAATCCCGTGTTCCGGCAGGTCAACATGGTGATCACGGCCGTGTGGGCGGCGACCTTCACGGTGATCGGGATCGGGACCGCTCTCTGTCAGACGCTGGACGCCCCGGGCGTCGTGTCGGTGGGGATCCACTTCGGCTATATCGTCCCCATCGTGTTCACCCGCCGCTACCCGGACGTGGTGCGCGCGCGGTACGCGGCGGCGAGGCAGGGCGCCTGACCCCTCGGACGGTCCGGCACGCCAGACGTTCCAGCTCCCGGGACGGGACGTCGAGCAGCCAGGATCGCGTCGTGGGCGCACGCCGCCGCCGCGGTGGGGGTCGCGTGTTGTCCGGGGACGGAGGGAGGCACGAGGTGCCGGACCGGGGTGGTGAATCGGACCCTGACGCGGGGCCGGAGCGGTACCTGCTCACGGATCCCGACGTCGGGCTGGAGCAGTACTTCCTCACCGAACCCCAGGCACTCGCCCGGCTCGTCGAAGCGGCCGGCGTACTGCCCGATGACCATGTCGTCGAGGTCGGAGCGGGGATCGGCACGGTGGCCGCGGCGCTGCCGCCCTCTCGCCGGCTCACGCTCGTCGAACTCGATCCCCGCTTGGCGCGGGTGCTCGCCGTCCGGTTTCCGCACGCGCAGGTGATCTGCGGGGACGCGGTGGACTTCCTCTCCCGTGGCCGCGGCGCGGAGATCGACGTCCTCCTCAGCAATCTCCCCGCCGCGGTGAACGAGGTGGTGGTCGAGCTGTTGCCGCGACTCCCGTTCCGCACTGCCGTACTTGCCCTGGGACAGGCCGCCGTCGTGCCGCCCATCCCCTCGTCGGCGAGCGAGGACGTCGGGACGGCGGCGGCCGCGGGCCTGTTCTGGGAGGACCGGGGGCTGCTCGCCGGGACGGACTTCCGGCCGGTCCAACCCGCACCGTCGAGACTGGTGCGGGTGCGACGACGAGGGTGAGGACGCCGGCCCGCGCACTCGGACGGGCAGCGCCCTCCCCGCGCCGTGCTCTGCGGGGAGGGCGCTGTGCTGATGCGCCGAGTTCCTGCCGAGTCCCGCGCCGGCCTCATGGAGGTCCTGCCCGCTCCCTGCCCGCTCCGTGCGAGCGGGTCACGCGTGGCTCGCCTGTCCCCGGCCGGTCGGCGGGTGGCCGGAGCCGGTCAGGGCCGTCGGACGGTCCGGGGGCGGCGGACGGTGCGAGCGGTGGGACGTGGGAACGGGCGGAAGGAACGACGGGTCAGGAACGTCGGTGCCGAACGCTCAGTTCGTCGTGGGCGACGGGCTGGGGCGGCCGGTGAAAGTCGGCGTGCCGGTCGGGCTCGGCCGGCCGGTGAAGGTGGGTGTGCCGGTGGGCGAGCCGCTGGGGGTGGGCCGGCCCGAGCGTGCCGGAGGAGTCCAGGAACCGGTCGGCACCGGACGGTCACTGCGGACCGGGGCTCCGCTCGGGGGCACGGGAGCGACAGTGGCGCTCGGACCGCCCGGGTTGTCGAAGGAGGCGTTCATCGCGGGCAGTTGAGCCACGGTGGCGGTCCCCGCGACGGCGGCCGCGGCGATCACCCCGAGCAGGGCGCCGCGACTGCGGGACATGGTGGGAATTCGCATGGGAGGTCTCGTTCCGTAGATGTTGGCAGGTGGCTGTGCTGGACGGTGACGGGTCCGGTCACGTACTCCACGGGAGTACCCGTCTCCCGGGAAAGACGCATCGCGTGGGTTTCGCGAGCGCGGTGGCCGACGCAATTGGCGTCCGCCGCCTGTCGTCGGGAGCCGGGCCCCTGTCTTCCCTGGCCAGGGCCGTCATGTTCGCTTGGGCGGAGTGACGTCGAGCTCCGACCCGGCAGGTCTGCCGTCCGGCGATATCCCCTGGTTGTGGGACTTCCGCCGACGGCGCCCCGGACGCTATCGCGCAGAAACCGGTATGTCCATATGGGGCGCATTGCTGTGTTTTGCCTATGAATTCTGCCGAATGATGGTCTGATTGTCCTCGGGCAACACTGAAGGCATTCCTGGCGATTCCTCGCCGAACGCATTCCGTTCCTCTCGGAACGGACCTCGGTGGTCGCGGTCCGGGCTCGTGCAGGCCCGGACCGATCCCGGCGGCCGTGACGTGTCACAGAGCGTTGGAACCGGGTGGTGTGTCACCGCTCATGACGCCGGGGCCGGACACGGGCGGGGAGAGGTCGGCCGTGGGCCAGGTTCCGTGGGGAGGTGCCGGACGGGCGAGAAGGGGTGGACGCGCGTCGGTGCAGCGGAGAGGCGCAGGGGGAGCTGGGTTCCGGATCTCGGGGCGCCGGTTCTCGGGACCGAGCACAGGCCGCATGCGAGGTAGGAAACACCTGTGAATCTCGCCGGATCACTCAGCGTCCGGAGTTCTCGACCGAAGGAACAGACGTCCGAAACTCCGATGCTGTGAGGTGCATGTGAGTATCAGTACGAGCAGCGTCAGCGCGCTCTTCGGGAACAGCTCCGTCCAGAACATGAGTTCGGTCGGGGGGACGAGCCGCCGCCATCCGCAAGGGGACAATCCCCTCGAGTCGAAGGTGCTGTCCGCGGTGGCGGAGAAGCTCGGGATGAACGTGAGCGACCTGCAGTCCGCGACCCAGAACAGCAGCCTGGCCCAGGTCGCGTCAGATCACGGCGTGTCCCGGGACGACCTCGTCTCGACCATCAAATCGGTGCTCGAGCAGAATCCCCCACCCGGGCCACCCCCCGGTTCCGGTGACTCCGGTTCGACGAACTTGTCGAACTTGTCGACCTCGTCCACGTCGTCCATGTCCGGGGTCTCCGGAACGTCGGCGACATCGGGGACCTCTTCGGCGCCGAGTCTCGACGATCTCGCGAGCATGATCGCGGACGATGTGAAGGGATCCCACCAGCGCCCGCCCTTCGGCGGCGCGCCCGGCATGGGACCGATGTCCGTGCAGGGCCCCAGCACCGACCAGGACTACGCGGAAGGGTCGACCTGGACGGTCAACGTCTGAATGTCGTCCCGATTTGTGACTTGCGGGGCACATTCCGTCAGGGCTGCTGGTCCGTCTCACCGACCTGGTGAGGGGAACCGGCAGCCCTGTCCTGCCGCCGGATCGAGGCGGTGTTCGGCGGGTCCGGGTCGCCGTCGTCGGCCATCCGCGATAAGCCTGGACGGTCCGTGGGTCGCGCCGATGGCCCCGGCCACCCGTTCCGCAGGTCGATGAGGAGGACGCCGTGGTGCGAACCGTTCCGTGTCTGTGGTTCGACACCGAGGGCGAGGAAGCCGCCGAGTTCTACGTCTCCGTGTTCCCGAACTCGCGGATCCAGCAGGTCACGCACTACGGGCCGGGGAGCCCGCGTCCGGAGGGGACGGTGTTGACCGTCGCGTTCTCCCTGGACGGTCAGGACTACCTGGCGCTCAACGGCGGCCCCGAGTTCCGCTTCTCGGAGGCGGTCTCCTTCCAGGTGATGTGCGACTCGCAGGAGGAGGTCGACCACTACTGGGACGCGCTCTCGGTCGGCGGCGAAGAGGGGAACTGCGGCTGGCTCAAGGATCGGTTCGGCCTGTCCTGGCAGATCGTTCCCCGCATCCTGCCCGAGGTACTCGGGGGTGACGATCCGGCGAGTTCCGAGCGCGCGATGGGCGCCATGCTGACCATGCACAAGTTGGACGTCGCCGAGTTGCGGCGAGCAGCTGAGGGCAGCCCGTCCTGACCCCGGCGCTCCGTGACCCCGGGGTCACGGAGCCTCCTTGGTCCAGCCCGGCGTTCCGGGTCCTCCTGCTCTCGCCCGGCGTTGTGCCCTCGTGCTCGAACTCGGCGTTCCCGGCAGCGTGGGTCGACGCCTGTCTTGAATCTGTGTGTCGGATGGAAACTCCGTGAATGATCTATGGGAGTTTCGTGCATCCTCTCCGCTGATCTGCTGAACCAGTTCGGTGCCTGCACTCAGTGATTCCTGTGGAGCCTGCCGTGAAGTGCCCTCGCTCCGCTGGTCGTCGTGGTCGAGGAGTGGGGGGCCGGGCGCGGGCTCGGCACTTCCCCGACCGTCACCTTCACGGGAAATTCGAGGCATCTTCCTGTTGTCGTGGCGGTGTCCCCGTGGCACACTCACTCGGCGGTTCCCGGGAAGGGCTGATGGATCATCCGCTCGGGACCGGAGTGAGAAGTAGGGATCAACCCGCTTTCCGGATCGGTCCGGCCTGCCCCATCGGGTCCTGGGTCGGATGGCCGGAGGATCCCGGGCGCGGGTGTTCGTGGAGGTGTGCCCACAGCTCCACTGTGTGCAAGGGAACTCGCAGTTCGCGAAGGGCGGCGGGGAGGCCCGGGTATCCGGCGAGCGGGACGGGCGGTATCGGAGCCCTCCCCTCGTGATCGAAATGCGGCGCCGAGAGCCACACTCTCCGTAGTTCGGATGGCACTCCCAGCGCTTCGCCCACGGCCGGTCCGCGGGATGCTCGGACGTTCTCATTCCCAGGGCCAGGACCCAGTAACACCCGGACCGGCCTTCGCGCTGACAGCACGAACCCGAGCGGGTTCGAGCAAGCAAGACTGCGTCCCACCGGAGCGGCGATCATGCCGGGCCGCGGACGCTGGGCACCACAGCGGCGCCTGCGCCGGGGCCCCCTCGGTCCTGGCGTTTCTCAAGGAGGAGAGAGACAGGCATGAGACTCGGTTTGGGTCTGAGCAAGCGGCGTGCCGTCGCTGCAGCGTCGGTGGGCGCGCTGGCCGTGGGTGGCTTCGCCGCCCTGCCGGCGTCCCCCGCGGCGGCGGCGGTCGCCTGCAGCGTGCAATACCAGTCCAGCGACTGGACCGGCGGCATGTCGGTCAACATCACGATCAAGAACACAGGCGATGCCTGGACGAGCTGGAGCCTGGGCTTCGCGTTCGGCAACGCGAACCAGAAGGTCACCCAGGGTTGGTCGGCGAACTGGACGCAGAGCGGCCAGAACGTCACCGCGACGAACCTGTCGTGGAACGGCGCCATCGCCAACGGCGGCTCGACGAACATCGGCTTCAACGGCAGTTGGAGCGGTAGCGACCCGGCCCCGACGTCGTTCAGCATCAACGGCACCACCTGCGGTGGCACACCCGCCACCACGTCGACGACCACGACGACCACCCGGCCGGTCACCACGACGACCACGCGGACGACGTCGACCACGACGACCACGCGTCCGGTGACCACCTCCACGACCACGCGGACGACGTCGACCACGACGACCACGCGTCCGGTCACCACGACGACGACCTCGCGGACGACCACGACCAGTGGTGGTTCGACGGGTACGC
>CAZOWW010000196.1:0-7268 GCA_964583765.1 uncultured Kineosporiaceae bacterium
CGACCCCTGCAACCTGCAGCTGCTCTACCAGGGCAAGTCCCCCAGCGCCAGCGGCGACTACAACAACCTGCCCTGGCGGCCGGGCGTGCTCACCCTGCAGCGCTGACGACTGGTGACGGAGCTGCCCCTGGCGCACCTGATCTCCTCGGGCATACCTGATCTCCTCTGGGTGCACGTCGGCTCCTCGGACAACGGCGACACAGGATCCGGTGGACGTGCATGCCGAAGGTGATCGGCAACGGGCAGGACCGCAGCGGCGGGCTCGGCGAGAGCCGGGCCCGCCGCTCATCGCGTCGACAATTCCGACAACCCCGACGGGCTGCCCACGCCACGGCCAGCTGACCGAGGGCGATCCCCCGTCGCCCGAGTTCCGCCCGTCGCCACTCGTGGCGATGGGCAGGTGGTGCGGTGGAGGCACGGTGGGCTCGAGCCGCGAGAGTCCGTGGCAGGGGCGAAGGGCAGGTGGTGTCGGGGCGTCAGGGCACCAGCGGAGCCAGCAGTTCGCGCAGCTCGGCCGCCTTGGGGACTCGCCCGGACAGCACCACCTTCTCGTCCACGACCAAGCCGGGGGTGGACATGACGCCGTAGGCGAGGATGCCCGGGTAGTCGGTGACCTTCTCGATCGTGGCGTCGATCCCGAGCTCGGCGATCGCCTCGCGAGCTGCCTTCTCCAGGTTGAGGCAGTTGGCGCAACCAGAACCGAGCACCTTGATGATCATCTGAGTTCCTTCCGGGGTGGACCGGTCCACGGGAGACCGGGACAGCGGGAGACCGGGACAGCGAGCGGGCGGAACGGCAGCAGACCAGGACAACAGGAGTACGAGGCAGGGCTGTCAGCTGAGGACGGCGTTGAACAGGTAGCCCATGGTGATGATCCCGGCGGCCACCACGGCGACGAAGGCGACCAGCAACGGGGGCTTGAGCACTCGCCGCAGCAGGATCAGCTCAGGCGCGGACAGCCCGACGACGCTCATCATGAACGCCAGCAGGGTGCCCATGGGCAGACCCTTGTCATGCAGCGCCTGGACCAGCGGCATGATCCCGGCCGCGTTCGAGTACAGCGGCACACCGATCGCGACGGCCACCAGCACGCCGAAGGCGTTTCCGGGCCCGGCGTAACGCGTGAACAGGTCCGTCGGGGCCCAGCCGTGGATCACCGCCCCCAAGCCGATCCCGATCAGCAGGTAGGGCCAGATCCGCCGCAGGATCCTGGCCACCTCCTCGCCGCCGATCCTCAGCCTTTGCTCGAGGCTCAGTCCCGCAGTGGAGTCGAGCGCCTGTCCGCCGAGGGTGGTCTGGAACACGAACGGTTCCACCCACCGCTCGACCTTCAACCGCCCCAGCACCCAGCCGGCCGCGATGGCGATCAGCAGGCCCGCCGTGATGTAGAGGGCCGCGATCCGCCACCCGAACAGGGTTGCCAACATGCCGACGGCGATCTCGTTCACCAGCGGGGAGGCGATCAGGAAGCTCAGGGTGACCCCGATGGGGACGCCCGCCGCGACGAACCCGATGAAGGCCGGAACGGCGCTGCAGGAGCAGAACGGTGTGACCACACCCAGCCCGGCGGCCAGGACATTGCCGGCTCCCTCGCGACGTCCGCCCAACAGTGCGCGGGTCCGCTCGATGCTCATGAAGGTGCGGGCCACGGTGACCACGAAGATGATGCCGACCAGCAACAACGAGATCTTCACGGTGTCGTAGCCGAAGAAGTGCAGCGTCCGGGCCACCCGGGTCGACCGATCCAGTCCGGCGATCCGGTACAGCAGGGCGTCCCAGGCCGGCCCGTTGACCAGGTAGACGCCAACCCACGCCAGCACCAGACCGGCAAGACCGGTCAGTCTGCCCCGACGGGTGGTCCACCAGGCCCACGACCGGCGCCGCATCGACGCGACCGGCAGCGGACGCAGGCTCATCGCCCAACCCACCGTTCACCAGGACAACCGGCCGGCACGGCTCTGCGCACGGTGGACCCCGGCCATCGCGCGAACCGGCGCATACGTCCTCCTGCCACGACTGGTTCTGGTTAGATGACCATCTAGGTAATCGCCATCTTGCCCTGCTCTTCGACAGGCGTCAAGATAGGCACATGTCGAAGCAGCCCGAGGCTCTCGTCGTCTCTGCGCATGCGACCCCGACGGACGGCGCCTGTTGCGACCCGCTCGCGGTGGGCGCCCTGACCGCCGAGCAGGCCGCCTCGATCGCGCCCCTGTTCAAGGCCCTCGGCGACCCGGTCCGGTTGCGACTGATCTCGATGATCGCCTCCCGCCCCGAGGTCTGTGTCTGTGACCTGAGCGGCGCCTTCGACGTCTCCGGTCCGACGATCTCCCATCACCTGCGGGTCCTGCGCGAGGCTGGGCTGGTTGACTGCGAACGCCGTGGCACCTGGATCCACTACCGGATCCGCCCCGAGGCCCTGCGCCAGTTGGGCATGCTGCTGGACCTCACCCCGCGGGCAACGGCCTGAGTCCTTCCTGAAGCGGTTCCCGCGCCGGCCTCGGTCTGTTCCCGTCGCCCTCAGCCGGTTCGTTCCTGCCGCTCCGAATCCTCGCCGCTGCCCACGCCGCCCGTACGGCCGGCGATCCGGCTACCGGCCCGCGCGAACTCCCCCGATCCCCGCGGTGCCCGGACGTACCAGCACGTTCAGCCAGCCGCCGATCCCCTCGACCAGCGCCCGAACCTCGGCGACGGAGTGCACCCCCAGGGCGAACACGCAGTCCGCTCCCGCCTCCCGATAGGCGCGGCCGCGCTCGATCACTTCCGGCAGGTGGCCGCCGAGGGCCCGCGGATCACCCAGTTCCTGCATCCCGACATCATCGTCCCTTCAGGGGCGGGGCCCGAGATCTCCGGCGCGCGCACCACGGACCCGCTCGTCAAGGGTGCCGCCCGCCCCTGGCCACCCCACCGGGGACGATCGATCACGTGCTCCGGCCGGAACCGTTCCCTGCGGACAACTCGACGAGCAGGCGGGCGGGTTCGGCCAGAGCCCCGCAACACATCGAGTAGATGTTGCTGCGCCCCCGGGCGGTCACGGTGACGACGCCCGCGTCCCGGAGAGCCTTGAGGTGGTGGCTGACCAGGGTCTGGGGCAGGTCAAGTGTCTCGGTGAGTGCCTTCACGGTCCGCGGCGCCTGGGTGATGGCCAGGAGGATCGCCAATCGGTTGGGGTCGGCGAGGGCGGCCAGTACCGGGGCGAGTCGGTGGGCGACGGCCTTGAGTTCGTCCACCGGGAGCGTCTCAGGTGACTGCGGGTCCGTCATGTCGCCAGTAGATCGCACAGGCTCGCTCCTCTCAACAGTCAGGGCTGCTCCTGGCCGGTCGTTCCTTGGGGCGGGACGCCGCCTGGGCAGCGACGGGCGGGCAGGACGTCGTCCCGTCCAGACCTCGCGATCATCCAGCATCACTGCTGTTGTCAACAATGTCCACTGTTGACAACAGTAACATCGCCATGGTTCGGTCTCCCTGTCACTTCCTCGCTCCGGCAGCCGCCCGTGGCCGCACTCCGCCGTGACGGCCTGGGTTGTCGTCCGCGCCGCACCTGCCCCGGCACACGCGTTCTGCGCGTCACCGCCTGAGCGCTCCGAATTCCGCACCCGCCCCGAAGGAGGACCGATGACCCGGCCCACCACGGACCGTCCCCCCACTGATCCCGGCCGTCTGCCTATTGCTCCAGGTCACCTGCGCGATGCCCTCGCTCCGCCCTCGAACCGGTCAACCGAGGAACGCCCCGAGCTCCATCCACGGCGCTGGGCCGCCCTGGTGGTGCTCTGCCTGGCATTGGCCGTGATCAGCATGGACAACCTGATCGTCAACACGGCCCTGCCGACCCTGGCGCGAGAACTGGATGCCTCCACCGCCCAACTGCAGTGGATCGTCGACGCCTACATCCTGGTCTTCGCGGGGACCGTGCTGTCGATGGGCAGCCTGGGCGATCGCTTCGGGCGTCGAGGCGCCCTCTACGCAGGCCTGCTGCTGTTCGCCACCGGCTCGCTCGCCTCGGCCTTCGCCGGTTCCGCGGAGGTGCTCATCGGCACGCGTGCCCTGATGGGCCTGGGCGGGGCGCTGACCTGTCCCGCCACCTTGTCGATCATCACGAACGTGTTCCCGTCGCACGAGCGGGCCAAGGCGATCGGGATCTGGGCCAGCTTCTCGGTACTGGGCATCGTCCTCGGCCCCACCGTGGGCGGTCTGCTCCTGGAGCACTACTGGTGGGGCTCGGTCTTCCTGGTCAACCTCCCGATCGTGGTCGCCCTGCTCATCGCGATCCGCCTGCTGGTGCCCGACTCGCGCGATCCGCTCTCCACGCCGCTCGATCCTGTCGGGGCGCTCGGGTCGGTCGCAGGTCTCACCGCCCTGGTCTACGCGATCATCGAGGTGCCCGTGCGGGGCTGGATGGACCCGTTCACTCTCGGAGGGTTCATTGCCGGCACGGCCGTGCTCGGCGCCTTCATTGCCTGGGAGCGTCACGCCGCGCACCCCATGCTGCCGCTGCACCTGTTCCGGGATCTGCGCTTCTCGGCCGCCAACGCCACTCTGACCTTGATGTTCTTCGCGATGAACGGCACCGTCTTCGTCCTCACCCAGTACCTGCAGGGTGTGCTGGACTTCTCCCCGCTACGCGCCGGCGCCGCCGCCCTGCCCGTGACCGCGCTGCTGGTGACCGCGCCGACCTCGGCCGGCCTCGTGCACCGGTTCGGCGCCCGTACCGTCGTGGCGACCGGGATGCTCGTGCAGGCCGCCGCCGTCCTGCTCGTCGCGCTGACCGACCACGGCAGCGGTTATCCCCGCGTCGCCGTGGCCCTGACCCTGTTCGGCCTGGGCATGGGGCTGGCCATGGCACCGGCCACCGAGTCCGTCATGCAGACCCTGCCCCTGGCCAAGGCCGGGGTGGGCTCGGCCATGAACGACACCACCCGCTCGGTCGGCGGGGCCCTGGGGGTCGCGGTCATCGGCAGCGTGCTGTCCGCCGGGTACCACACGGCCCTGGACCCGACGCTGCGTGCCCTGCCGGCGCCGCTCACCGCGGCGGCACGCAACTCGGTCGAGGGCGCCACCCAGGTCGCCCAGCACCTGGCCGGATCGCAGGCCGCCGCCCTGGTCCGGGCGGCCAGATCCGCCTACCTCGACGGCATGCACGACGCCATGCTCGTGGCTGTCCTGGTCATGCTCGCCGGGACCGTCGTCGCGACTCTGTTCCTTCCCCGCCGTGACCATCGCGTTCCCGCCACGGCGTGACCACCACTCCCCCGCGGCCCCGGCCTGGCCGGCCCCTACCCCACCACGGGACT
Organism: uncultured Kineosporiaceae bacterium; assembly: GCA_964583765.1. Classification (GTDB taxonomy): domain Bacteria; phylum Actinomycetota; class Actinomycetes; order Actinomycetales; family Kineosporiaceae; genus CAZOWW01. Next base: position 5,289 of record CAZOWW010000196.1, read on the forward strand.
TCGACGCTCCAGCAGGACCACGTCCCGCCAGGCACCGCCCCGGGCGGAATGGCGGCCCACCCGCTCCCGCACCCCGACCCTCCGGAAGCCCAACCGGTGGTGCAGGGCCAGGCTCGCCAGGTTCTCCGGGAAGATCCCCGACTGGATCGTCCAGATGCCTGCGGCCTCTGTCGAGGCGATCAGTGCTTCCAGCAGTCCCCGTCCCACGCCGCGTCCCCGGGCGGCCGCGGTGACGTACACGGAGTGCTCCACGACCCCCGCGTACACACACCGGTCCGAGACCGGCACCGCGGCGATCCACCCCAGGACGACGTCACCACCCTCAGGGCCATCGTCATCACCGCCGGCTCCGACAGGCGCGACGACCTCTGCTCCGACGATCGCGGCTCCGACAGGCACGGCGAGCACAACTCCCGCAGGGGCGACGCTCGCGGGGGCAGCCCGGGTGGGGGCTGAGACAGCGACGAACCGGTGTCCGGGCAACTTCGTGGCGTCGAAGTGGTCCCAGGAGGGGGCGGCGGTCTCGAAGCTGGCGTCACCCCCGTCCAGGCCCTCCTGGTAGATCCGCAGCACGGCCTCCGCGTCCTCACCGGTCATCGGCCGCACCGTGATCCCCCGGGCGCCCACGGCCGGGCCGTCACCGGACTCGGTGGCCCGCCGGGAGCCCGGAGGGCCGGGGGTCGACGTCATCCATTGATTCGACACGGCTCTATCTTGACAGTCATCGAATAGGAGGGCAAGGTAGTGACTGCTTCGACAGGGCTCTAATCAGAGGAGTGGTGATGCTCACGTTCGCCCGCCGCCTGTGGTCCCCCGCTACCGGCAAGATCACCGTCTGTGAGAGCAGCGCCGAGGCCTGCACCACCGCCTGGCGCGCCGCGGCGAGGTTCGACCAGGCCCGCACGCAAGCGCTGGGTCACCCCCTCGCGCGCTGACCCGGCACCGGTTCCGACCACCGACCGCGTTCCGACCCGAGCCGGCCAGCTGAATCCGCACCGGCTCCGTGCACCTCGCCGACCTCATGAAGCCGTACCGGCGCTGCGAACCCGTGCCGGCCCCACGAACGCGCACCGTTCTCCACGGACCCGCATCGAACTCCGCGAAAGGAATCTCCGATGAGCGACTCCGACAACGCCCCGACCACCCTCGAGCACACGCCCCTGGACCCCGATCAGCTGCGTGAGGCCGTGCGCGAGCGCTACGCGGCCGCAGCCCGTCAGGCCACCGAGGCGCTGACCTCGACGGGAACCGCCTCCTGCTGCGGGCCGGCGTCCTCCTCGTGCTGCTCCCCGACGGGCTCGACCACGGGGACGAGTTCGACCACGGGCGCAGGTGCCAGCAGTGCCATCACCGGTGGCCTGTACGACCAGGAGGCCGTCGCGACCTCGCCCGATGCCCTGGCGGCCTCGCTCGGCTGCGGCAATCCGACCGCGCTGGCCGATCTGCACCCGGGCGAGACCGTCCTGGACCTCGGCTCCGGTGGCGGCCTCGACGTCCTGCTGTCGGCGCGTCGCGTCGGAGCCACGGGCAAGGCCTACGGCCTGGACATGACACCCGAGATGCTCGCCCTCGCACGCCGCAACCAGGCCCAGGCGGGGATCACCAACGCCGAGTTCCTCCAGGGCACCATCGAGAACATCCCGCTGCCCGACGACTCGGTCGACGTGATCATCTCCAACTGCGTCATCAACCTCGCCGCCGACAAGGACCCCGTCCTGCGGGAGGCCTTCCGCGTCCTCAGGCCCGGCGGGCGGTTCGCCGTCTCGGACATCGTCCTGCTCAAGCCTCTGCCCGAGGCCGCCCAGCGCGCCATGCGTCTGTGGACCGGGTGCATTGCCGGCGCGCTCCTGGACACCGACTACCTCGCGAAGCTCACCGCCGCGGGGTTCACGGACGCGACGGTCGAGATCACCCGCCGCTACGAGCGCACCGACATCGACGACCTCGCCGAGAACCTCGACCCGGCCACGATCCCGGCCG
>CAZOWW010000197.1:0-7238 GCA_964583765.1 uncultured Kineosporiaceae bacterium
TAGACAAGATCAACTCGAAAGATCTTCTTTACACCACTTCCAGGGACTTGACCGCCCGGGAACGACCACGCGCTGTCCGCTGAAGTTCACCCCGGCGGAGAAGTCGACCTCGGAGGTGGAAGCGAGCCGAGCAGAGCCCTCCAACCGCGCGCGCTGGACGGCGGCCGTCCCGAGGGCGTTGGCCAGTTTCGGCGCCTAGTTCACCCCCAGTCGAACAGCTTCGCGCAGGTCGGAGGACTCGGTCACCACGAACCAGGTCTTCCCGCGCCCGGGGGCACTGCCCTGGAACAGCGGCAGGGTGACGGTGTTGTGCGCCTCGTCGATCTGCAGGGCGCTGACCAGGTAGGTGGGGATGCTCAGCGTTGGGGTGGCCGAGGCGGGTGAGACCGCGGGAAAACGACGGACGAAGCGGCCGCGGCCAGGAGTCCGGCGCGACGCAGGCGGTGCGGGAGTGTGGACATCGGATTTCACCTCTCGGCGATGGGGTCGATACGCCGGTAAGGTCTGCCCGAACCCCACGGCGTTACAGGTCCGTGCCCGCCGTCAGCGGACCGAGGTCAGGTGCGTGCCGTGCTGACGCTGTCCCACCCGTCGATGTGGCCTTCACGGTGGTGGCGTCCATCGGCAACGACGGGCACCACGCGCCAGGAGTCGGCCCACCCGGCCCGTCTCGACCCGCTGCCCTCGCGCGAGCCTGACCTGCTGCTACCGAGGCAGGCTGACTTCCCTACCTCGCGAGGACCACTGCCGTCCATGGGCACCACCGACGACCCGCGCACGCGAGACCCGCGACCTCGTCTCCAGCGATCAGGAAATCCGGCCCGGTCAACCGCGGTCACCAGGATCGGAGCCGTGGCTGGGGTCCTCAGGGTGGGAACGCCACTGCCGAAACAGCGCGACGAGGTCGTCCTGGGCATTCGGGCTGAGGTCCTCGGCTGCGACGGAGCCGGTGAGCGTGATGGTGGCGCGGATCTGGGCGAAGTACTCCCTGCAGTGCGGGCACTCGGCCAGGTGGGCCTCGAAGCGGCGCCTGTCCGCTCCGGACAGGGCTCCCTCGAGATAGTCGGTGACCAGCTCGACCGCCTGTTGGCAGACCAGGTCCCGTCGCCGCAGGAATCTCGCGCGGATCACGGCAACCTCCCGAATTCGTCCTCGAGGATACGGCGCAGCCTGCTGCGACCCCGGTGCAGCAGGACCCGCGTTGCCCTCGCTGATCCCGAGCAACTGGCACACCTGCTCGCTGCTGAGCTCCTCGATGTCCCGCAGCGTGACCACCTCGGCCTGGCGGGCGGGTAACTCGTCCAGCGCCGCGCGGAGCCGGGCAGCGATCTTCGCCGCCCGGCTCCGGTCCTCGGCCGCTTCCACCCACTGCTCTGGTCCGCTCAACCAGTGCCCCGTCGAATCGAACCGGGAGGCCTCCACGGCAGGAGCGGGATCCTCCACGGGAACCGCGCGCCGCTCCCGAACCCCGGAGGTCTTCGCCTTGTTGATCAGGATCCCGAACATCCAGGATCGAAAGGCTGCCCGACCCTCGAAGCCGTCGATTCCATGCAGGACAGCGACCCAGGTCTCCTGGACGACCTCTTCGGCCACGGCCCGACTCGGCACGTAGGAGGCCGCCAGCCGCAACATCGACGCCTGGTGGCGATTGACCAGAGCGACGAATGCCTGTTCGTCGCCGGCACGCAGGCGAGCGATCAGTCCCTCGTCGGGATCGGGCTGCACGGGCGGAAGCCTACGTGCCCTCCCCTGCCCGTGGGACCGCGACCACCTCGACCGGGCCTGCCGGCCGACTTCCGGGTCATCTCTCGGTCTCACTTCGCGCCACTTGCCGGCCGGTCATCATCCTGCAAGGTACTCCGGAAGGTGAATCCTGCGCGCCGATGGGGTACGGCCATCATGGGCGATCTGGTTGGGCGGTTGCCTGGAATGCTTCGAGCGCCTCACCGGGGGTGTCGTAGTAGGCGTCGGGGTCGAGGGCGGTGGTGATGCCGTAGCGGGCGAGCTGCCCGCGCACGGGGACAAGGAAGCTGCTGATGCCGACGCGGGTGTGCCGTTCTTGGAGTTGCTGGATGATGCGGGCGAGGACCGCGGCCGCGGTGTAGTCGACGTCGCCGATGGCCGCGCCGTCAAGAATGATCCACCGGATCGGGCTTCCCTTCCCGGTGAGGGCCGAGACGTCGTCAAGGAGCCGGGAGGTGTTGGCGTAGTAGAGGCTGGTCCCGAACCGGTAGACCACCAGTCCCTCTTCGGTACGGGCGCCGGGCAGGACCGGGGTCGGTTGCCAGTGCCCGGCGGGTGACTTGATCAGCACACTGTTGCGGGGGTGGTAGCTGTGGCGGAGGTGGTCGATGATCGAGGCGACGACCGCGACCACGATGCCATCTTCGACGCCCAGGGCCACCACTGCGGCTGCAGTGAGCAGGGCGACGGCGAATTCGTCGCGGCGGACGGCCAGGATGCGGCGCATCCCGCGGAAGTCGATGAGCTCGGCGGCGATCAGGAAGACCACGGCGGCCAGGGCGGCGATCGGCATGAAGGTGAGAGAGCCGGTGAGTGTGAGCAGGACGCCGACCACCACCGCGGTGGTGGTGAGTGAGGCCAGTTGGCTGCGCCCGCCCGCGCTGTCGACTATCTGGGTCTTGGTGGGGCTGCCGTTGACGACGAAGGTCCCGCAGACTGCGGCGGCCACGTTCGCGGCGCCCAGGCCGATCAGGTCGGTCTCTTCGCTGAAGGGCTCCTCGTACTTCACGGCGTAGGCGCGTGAGGTCGCCGCGCTCTGGGCGAGGATGACGACGAACATCGACGCCGCGGTGCCGAGCAGTGCGGTGGTGTCATGCCAGCCGAGTGCGGGCATTCCGACATGCGGGAGCCCGCCCGGGATAGCGCCGAGCACAGCCACCCCCCGCCCCGGCAGGTTGGCGGCCCGGCTGATGATGATCGCGCCGATCACCGCGATCAGCGCTCCGGGAGCTCTACGGGAAACCCGGCGGGCGCCCACCACGACGAAGATGACGGCGAGGGATGTCGCCACGGTTGCGCGACGAGCGTGCGGGAGAGCGCGGGCGGTGTCCAGGAGCCGGCTCAATGTCTGGCCGTGGGTGGAACGCACTCCGAGCATGTCAGGCAGTTGCCCGGCGGCCACCTGGATGCCGACGCCGGTGAGGAACCCGACCAGGACGGTACGGGACAGGAAGTTCGCCAGGAACCCGAGGCGGGCCAGCCTCGCCAGCAGCAGCAGCCCACCTGTCAGCAGGGCCACCAATCCGGCCAGTTGCACGTATCTCGCCGACCCGGCGACCGCGAGTCCGGCGAGGGATGCGCTGAGGATCGCTGCGGTCGCGGAGTCGGCGCCGACGACGAGGTGACGTGAGGAGCCGAGAACGGCGTAGACCGCCATCGGCAGGAGCAGTGTGTACAGGCCGGTCACGACCGGCATTCCCGCGATCTTCGCGTAGCCGAGGACCTCCGGGATGCTCAAGGCGGCGAGGGTGGCGCCGGCAAGTAGGTCAGCGGGGATCTGGGACCGGTCGATGGGCACCAGCCCCCGCAACACGGGCCAGCGCCGCGGCGCCAGCCAACGCCACGACGTCCCCGCGCGAACGGCCGGCGGCCTCTGGCCGGCCGGTGGCTCGCTGGGGGGTCCTGGCCCGGCCGTCATGCCGCGCCCAGCACGGTCCTGCGTAGGCGGTAGCCCATCTTGTTCTATGCCGAGTCCTTCCGCCGGAGCTGTCCGCGGAACGTTTCGAGTTCCCGCTGGTGTTTGTCGGTGGTCTTCGGATAGGCCATCTTCAGCCCGGCCAGGGTATCGAGGACAATCTGGGAGACAATCAGCCGGGCGTTCTTCTTGTCGTCGGCGGGGACGATGTACCACGGGGCGTCGAGACTGCTCGTGATCTCAAGGCATTCCTCGTACGCTTGGGTGTAGCTGTCCCAGTGTTTCCTCTCCTGGATGTCGGCGGGGCTGAGTTTCCAGTTCTTGCCCGGCTCGTCGATGCGCTCGAGGAACCGCTTTCGCTGTTGGTCTTTCGACAGGTGAAGGAATATCTTGACGACCTGGGTGCCGTTTCGGTGGAGGTGTGCTTCGAAATCGTTGATGGAGCGGAACCGTTCTGTCCAGATCGTCTCCGGGTCAAGGAGGTCTTCCGGGAGGCCCTGGCCGTGGAGGATCTCCGGATGGACACGCACGACGAGGACTTCCTCGTAGTAGGAGCGGTTGAAGAGGCCGATCCGGCCGCGTTCGGGTAGCCGGCAGGTGGTGCGCCAGAGGAAGTCGTGGTCCAACTCCTCGCGGCTCGGCTGTTGGAAGCTGAAGACCTCGCAGCCCTGCGGATTGACCCCGGACATGACATGGCGGATGGCGCCGTCCTTGCCTGCGGCATCCATCCCCTGGAAGATGAGAAGTAACGCGTACCTGTTGGACGCGTAGTGCAGGCGCTGCAACGAACTCAGCTTCTTGACATGTTTCTTCAGGAGTTTCCTGTACTTCTTCTTGGACCGGTAGACAGGCTGAACGCGCGTCGGATGCCCGGCGAGTTCGATCTTATCCCCGGGCTGCACGCGGAATTCGTTCGAGTCGACTTTCATCCTTGGCTCCTCGGTCAGTTTCTCTTGCCCCTGCCTTGCTGGCGCCCCGACCCCGGTTGCGGTGGTGGGGCCGCCCAGGGGTGCACGATGTGCAACCTGGTCAAACTTTCGTCGTGGCCGTCGGCTGCCCCGGCTGGGTCGCGGGCGTGTCTGCGGGTGTCTCGGCGTTGTTCTGGGCTGGATCGAGGATGCGGTAGGCGAGCAGTTTGACGCGGTCGCTGAGCAGGAACCAGATCAGCGCGTATCCCCACACGAAACCCGCCCATCCCCAGCCGAGGGGGGTCATGAACAGTCCGTAGACCGCGATCAACGTGGCGATCACCTGGGTGCCGACGACGGCTATCAGCAGGATGCGGGCGGGGCGGATGGACCAGAACGGGCCGCGGGTGCGGGTCAGGAAGATCGTCAGGTGTCCGGCGACGGACAGCATCAGGTACATCAGAGTCTGCAACCGCGGGTGGCCGAGGCCGAAGACGCGGTCACCGAGGTAGAACAGGCCGAAAGCTGCCAGCGGGCCGACGGTGCCCAGCACGGTGGCGATCCCTAGCACCAGGCGCATGTTCCAAGCCTCGGGCTGGTCCTTGTAGTGCACGTTGTCGTAAGCGATGGACAGGATCGCGCCGTCGTTGAGCAACGCCAGCATCACGATCATGACGGCGGTCACCGGGTAGAAGTTGAAGACCAGGATCGCCAGGGTCACGAACAGCAGCACCCGCAGGGTCTCGGCGATGCGGTAGATGGCGTAGCTGTTCATCCGCTGGAAGATCTTTCGGCTTTCCTTGATCGCGTCGATGATCACGGCCAGGCCGCGGGTGGTCAGGACGATGTCAGCGGCTGCCCGTGCGGCGTCGGTGGCACCGGACACGGCGATACCACAGTCGGCCTTCTTCAACGCGGGGGCGTCGTTGACGCCGTCTCCGGTCATCCCGACGATGTGGCCCCGTTGTTGCAGGACCTCCACGATGTGGAACTTGTGCTCGGGGAACACCTGCGCGAAACCGTCGGCGGTTTCGATGGATTCGGCGACGTCCGCACTCTCGTGCCTGTTCACCTCGCCGAGCCCGGCGGCATCCAGGATGCCTGCGCCAAGACCCACCTTCTGGGCGGTCTCCTTCGCGATGGCCAGCGCATCGCCGGTGACCATCTTGACCGTCACGCCCATGGCTCGGGCGGTCGCGATGGTTGCCTTGGCGTCCTCGCGGGGCGGGTCGAACAGCGGCAGTACCCCCAAGAGCCGCCAGCCATCGTCACCGTCGGCGCGGGCCACGCCCAGGGATCGGAACCCGCGGGCCGCGAAATCGTTGACCGCCTTGTCGACGCCGGGCCGCACCTGCGCGGAATCGGTCACCAGCGCCTGGATCACCTGCGGGGCACCCTTGCTGACCTTGAACGTCGTCCCATCGCCGGCGTTCACGGCGGCTTCGGTGCGTTTGTGTACCGGGTCGAAGGGCTGGAAGTGGGTCACCTCGTAGCCAGCGAGAGGGTTGGTGCCGGCCAGACCGTCGAGCACCGCGGCGTCGATCGGGTCGTCGTTGTCGGCGCGTGAGGCCAGTGCCGCAGCCACGATCACGTCGATCGCGGAGGCGTCGCCGACGGTGAACGGATCGCCCAGCGTCAGCGCGTTCTGGGTCAGGGTGCCGGTCTTGTCCGCGCACAGCACGTCCACGCCGGCGAGTTCCTCGATGGCCACCAGTCGGGTGACGATCGCCTGTTTCGTGGTGAGCAGCCGCGCGCCGATCGCCATCGTGACCGACAGCACCGTCGGCATTGCCACCGGGATCGCGGCCACGGTCAGGACCAGGGCGAACTGCAGGGTGGTCAGGAGCGGGTCGCCGCGAAGGAGCGCAACGGCAACGATCACCCCTACCATCGCGGCCGCCAGGATGATCAGGTAGTTCCCGATCCTCAGCACGGCGCGCTGGAAGTGGCTGACGGTGTGCGCCTCCTGCACCAACTGCGCCGTCTTCCCGAAGTAGGTGTGCGCACCGGTGGCATACACCAGGGCTCCGGTCTCACCCTGACGAACGATCGAGCCAGAGAACACCGCCTCGCCGCTCTGGCGGGTGGCAGGCAGGGATTCCCCCGTCAACGCAGACTGGTCCACATCGACCGGGTCGCCCGCCAGCAGCCGGGCATCCGCCGGGACGATGTCGCCCAGGCGCAGGCGGATGACATCGCCCGGCACCAACTCCCGCGCGGGCGGCGTGACCCACTTCCCGTCGCGTTTCACCCGGGCCTTGATCGCCAGGTTGGCCTTCAACGCGTCGATGGCGTTGCCCGCCTGACGTTCTTCCCAGAACCCGACCATCGCGTTGGCCACGAGCAGCACCAGGATGATCGCGAAGTCCGGCCAGTGCCGGGCCACTCCCGACAGGATGACCGCACCCTCGATCATCCACGGGATCGGGCCCCAGAAGTAGGTGAGGAACTTCAGGAACGCACTGGACTTCTTCTCCTCGATCTCGTTCGGCCCGTACTGGGCCAGCCGTTTGCGGGCCTCGACCTGACTGAGGCCATCCAGCGAGGACCCCAACCGCCTCTCCACCTCCGCCAGGGGCAGGGACTTCAGGTCGCCGCCGGCATCCGGCCCCGCCCCGGGGCCTTTTCCAGTTGATCAGTTGTTGAGGATGAGCGTGAGGACGCTCTTGACG
>CAZOWW010000198.1:0-7229 GCA_964583765.1 uncultured Kineosporiaceae bacterium
CCGCACACGCTCTCGCAGCGTGACCCTGGCGGGGATCTACCCGTGACTGCTTACGGTGATCGCGGCAGCGCTGGACATTCCACGGTGCCATGGCTGTTCTTCGGGGCCTGATCTCTGGTGAAGTAACGTGCTCGAGGCGCATGACGGCTGTGGAGCTCCTGTCGGATCGGCAGGAGCTCCACCGTGCGCTGTCAGCAGGTCATGCGGCACTGCAGGAGACGGATGGCCAGGTCCATTGGCCGTTGGGGGAGATCGTCACCCCGAAGTTGTTACCGTTCCCGTTGGGTGTCGCGACCATCTGGTATTGGCTCGGCCAGTGGGCGGTGCTGTTCCAGGTGTTGTAGACCACCGCCGGGGCCACGAGGTTCATTGTCACGGTCCAGTTGCTGGAGCCGCTGACCGAGACGTTGAGGTTGTACCAGTTGCTTCCCTTGTCCCCGGCCGACAGGGTCGCGGTGCAGCCGCCGTTGTTGGTGGGGCTGCTGGTCGTCGGTGTGACGGGGTTGCTGGTGGTCGGGGTGCCTCCCCGACTGACCGAGACACTGGAGCTGCCGCTGCCGCCACCCCAGGCCTCGGTCGCCATGATCTGGTAGTCCATCGAGCCCAGGTTCATGCCCTTGCTGGCCCAGGCGCTGATGAAGTTGGACAGCGTGATCGTCCCGCTGGTCCGCTGCGACTGCCGGATGGCGATGTACTGCCAGAAGGTCGTCGTGCCCACGATGGAGGGCTGGTTGACCTGCTGGTGCTTGATGATGGTGTAGTTCGAGCCATCGCTGTAGAAGGTGCCCATGTTCTGGCCCTGGGTGGGGGGCGAGCCACGGTAGCTCTCGATGACGTAGTACTCGACGAGCGGGTTCTGCGACCAGCCGTAGAGCGACAGCAACGCCGTGCCACCGTTCGCGTTCAGGCTGCCGCTGTAGTTGATGTTCTGGTTGCTGCCCGGCTTCCAGCCGACGCCGGCGACGAAGTCACCGATGCCGCTCCACTGGGTGGAGTAGCTGGTGTTCGAGTTCATGGTCATACAGGCGGAGCCCTGGCCGGCGGTCCACATCTGGTAGTAGTAGCCGCTGCCGCCGCTCTGGTTGTTGCAGATCGTGGATGCGGCCCTCGCGCTGGGCGTCATCGCTGCGACAGTGCCCATGAGCAAGGCGAAGGTGACCACCACGAGCGGCCAGAGTCGTCTGGTCGTCCGGGGGGCATGCTGGAGGGTGTTCACGCCGGCCTCCTTGAGGCAGAGCCGTCGTCGATGACGGCCAGGGATGCGGCTGCTGGCACGGGGAGCAGCGCCCAACCCGTGATTCTTCGCAACACTGCGAGATCCTTTCGTGCACGGTTGACTGCAGTCATTCTTCTGACTGACGGTGAGTCGCTGTACGTGCCGCGCCTTTCACCCACCGTTGAGTGGATCGCGTAAGCAACCGGTGCCGAACAGGCTGCCTCCGTCAATTCGTCATGTCAACAGGTTGGAAACTTTCTTTGACCCGATCGTCTCGCGCCGGACCAGGTGAGGACTCCTGCCGGTGAACGATCGCATCGGAGGGTGGTTCGGGAAGCTCGACAAGCGATCGCGCCTACTTACGGCTGGTCCGGGGACGCCTGCGCCTCATCGGGCGGAAGCCCGCGCGGGTGTGTCCGTGCGTTCCGTGTGAACGGTAACACTCCGTATCTGAACCCAGCGGGAATAGGCTGTCCCGTCAGCATTCCGCGTGGTTGTCGAGCCACCTGTGCCCACTCGGGATCGCTCGGCTGTCGGTCTCGGACACCCGGCCCGGGAACGCGCGGCGCGGGGCATCGGTGCCCGGGCCCCAGGTTCCCGGTGGCGGACCGGTCCGGCGGGATCAGTCGGTGCCGGACGTGCGGCGCTCGGTCAGGACCGCCAGGCCGTCGAGCACGCGATCGAGGCTGAACTGCAACTCCTCGCCCGCGAAGTCCTCGGAGTCGTCGTCCGTCGCGCCTGCCAGTACGGCCGCGTGCACGGCCGGGAACTCCTCGGCGCGCGTCAGGCGCAGGAGTGCGGCTCCGTATCCGACGCTCGGGTCGGCCGACCCGGTCTCCCGTGCCGCCTCGGCGAAGTCGGCGGCGATCTCGGCCTGATAGCGCGCGAGGCCCGAGAGCAGCAGGATCGTCGAGAGCTTCTCCTGCTCGCTCAACCCGGTACCGGCCAGGGCACCCAGCCCGGCCTCCAGCCAGCGGATCTGGTTCGGGGTGATCGGTGGGCCCGGGATCGGTACCCGCACCGCCCAGGGCCCGCGCAGATAGGCGGCGAGGGCGGCTCGGGTCCACTGCTCGACGCAGGCGCGCCACCCCTCCTCCACCGGCAGCCGGGGAGGAGCGCCCATCTGGGTATCGACCATCAGCGCCAGCAACTCCCCCTTGGAAGCCACGTACCGGTACAGCGACATGGTCGAGGCACCCAGCTCGGAGGCGACCCGGCTCATCGAGACGGCACCGATGCCCTCCGCATGGGCCACCGCGACCCCGGCGGCGACGATCCGTTCCAGGCTCAGCCCACGGCGAGGACCGCGTGCGGCGCGCTCCCGCACGCCCCAGGCTGCCTCGATGCTCGCCGGGACCGTCATCTCCCGAGGGCTGTCTTCGACCTCGTCGTCCGTCATGACCTCCGCCTTCACCGGTCTCCCAGCCTACGGCGGTGCCGATCGGGCGTTCCCCGAACAGGGACTCGGCAGCCCGGGCGACCGGCGGTTCTCGCTGTTCCGCCACAGAGGTCGGCCGCCGTGTGCGTATGTCGTATACAGTTTTGCGTATGTCATACGCAGAACTTGCTCTCGACGCTCGTGGCCTCACCAAGACCTATCGGGGGACGACCGTCCTGGCCGAGGTCGACCTGCGCGTCGAGCGGGGCACCGTGTTCGCTCTGCTCGGTCCGAACGGCGCCGGCAAGACCACGACCGTGCGCATCCTCGCCACCTTGACCGACGCCGATGCCGGTACCGCCCACGTCGCGGGTTTCGACGTCCGACGGGACCGCCGGGAGGTCCGACGGCGGATCAGCCTCACCGGTCAGTTCGCGGCGGTGGACGACGGCCAGACGGGCCGGGAGAACCTCGTCATGATCGGTCGCCTGGCCGGCCTCGGCCGGACACAGGCCCGATGCCAGGCGGAGGGGCTGCTCGAACGGTTCGACCTCGTCGAGGCGGGGCGACGTCGGGTGGGCACCTACTCCGGCGGTATGCGACGCCGTCTCGACCTGGCTGCCGGGCTCCTCGGCGAGCCCGAGGTGGTCTTCCTCGACGAGCCGACCACCGGGCTCGACCCGCGTGCCCGGCAGGAGACCTGGGCGGCGGTCGCCGACCTCGCCCGGTCCGGCACGACCGTTCTGCTGACCACGCAGTACCTGGAGGAGGCGGACCGGCTCGCCGGGCGCATCGCCGTCCTCGACGGCGGTCGCATCGTCGCCGAGGGCAGCGCGGACGAGCTGAAGAGCCGGGTGGGGGAGCAGCGCATCGATCTCACCCTGACCGGACCCGAGACGTTCCACAGCGTTCTCGCCCGGCTCGGCGACCGTGCGGCCCGCACCGACCCTGATCGGCTGCTCATCGGCGTCCCCACGGACGGCAGCGCCGCCCACGTGCGCTCGCTGCTCGACGAGGTCGATCCCGGACGGGACGCCGTCGCCTCCTTCGCCCTGCACGCCGCCACCCTCGACGACGCCTTCCTCGCCCTGACCGGACGCGCCGGGGCCACGGACCACCCGGAGACCAGCCATGTCTGAGCCCACCCTCACCCGCTCGCCCGTCCCCGGACCTCACCGGTCCGACCCCCGGCCCCCGCGAGCCGCTCCCCGGCCCCGTTCGCGTGCGGTGGAGACCGCCGTCGTCATCGGACGTTGCATCCGGTTGACCCGACGGGACGTGGACAGCATGGTGATGGCGCTGGCCCTGCCGGTGATGATCATGTTGCTGTTCGTGTACCTGTTCGGGGGGGCGATCTCGACCGGCACCGCGTACGTCACCTACGTCGTCCCGGGCGTGATGTTGCTGTGTGTCGGCTTCGGCGCCGCCAGCACCGCGGTGTCGGTCTCGCGTGACCTGTCCGGCGGCATCGCCCACCGGCTGCGGGCGATGGACGTCCACCCCGCGGCGCTGGTCAACGGGCAGGTGATGGCGAGCCTGGTGCGCAATGCCGTCGCCACCGGTCTGGTGCTGCTGGTCGCCCTGCTGATCGGGTTCCGGCCGCACGCCGATGCGCTGCGGTGGCTGGCCGCCGGTGGGCTGCTGGCGCTCGGGGTGCTCGCGCTCTCCTGGATCTCCGCCACCTTCGGCGTGGCGGTCCGAAGTCCGGAGGCGGCGAGCGGCTTCACGTTCTTCCTGTCCTTCCTGACCTACCCGAGCAGTGCTTTCGTCCCGATCGCCACGATGCCGCACTGGCTGCAGGGCTTCGCCCGCAACCAACCGGTGACGCATCTGGTCGAAGCCTTGCGCGGGCTCCTGCTCGACCGGCCCGTCGGTACGCACGCCGCCTGGGCCGCCGGCTGGTCGCTCGCCCTCGTCGCGGTGTCCGTGGCGGCCGCCACCGTGCTGTACCGGCGCCGGGCCTGCTGACGGCCGTTGCCGGGACCGGGACCGCCGGCCCGAAGGGTCGCGACCGACCCGACCCGGCCTCGCCCGCGGCCCGTCTCCGGGCGGAGACCGTCGCGCACACGGGTGGCGACGGCGTCCGGCACTCAATGGCGCCACCCGCCTGCGCGACAACCATGAGGACGGGACCGGTTCCTGGCTGTCAGGGCCGGCCGGCACATGTCCCCGGCGCACGATCGCGGACGCCGTTCCGTGCGGGACGGTCGCCCGGACGCCGGTGGACCGGGTGGCGGGACGCTGGTGGACCGGGCTCCGGGACGGTGCCCCGCGGAGGACGAGGAGCAGTGTGCGGGACGGTGCCCCGCGGAGGACGAGGAGCAGTGTGCGGGACGGTGCCCCGCGGAGGACGAGGAGCGGCCGGACCGATGGAGCTCGCTCGTTCGCCGTCCGGGTGCGGCACGCGGCCGGGTCTCGTGGTGCGCACCCTGCTCACCGTCCTGCTGACGACCAGCGCTGTGCTGCTCCTCGTCCACCTGCCGGGCTCCTACGGGCAGGTCGTGACCGGCCCCACGCTGACCTGGTGGGTGCTGACACCTGCGGCTGCCGTCGCGAGCTACCTCGACTTCCACGTCCAGGTCGGCAGTCAGCGATATCCGATCAGCCTCAGCGAGATCCCCTTCCTGCTCGGGTTGCTCTTCGCCCCGCCGGGGCAGTTCCTCCTCGCGGTGCTCGTGGCGGAGTGCCTGGTTCTCGTCGTGCGCAGCCGGCAGCCGCTGTCGCTCACCCTTCTGAGCCTGGCGCTCTTCGCGACCGAGGTATGCCTCGCTACGTTCCTGGTGCGACAGGTGGCCGGGGGAACGCGTGCGCTGAACCCGGTGGTCTGGGGATCTGCTTTGGGCGGCACGGTGCTCGCCATCCTGTTCGGCACGGTCGTGGTCTGGCTCGTCGTCCGTTCGTTCGGCGTCCGCACCGACCTGCGTCCGTTCCTCGTCGTTGCGACCGTCACCGCGATGTGCAACGCCTCCCTCGCGGTGATCGCCGCCGTTCTGCTCGTCGAGCAGGCCCCCGCCCTGGTGCCCCTGCTGCTGGTGGTGACTGCCCTGTTCGTCGCGTACCGGGGCTACACCGGTATGACGAAGCGGTACCGAGGGTGGGAGGCGCTGTTCCGGATCACCCAGGTCACCGGGATGCCCCGGAGCCCGGACGCGATCCTGGGCGGTGTGCTCGACGAGGCGCGGAAGCTGTTGCGGGCGGAGAGCGCCGTGGCGGTCCTGCTCGCAGACGGTCGATCCCCGTCGGTGCTCACGAGCGGGCAGATGACGGCGGACGATGTGACGCGGTGGCAGGACGCGCTGCCGGGCGAATCGTTCCGCCGGGTGCTCGTGGACGGCGAGACGCTCGTCCTGCCTCGGGCCGTGCGGGATCCGCTCGCGAGGGAGTTCCTCGGGTTGGTCGGGGCGCGTGATTGCATGGTCGCGCCGATCGCCGGGGTCTCCGGGGTGGCGGGACTCGTGCTGGTGGCGGACCGCGTCGGTGGGCTCAACAGCTTCGAGGGGCACGATGCCGAACTGTTCACCGCGCTCCTGGCCCACGCGGGGATGACGCTGGAGAACGGGCGGCTGGTCGAGCAACTGCACGCCGAGGTGAGCGCCCGCGAGTACGAGGCCCTGCACGACCCGCTCACCGGCCTGCCGAACCGGACGTTGTTCAACCGGACGGTCGAGGCCGCCCTGGATGGGGGAGAGCACGGAGCGGTGCTGCTCGTGGACCTCGACCGGTTCAAGGAGGTCAACGACACCTTCGGTCATCAGGCAGGCGACCGGCTCCTGCAGGTGGTGGCCCGGCGTCTCCGCGCCGCCGTGGCCCGGGCCGGTGGGGCAACGTCCGGTGGCGGTGCCGGGTCCCGCGGTGGCAGTGCCGGTGGTGGGGCAACGTCGGGCGGTGGTGCCGGGGATCTCGTGGCCCGGCTGGGCGGGGACGAGTTCGCCGTCCTGCTCACCGGCCACGAGGACGCGGCGGAGGCCATGCGCCGTGCGGTCGAGCTCCACGGCGATCTCACGGGATCCGCCGTCCTGTCGGGACCGGTCGTGGAGGTCGGTGCGAGCATCGGGGTCGCGGTCTTCCCGGGCGACGGACTCGATCTGGACACCCTGTTGCGGCGGGCGGATCTGGCCATGTACGCGGCAAAACGCGGTCGGGGTGGGGCGGTCCGGTTCGAGCCGCGGTGGGAGGCGGCCGAACGCCGATCCGCCGAAACGCCAGGGGTGCGACGTCCGGCTGCGGTCCAGGAGTCCGACCCGCGAGGGTGACCGTCGGAGCAATGCTGCACCGGGACTTCCCGGGGTTCGGGAGGGGCGGCGGGCGCCCTCGGGTTCGTTGAATTCTGGCGAAGTTGTGCCGACGTGGTTATGCGCGTGCCTGTCCGTGCGTCTCCTACGCATGTGGGCGAAGGCGTCGGGCGCAGGTGGGTGAGGGCCTCGGGTCCCGCTGGGCTGCGCGTGCCGCACGTGGTGTGGCCGGGCCCTGGTCCCGTTCCGGTGGTGGACAGCCTTGCCGGTGGCGCAGCCATGCCCGTGGGCAGTCGTTTCGGTGGTGGGCAGCCCCGGTGGTGGGCAGTCACGTCGGTGGGCAGCCAGGTCGGTGGGCAGTCAGGTTGGTGGAGGGTCGTCGCCGAGATGCGGTCGGGCCCGA
>CAZOWW010000199.1:0-7221 GCA_964583765.1 uncultured Kineosporiaceae bacterium
CCGACATCCTCGACTGGATCACCAGCCGCTGACCAGTTCCGAAACAGGCCCTAGAGGGCTAGGTCCGGCGGAGCCCCAGGCATCCGCACCGCCGGCACAACGCGGCCAGCAGGACATGACTCCGCGCATCCGTGCGGGCCAGTCCGGACACCGACACTGATCCGAGGACCTGGGCATCACTCACAGGGTTGGCTTGGCCCGAGCCCGCTACCGTCGCAGCCATGTCGAACCAGGACCCGGACCTCAACCCGGGCGCCCAGGAGCCCCTCGCGGCGCGGGCCGGGGCATCCGGGAGGCAACCCTCGCCCGGCCCCGCGACCAGCCTGGGCAGGGACTTCTGGCTGTACCTCGGCGGCCAGTCCGTCTCGCAGCTCGGCAGTTCGTTCACCGCATTCGCGCTGCCGTTGCTGGTCTACACGCTGACCGGGTCAGCGGTCGATCTGGCACTCACCATCAGCGCGGTGTTCGTCCCCTACCTGCTGTTCGGTCTGCTGCTGGGCGCGGTTGCCGACCGGGTCGACCGGCGCCGCGCGTTGATCACCGTCGATCTGGCCAGGGCACTGGTGGTGCTGGCCCTGCCCGCGTTCTCGTTGCTGGGCCAGTTGCGGGTGGGCGAGATTTACGCGGTGGCCTTCATCCAGTCGACGCTGGGCATCTTGTTCGAATCCGCCGAGTTCGCAGTGGTGCCGAAACTGGTCAGCTCGGCAGATCTGGTCACCGCGAACGGCCGGCTCATGGCCACCACCCAGCTCGGTCAGGTGGCCGGGCCGGTGCTGGCCGGGGCCCTGGTGACCTGGCTGGCACCGGTCGACCTGCTGGTCGGGGACGCCGCCACCTTCGGTCTGTCAGCGCTGAGCATCCTCGCCGTACGCCGGCCGCTCGGCGGCGGCCGGGCCGCGCTGCCCGAACCGGAAGGTGCGATCGGCCCGGGCCGGCCCGGGCCGATCACCACCCTGCTTCGGGACGTCCGGGAGGGGCTGGCCTATGTCTGGCGCCATCCCGTTCTGCGCACGATCTCCGTCATGATGGCCTTGATCAACTTCGTGGGTAGTACGGCGACGACCCAGCTCGTGCTGTACGGCAAGACCGTGCTGCACCTGTCGAACACCCGGATCGGCTGGCTGTTCGCGGCCGGCTCAGCAGGGATCGTGCTGATCAGCCTGTCCGCCGGACGACTCCGGCGCCGGCTCCCGTTCCCCGCCGTGACTATCGGCGCCCTGATCGCCTCCGGGCTGATGCTGGTTGCCTTCACGCTCACCCGCAACTTCCCGGTGGCCCTGATCACCTGGGCCGGCGCGGAGGGGTTCGGGTTGCTGCTGAACGTCAATACCGGCAGTCTTCGCCAGGCGATCGTGCCGAGCGAGCTTCTCGGCCGGGTGATGAGCATCGCCGCCGTCCTGGCCTGGTCAGCCATCCCGCTCGGCGCCCTCACCGGCGCCGCGGTGATCAACGCGACGGGCAGCCCGAGGCTCGTGTACGCCGGGATCGGTCTGCTCACCGCACTGATCGCGTTCGGGTTCGCGTTCACCCCGATCCGGCACGGGGACCGCTACCTCGCGACAGCGCGCGCCAATCGTGCCAAGGCCCCCACCCGGACAGAGGAGGCCGGGCCTTGACCCCGGATCTGGGAGTGTCCGGGGATGTTCGGCGGAGGTTCGTTCCCGGTCAGCGATGATCCGGGGCCTTCGGTGGTGGCGTGTACCCGGCGTCAACGCCACGCCACACGGCGAGTGCGACCAGGGGAACCAGCAGGGCTGCCACAGCCGCCAGTACCCTCGCCCGGTGGTCCTGCTCGCTCGCCGAGTGATCAGCCAGCATGTAGAGGACCGCCCCGACCGCGACCAGCGCCCACGGCAGAACAGCTCGCAGACGATCTCTCACGACGAATGATCCTTGCAGGTCACAACCGCCCAAAAGGGCCATTGAGTCTGAAGTGGTGAGGCCAGCCGAGCCGTCGGGCGGCTGAGGCTCTGGCGGTACTTGGTCGCCGTCGCGGACGATCAGGCCCTCGCATCGCGCCGACGTGCGCTCCAGGCCAACACAGGCACAGGCGTTGCGGGACGCCCCCACCGGGTACCGCAGGAAATGCGTAACCCTCAGGGTGTCCCGTGCTCCCTGCGCCAACGACGTCCGTGCTGGTCAACGACCCGGCCGAGCGGGGGCCGGCGACCGGGGGACGCCAGTGCCGCAGGGCATGGGCCATTCCCTGCGGTACAGGTCCCTCTCCTACAGCCAGCAACGCCCCAACCCAGAACAGGTCTCGGGTCGCACCACCCCAGAATCCGGCCCACAGTCCGAACATGGTCCCGACCATGTCCAAACCGGAGCCCAGGGGTGGCAGAACGTCGGCACGACCCCGACAGCAGCCGACCTCAGTCCGACCGCGCGCCTGGAGCCGACGACGATTCCCGCGCCTTTCGGAGAAATCGTCTACGCAGGAGCCACATCTGGATGTATTCCCGTACCCATACGCCGAACAGGATCAAGAGAACGAACAGCTGAGCGACGCCGATATCGATCAAGAAGATACACAGGAAGTCCCCGCGGTGGTCGACGGCGACGAGTCCGCCTCGGCCACTGCAAAGCAGGAAGGCCCCCAAGGCGATGTTCCCCAGCGCGACCACAACGAACAGAGCGACGAGCAGCACGCGCATCGTGCGAGCACCTCGTGTCGACACCGCGGTCACCCCCTCGTGACATACGACGAAGCAAGCGCCGCGGCGGTTGCACAGATCCTCCGGGAGATCCGCGCCGGCTCGACGCCCCCAGGAGATCGACAAGTGTTCTCCTTGCGCAGCGGGCACACCGCCACGATCGACTCCACGATGCAGGTGCTGGCTTCCGCCGCGAGGCCGTCCCTTGGGCCGAGGACGTGACACAGTCGCGGGCATGAGTCCCGATACATGATCACGAGGTGGCGACCTGCAGCGGCATTCGGCCACCTCGGGTGTCTCGTAGACGAACGTCCACAAGACACCCGGCGCCGGCAGCAGTGACGGCCCTCAGCCACTCGCACCGTCGCTGCGGCAGTCCCACCCCCATCAGTGATCGGGTCGCAGTGCCGCCGGACGCCGGACGAAGGCCCCGGTCCTCAGTTCAAGGTCGAGCGTGATGAGCCGATAGCGATCCTGGGAACGATCGGGCGCCGAAACGGCGTGCGGGCCCCGATGAAGCAGGAGGATGTCATGGCGTCTGTCACGTGGACGACTCACCAGGGTCAGAAGATTCTCTACGCTGACTATCGAACCCAGAATGAGGCGGAGCAGCTCGCAGTCCTGGAGGAGGTCGGCAGGCTCGTACAGGGCGCTGCCCCCGGGGTGCGCAACTTGTCCGACTTCCGCGGGGTCGGCGTGGGTACGGCTTTCATGAAGCGCGTCAAGGAAATCAATCTCGCCGTGTTCGAGCCGCGGCAGATGCGACTTGCCGTACTGGGCGTCGACGGGCTCAAGGGGATGCTGTTGAAGGGGTTCAACAGGGTATCGAGGTCAGGTTCGGCGGCTGTGCCGTGTTCCAGTGAGGAAGAGGCGTACAAGTACCTGCTGAGTTGAAGTCCTTGGCTCCGACCAGATGAGTCAGCGAGGACGACCCCCGTCCGGGGCACCGCAGAACCTTCCGACGATCTTCGGCATGGTACCCACGGGCGAGGTCAACCGGCCGTAAGAGACCCGAGACCGCAGGTGCATGTGAAACTCGGCCTGCACTGCCCGGCCAGCGCGTGAGTCTGGGTGAGAACCGAGTCCACCCATGCACTCGTTCGTTCCATCACCGGAAACCGTCCACCGCTTCGCTGCCCGGCCGGTACCGCGGGGAATGGGCGATTCGCCGTGACATCCAGGAGAGCAAACCGGCCCGGCTCAACTCCCCGCCCGATCCGTCGGAGACCACCGCCAAGGCCAGATTGGTCCCCCGCCCTCGGTCACGGGGACCGACCTGCCCGCCCCGGCCGGCGCCGACTCCGTGCATGGCACCGGCCGGGATCTTCCACGACGCACCCCAGGAGTCGATTCTCGAAGTCCTGTGCAGAGACCTCGCGCAAGACTGGGTGCAGGCGCTCCAGTGCCCGCACCTGCGCAGGGAGAGACCGCTCTCTTGCGGGGAGCCCATGGGCCTCAGGGCGCCGAATCGGGCACGTTCGGGCTCAACGCGTAGGCACGCGTGGGAGTCATCGAACTCCCATTCAAGACGACCGTCGCATAGGCGCTCACCGTCGTGCAGGTGCCGGACTTGTTCGCGGTGAGTGCGTTCGCAGCCTGAGCCTGTGTGGCGGACAGCACCCCCGCGCCCGTGGTCCCACCGGCGTAGGTGGAACCGGAGGGCCAGTCCTGCCCGATCGTCAGAGTCATCACAGATGCCTGCCCCTGGACGAGCGCCGAGGCCGGGAGCCGCAGTGCCGAGGCCACTTCCTGCGCGGCGCTGCGCTGACCGGGCCCGTAGCGCAGGGTGGTCGTAGCTGTGGTGGACGCCGAGGTGGTCGTGCTCGCGCGAGTGAAGCCGCCGGCGATCAAGACGTTCACCACCGCGCTCACGCGTCCGGTTCGTTCCGAGCCATTGGCCACGTGCAGCCGGATAGCGGACGGCGCCGGCCCGCCGATCGCATGGTTCGGGGAGGTCGTGGTGCTGGTGGAGGAATGCCTTGATGCGCTGGGCGCCGTGAGCGAGTGGTCCTCGGCAATGGCCAAGAACAGGGCCTTGGCACCCACCGCAGGTATCACGCGAGCCGAATTGCGGGGATCAGGGCCGTTCGGCATGGTCAGGAACGTGATTCGCTTGGTGGGGACCTTGTTCAGGTCCTTGGCCAGACCCAGCAGCGCCGGGATGCTCCCGAGATGGGGGTCCACGGTGAGGGCCTTGGTCGCCGCGTCGGCCAGGTCGTACAGGCGCAGGGGGTCGGTGAGGGTGCCGGTTGCCTTGAGGGTGCGGATGAGCGAGGACAGGAACTGGTGCTGCGCGAAGGCCCGGCCCAGGTCACTGCCGTCACCGAAAGCATGCCGAGACCGCAGAAACGCCAGCGCCCCGGCGCCCTTGAGAGTATGGGTGCCTGCGGAGAGCTTGAGCTTGGAGTAGGTGTCGTACACGTTCATGGTGAGGCAGACCGGCACCCCACCCACGGCGTCCGACATCGTCACGACGCCGGCGAAGTCGACCATGACGAAGTGGTCGATCGTGATCCCGGTGAGCTTGTCCACCGCGGCCACCGTGCACCCCGGGCCGTAGGCGAGACTCGAATTGATCTGCCCGAAGTGGGCGCTACTGACCGCGTCGGTCTTGGGATCCTTGCAGCCGGGCAGATTGGTCATGGTGTCCCGGGGGATGCTCAGCACGGTCGCGTTGGTCCGGTCCGCCGACAGGTGGACGAGCATCTCGACATCGGCGTGCGCCCCCGGACCGCAGTCCCCACCCAGGTGACAATCCCTCGCGTTGTTCCGGGCATCCGAACCGATCGCCAGGATGTTCAGGGGCGAGTGGCCGTACATGTCGAGTGTCTCGGTGCCCGCCCCACTGGCGACCGCGTCGATCGACACCCCACCGTTGACGGTGCCGTTGCCATCGCGCAGGCCACTGTAGAGCGGACTGGTCTGGATGTTGCCGTTCAGATGCAGGTAGATCAGCGTCGCCGAGCCGACCAGCACCACGGGCAGCGCGACCGCGGTCCCCAGGAACACCCGGCGCACACGGACACGACGCCGGCCCCGGTCACCTCGGAGCGGCCACCCCTGCGACCCTGCGTCCGCCGACACCACCCCAGGCCCATGCCCGTCCCGGGAACCCCCGCCGCCTCCCGCTCCCGAGACACTCGGCACGACCGCCCCCGAATCCCGGCCTGAACCCACGCTCACCCCCACGTCGTCCGCGCGATCATGACGCCACCATGCACTGATCGACGCCCACGCGCACACCCACGCCTCGCCCCCTGTGGACGCGCCACAGCGCCAGCACGACCGCCACCACCGGCACAACACACGCTGGGCCACCTGCGCCCGCACCCCGGGGTACTCGTGCTCACTCATGAGCCATCCTCATGAGCCACACACGCCTCCAACACCCTGCGCACCTCGCCCAACAACCCCCCGGCAGGCCACCAGGTCCCCGACCATCGCACGTTCCTCCAACGCACCCCACGCCCCGAGTAGCTCGCCACGCTCGGCGTCCATGAACGACAGGCCCACCCACACGCCCGCACCCCACACCCGGGCCACCAGCGCTCCCCTGCCCCGGAATCTCACACACCACCAACACCACACATGAGATCAACAACTCCGGCCCCCGCGTACGACCTGGATCCTGCCCGCCGTACCACCGGAGCACCGAACAACTCCGCGGTACCCGTAACCTCCAACAGACGGCTAACCGGCCGGGAGACGGCAGCGACCCGCAGGCACTGAAGCCGGGCCATCGCGCTGGAGCGTGCCTCCAGCAGGACCGAGAGCCCCACACAGTCGCAGAACCCCAACTCGGACAGGTCGAGAACAACCGGGAGATCCGGGTAGGAACGCAACAGCTCGCGCAGACCCCGAGCCAGGACATGGGCGTTGGACAGATCCACTTCCCCCGCCAGCGCGACGTGCAGGTCGGGCACGCCCGACAGCTGGTGCGTGATTCGAAGAGGAACCGGTGGGGTATCGGCGTACATGGCGGACCTCGGCTCTCACCCAGGCACCGGCCACAGCAGGGCACTACCTCGATCAGCCGGCGCGGGCCGAAGACAGCACCGACCCGGATTCGGGTGCGCTGCCAGCCTCGACATGAGATATCGCGTGCAACAGACCAGGGCGCGGGGTCTCGATGTCCTGCCAGTCGAGCCTGAGCATACGAGAGATCCACAAACACGCCACCCGGGAAACGTCACACAAACCGCACAGAACGTGACATAGATCAGGACGCGAGTCCATCGAGGACCTGACCTGCAGATACACAAGATCACCCGCGTGTCTCGTGGACGAACGTCCACGTACAACGCCACCCTGCCTGCAGGACGCCGGCCCAAACGTCGGGGACGGCAACACCCCGGATCCCCGCGAGCATCACCGTCCCCGCACCGCCACCACGCAATGGTGGGCTCCCACGAGCGGGACGCCGATGCGCCCAGGTCCTCGACCAACCCGGGCCCGGCCTTGACCTCCCCGGAGAAGGAGCCAGCCAACCCCCGCACACGCATGTCCATAGATCCGGACCCGCAGGCCGGCTCGCACGTCACCCCAAGGAGCCCGATCCCTGCGCCCT
>CAZOWW010000200.1:0-6950 GCA_964583765.1 uncultured Kineosporiaceae bacterium
GGCCGGGCACACCGAGACCTTGGCCGGGCACACCGAGACCTTGGCCGGGCACACCGAGACCTTGGCCGGGCACACCAGGATTCTCACCTCGCTCGACGGGCGGATGGCCCGGGTGGAGGACCGGCTCACCGGTACCGAGCAGTTGCTGTCCGAGGCCGTGGGCATGCTGCGCACGCTGACCTCATCTGGCTCCGGTTCCGATCCGGGGCAGTCGTGAGAGGGGGCCGCCATCGGTGCTTCCGCGGGGGCCCGACAGCCCGGACCACGTGGGAACAGCGAGTGAGCCGACCTCGGGTTCCTGGGCGTCCGATGACCGGGCGGTGTCCGAAGTCGATCCGGGTGGGGCGGTGCTTGACCCTGGGTGGTTGGCCGGGGACCGGTCGGCGAGGAGAACAGCCGGGGGGCGCGTCTGGATGCCGGCGTCCGCCCAGCGGCCCTGCTTCCAGGTCGTAGTCGACCTCGCCGCCCCCCGCTGCCTGGGCAGTGGGCGACGGGAGCGGCCGGCGCCGTGCGGGCGAGAGTTGCCTGTGATGCATTCTCGCGCCCTCGGGAGCGCTACCCTCCCGCCGTGATGTCGCGAAAGACGCTGCGGGCGGCTGCCGTCCGCCTCCCCCGGATCGCTGTGTCCCGCCGGATTGCCGTGACGGGAGCTCTTCTCGGGGGTGCTGTCGCCCTGGGCGGGTGTGGTGGAGGCACTGCGGGTTCCGACACCGGTCCGACGCACTCGGCGAGTGCCCGGATCGTGACGACGGCCGCGGCGGTACCCACCGGGTCCGGCCCGTCGGCCGCCCTGCGGACAACGAGTGCCGCGACCGAGACGGCGGGGACGCCGGCACCGGGAGGCCTTCACACGAGCCCTGCGCTGTCCCCTGCGGTGGCAGTGAGCGGCGCCCGGTTGGTGAGCGGCGCCTTTCAGCCCGTGACGGGTGGCCCTGCCACCGGCGCCACCGTCTCCGGCACCGGTTGGGTGGCGCGGGCCCATTCCTTCGCCACCGCCACCGTCCAGCTGAGCGGGCTCCTGGCCACGGGCCACTATCAGGTGGAGGCACGGATCGCTGCCTGCGCGGCGCACGACGGCGGTGCTGGATACCGCGTCCGTGGTGCCGGCGGTACGTCGGTGCTCCGGCTGGTCTTCCAGGCCGACTTCGAGGGACACGCGATGGCAACGGCCCGCTTGTCGGGGACCACGTCCTCGGACGCGAAGTCCTTGGTGCTGTTCGCTTCCGGGGACTCGAAGGGCAACGCCGCGGGGAACTCGGGCAGCCCTGTCGCCTGCGCGGACCTGCACACTGCCTGAGCGGCGCTGCCCGGGGCTGCCTGAGCAGCGCCGCGCACGCGGACCGCACCCAACCGGGCGAGAGGGCCGCCCTGCACCCTCGGCACCGTGTTCGGGACGGCGGGGAACACGTGCCGGTGCGGACTGCGGGCTCAGCTCAGGGACGGAACGGCCCCACGGCCACCTGGATCGCGGTGGTCAGCTGGCCGAAGGTGTGGATTCCTTCCAGGAAGTCATCGGGGAAGCGGACGTCGAGCGCTTCCTCGACCGCGCTGAGGATCAGCACGGAGTGATCCTCGTCGACACCCAGATCCGCCAGGAGCGCCGCGTCGGTGATGGCCGCCGGAGCCAGCCGCAGTTCGCGGGCCAGGACAGCACGCACGGCGTGATCCAGATCGATCGCGGTCATGATCGATGCCCCTCTCCCGCGGGCTGCCCGTCCCCGTGCGGACCGTTCCGCGGCCGTCCTTTTCCGGCCTCGTCCCTGCGGGGCACTCTCGTGAGGCTATCGGAGTCGCTCGGCTCCCATGACCTACTTGGGATGCCCAGCCGGTGGCGGATCCACCCTCACCGCCGTCTCACGGGTGATCCGGGCACTCACACCCGCCGAAGAACGGCGACGACCTTGCCGAGGACCTGCGCCTCGTCCCCCGGGATCGGCTCGTAGGCGCTGTTGTGCGGAAGCAGCCACACGTGGCCGCCCTTGCGACGGAAGGTCTTGACCGTCGAGGCGCCGTCCAGCACCGCGGCCACGATGTCGCCGTTCTCCGCGACGGGCTGCTGCCGCACCGCCACCCAGTCGCCGTCGCAGATCGCCGCCTCGATCATCGAGTCGCCGACCACCTTCAGCAGGAACAGCTCGCCGTCTCCGACGAGTTGGCGGGGGAGGGGGAAGACGTCGTCCACCACCTCGTCCGCCAGGATCGGACCGCCGGCGGCGATCCGGCCCAGAACCGGCACATAGGACGGGGTGGGCCGGGCGTCGTTCTCCTCAGCCGTGTCTCTCACCACGTCCTCATCGGAATACCCGGTGATCCCGTGGGACCGGCCGGACAGTGCGTGGCGGCTCCCGGATCCGGGTTCCCGGGCGTCGTTGGGCAGCGTGACCTCGATCGCACGAGGCCGGTTGGGGTCACGACGCAGGTAACCCTTGCGCTCCAGGCTCGTGAGCTGGTGGGCGACGCTGCTCGGGCTGGTCAGACCCACCGCCTCCCCGATCTCGCGGAGGCTGGGGGGATAGCCGCGGCGCTCGACGGCATCCCGGATGGTCTCGAGCACCAGACGCTGCCGGGCGGTGAGGCCGTCCCCGGTGTCGGGTGCGTCCGGGAAGGGATGCACGGACGCACCGGACTGCTCGGCGGGCGGCACCGCCCGCGTCGCTGGACGATCCCTGGTGTCCCGTGCTCTGGCCACGATGAGTTCCTTCCCTGGTCCGACCGTGCCCGTGCCGGCCTCCGGTGCCGGCCGGTCCTGCCTGAACCGTTCCGCTCGGCCCGGCCGAGCCGTTGCTGCCCGGTCGAGCAACCATCACTGGTTCCGTCGTGCTGTTGCCGCGGAGCGGGACGTGCGGCGCGCGTGCCCGAGCCGTGACCGCCCGCATTCCCGGGGCTCGCGGACTCCGGGCGCGCAGGACTGCTGGCAGGGCCCCGGCGTCCGGAGTTGAGGGACGCCGGATCTGCGTGGGTTCACCGTAGCGCGTTCGAACACATGTCTCATCCCTCTGTGGGGAAGTGTCGCCGCCCCCGGCCCTTCGCTCTCCGGCTGTGCCCTCTCTGTCCGGTCCCTCCTCCATTCGAGCCGTCCCCTGTCCGAACCGTTCTCGCCGTCGGCTCCTCCACCTCCGCGGGTGCCGTCGTACGTGATCCCGCGGTGCCGTCAGGCGAGCCTGGGCGCCACCACCGACCAGGAGCGGGAGTGCCTGCCGTCGTCTGGTGGACAGCCGCGCCCGCGTCTGATAGGAATCCGTACACATGTTCGATCGAACACCTGTACGGATGGCTCGCTCGGTTCGGGTCCGATCGATGGGCCCGGGCGGGACGGGATCGGGTGGCACGGACGGTGTGCCGGCGGCCCGGAGCGAGGCGCTGATTCGCGAGGGGTGAACGACCGTCCGGGGGGCGGAGCGAAGGGGCGGAGGCCCCGCGAAGTGAGGAACCCCGGGGTGACGTGGTGAAGCGGAGTCGGGACGGCAGGAGGCGGGCCGGTGGGAGCAGAGTGGGCAGGGCGAGCGCAGGGGAACGCCCCGCACGTGGTGGGGCGACCGGTGGTGCTATCGGGCGGAGCTGCCGCATCCCGGGGGCAACGGAATCGTCGGGCGGGCGCGGCGGGGGTGTCGCGTCGTGCCGCGGGTCCACTGCGGCACACCGGGGCGCCTCCGGGTCGGGGGGCGGTAGTGATCCCCATCGGGCGAGGCCTGCGCACGGAGTGTGATCGTCCGCTGCGACTGACCCGCCGGGGCGTGTTCGTGGTGCGGTTCCTCGTGGGGGTGGCGGTGGTCACGGCGATGACCCTGGCCTTCGCTCTGTTGAGCCGGCCGGCGGAGGCCGGCCAGCGAGGGGGCCCGTTGCCCGTGAGTTACCGCGTGGTGCAGCCGGGGGAGACGCTCTGGCGGATCGCCCGGCAGGTTGCCCCGGACACCGACCCGCGGGACACCGTGGCAGAGCTGGTCGAACTGAACGCACTGCCCGACTCCGAGGTGCGTGCGGGGCAGCGCATCGCCGTACCGGCCGCCGATTGACCAACTGCCTGGTCGTGATGTGAGACCGGCAACGTGCCCCGGCGACACGCGGGACCGGCTTGCGTCGCGTCTGCCAGAGGCATAGCGTCTTCCCCAAGATGTAGTAGTTACACCGCTGTAAGTCGTCCACATGTAGTCCACGGGCCGGGCAGGGTTACCCACAGCTCATCCCCAGGGTCGTCCACAGCGGTGTTGTGGTGAAGTGTTCGGTTCGTCCGCAGGGGAGGTCGTGAAGTCATGCACTGCCCCTTCTGCAGGCACTCGGACTCGAGGGTGGTCGACTCCCGTAGCAGTGAGGACGGTGCCGCCATCCGGCGACGGAGGCAGTGTCCCGCCTGCGGGCGGCGCTTCAGTACGGTGGAGTCGGCCAGCCTGTCCGTGGTCAAGCGCTCGGGTGTCACGGAGCCGTTCAGTCGTTCGAAGATAGTGAACGGACTGCGCAAGGCCTGCCAGGGGCGTCCGGTCAGTGATGACGATCTTGCGCTGTTGGCGCAAAGGGTCGAGGAACAGATCCGGTCGCGAGGGTGCGCCGAGATCGACGCGCACGAGGTCGGTCTGACGATCCTGGCTCCTCTGCGTGACCTGGACGAGGTCGCCTACTTGCGGTTCGCGAGCGTCTACCAGGGCTTCGAGTCCCTGGAGGACTTCGAGGCCGCGATCCTGCTCCTGAGGGCCGGCCACGACGACCGCTCTCGGGGGTCCACCCGCCGTCCCGTCGACGTCACCGGATCTCCCTGATCCGCGCGGTGGTCGGAGGATCGGGGATCCACCCGGCTCCGCCGCCGTCCATCCGGGCACTGCGCCCGGGACGGAACGTCCCGAACCATGCTGAACGAGGCGGTCGGGGCGCTCGGCAGGTCTTCCAGGGCCTGCAGTCCGCCGGACTGTTCGCGTGTGCTCTCGCGCGGGTGTCCGGCGCCGACCATGCATGTGCCGACCATGCATCAGCGCGTGAGCACCGCCGGTTCCCCCTCCCGGGGTCGAACCGGCCGCCATCCGGACCACCAGGAACGGATCACCACAGACGGATCATCACGACAGCAGGACGCCGTGCGCCGAAGAGAACGGCGCACGGGCCGGAGTTTCCCGGGGCGGGCGTGCGGGCACGACGGACGTGACCGCGTGAACGGGGAGGACTCCGCGATACGAAGGGCCGGCAGGACCACGAAGCCGGCACGACAGAGGCCGGAACCTTTCGCATACCAAGGGGTAGGAACACCATGACGGAAACCACGTCGGACGCCGGCACGCGCAAGACCAAGGGCGACGGCCCTCGGGTGCAGCGCACGGGACTGGCGGTCACCCGGGTGTTCACCACGGACGGTGTGCACCCCTACGACGCGGTGACCTGGGAACGCAGGGACGTCGTCCAGACCAACTGGAAGACCGGAGAGACGATCTTCGAGCAGCCCGGGGTGGAGTTCCCGGACTTCTGGAGCCTGAACGCCTCGACCATCGTCACCACCAAGTACTTCCGCGGGGCGCTCGGCACGGATGCCCGGGAGTGGAGTCTCAAGCAGCTCATCGATCGCGTGGTGATGACCTACGCCAAGGTGGGCAAGGACCGGGGCTACTTCGCCACCGACGCGGACGCCGAGATCTTCGAGCACGAGCTGACCTGGATGCTGCTGCACCAGGTGTTCAGCTTCAACTCCCCGGTCTGGTTCAACGTCGGCACTCCGGCCCCTCAGCAGGTCTCGGCCTGCTTCATCCTGTCCGTGGACGACTCGATGGAGTCGATCCTGAACTGGTACCGGGAAGAGGGGTTCATCTTCAAGGGCGGCTCGGGAGCCGGCCTGAACCTCTCCCGGATCCGCTCGTCCAAGGAACTGCTCTCCAGCGGCGGAACCGCCTCGGGGCCGGTCTCGTTCATGCGCGGCGCCGACGCCTCGGCCGGGACGATCAAGTCCGGCGGCGCGACCCGTCGGGCCGCCAAGATGGTGGTCCTGGACGTCGACCACCCGGACATCGAGGAGTTCGTCGAGACCAAGGCCCGCGAGGAGCACAAGATCCGTGCTCTGCGGGACGCCGGATTCGACATGGACCTGGGTGGGCGGGACATCGCCAGCGTGCAGTACCAGAACGCCAACAACTCGGTGCGGGTCTCCGACGAGTTCATGCGGGCCGTGGAGAACGACGAGCCGTTCGGGCTGCGCGCCCGCACGACCGGGGAGATCATTGAGTCCCTCCGGGCGCGGGAGCTCTTCCACCGCATGGCACGGGCCGCCTGGGAGTGCGCCGATCCCGGGATCCAGTACGACGACACGATCAACGACTGGCACACCACGCCCGACTCGGGCCGGATCACCGCTTCCAACCCGTGCAGCGAGTACCTGCACCTGGACAACTCCAGCTGCAACCTCGCCTCGCTGAACCTGATGAAGTTCCTCAAGCCGGACGGGAGCTTCGACTCGGCCACCTTCGTGAAGGTGGTGGAGCTCGTCATCACCGCAATGGACATCTCCATCTGCTTCGCCGACTTCCCGACCGAGGCCATCGGGGAGACGACGCGCCGGTTCCGCCAGCTGGGCATCGGTTACGCGAACCTCGGTGCGCTGCTCATGGCCTGCGGCCTCGGGTACGACTCCGACGGCGGTCGTGCGCTGGCGGCGTCCATCACCTCCCTGATGACCGCGACGGCGTACCGGCGCTCCGCGGAGATGGCGGGAGTCGTGGGCCCCTACGACGGGTACGCCCCCAACGCCGAGGGGCACCGCCGGGTGATGCGCAAGCACGCGGCCGCCCACGACGCGGTGCGTGGCGTCAACGCCGTGGACCGCGACGTGCACCGGGTCGCGACCCGGGAGTGGAACACCTGCCTGAAGGTCGGGGAGCGGGACGGGTGGCGCAACGCGCAGGCGAGCGTGCTGGCGCCCACCGGGACCATCGGCTTCATGATGGACTGCGACACCACCGGCATCGAGCCGGACTTCTCGC